>NZ_JAPSKQ010000051.1:0-15290 GCF_031181555.1 Streptomyces sp. | reverse complement strand
TCCGCGGTCTCCGCGCCGGGTCCGGCGTCGCGGTGGGGGATGCCGCGGGCCTCGCGGACGGCGTACGAGAGCCAGGAGTCGGTGCCCGGTACGTCCAGGGTGACCACGACGGCCGACTCCACCCGCCGCCGGGCCCGGCCGTCGGGTCCCGGCCCGGTGTCCCGGTCGGCGAACCACTCCGGGCAGCCTTCCACCGACCGCAGCGACCGCTCGCCGGGCACCGGCTCGAAGGTGCGCGAGCCGGGCGCGGTCGCCACGAAGCCCCGGGTCAGCAGCTGCACCGCCCGCACCCGCCCCCGCGCCTCGGGCCACTCGCCGCCGTGCCGCTCGACCGAGAGCAGGCCGACGAGACGGATCCGGTCCCCCGCGCGGACACCGTCCCGCTCCCCCGGCTCCTCCCCGCCGGCGGACCCGTCGTGCAGGGCCACCGTGAGCCCGCTCTCCTCCCGCACCACCCGCACCGCGCCCTCACCGTCCGGCACGTCCTCCACCAGGCCGGTGATCTTGGTGAGCCGGTCGTGCCAGCCACCGCCGAGGACGTCGCCGGGGCCGGCGAGGAGCAGCGGCCGGCTCACTTCGTCGCCCACCGCGAACGGCTCGCCGCAGCACTCCGTCTGCCAGTCCTCGGAGAACACGTGCCAGAGCCCCACGGCCCCCACCCTGCTAGGAACCGCCGACCGGCGCGAGACGTTTTCCCGGTGCGCCCGGTACCGTCGGGCGGTCCGCCCGCGTGCCACCGTGCGTCCGACAGTCCTGGGAGCCCCATTGACCACCGCCGCCATCCGTCCCGGCGACCGCCGGATCAGTCCCGTCTTCCTCGGGATCCTGGCCGTCACCGCGGTCACCGGCTGGGCCACCTGGACCGGGTTCGCGGCGCAGCCCGGCGTGGCCGTGTTCCTGTTCGTGACGGCCGCCTGGATCGTCTCCCTGTGCCTGCACGAGTACGCGCACGCGCGCACCGCGCTGCACAGCGGCGACATCTCGGTCGGCGCGAAGGGCTACCTCACGCTGAACCCGATGAAGTACACGCACGCCCTGCTGAGCATCGTGCTCCCGGTGCTGTTCGTGATCATGGGTGGGATCGGTCTGCCCGGCGGTGCCGTCTTCATCGAGCGCGGCCGGATCCGGGGGCGGTGGCGGCACAGTCTGATCTCGGCGGCCGGACCGCTGACGAACGTCCTGTTCGCCGTCGTGTGCACGGCGCCGTTCTGGCTGGACGCGCTGGACGGCGTGCCGGCCGACTTCCGGTTCGCGCTGGCGTTCCTGGCTCTGCTGCAGGTCACGGCGGCGATCCTGAACTTCCTGCCGGTGCCGGGGCTGGACGGCTACGGCGTGATCGAGCCCTGGCTGTCGCACGGCGTCCGCCGGCAGGTGGAGCCGTTCGCACCGTTCGGCCTGCTGTTCGTCTTCGCGCTGCTGTGGCTGCCGGCGGTGAACGGCGCGTTCTTCGGCGTGGTCGACTCGCTGCTGGACACCCTGGGCATCCACGAGTTCGACACGTACTGCGGCTACGAACTGTTCCGCTTCTGGCGGGACACGAACGGGATCTGCTCGGTCAGCCCGTGACGGAGCCGTCCCGCGCCGCCCGGCCGCGCTTGAGGTAGTACCAGGTCATGTTGGACGACAGGCCCGCCAGCAGCACCCACACGATGCCGACGAACACACCGCCGCGCACGAAGGAGACGACGGCCGCGGCGACGGCGAGGAGGCAGACGACGAGGGCGTAGAGGGCGAGGCGGGGCATGGGTGCTGGCTCCTGTCGGGGGACACTGCTACGGCGTCCAGTGTCCCCCATCGCCTCATACGTCCGTGACCCGGAGCCCGGCGTGCGCCTTGTACCGGCGGTTGACCGAGATCAGGTTGGCGACCAGCGACTCCACCTGGTGGGCGTTCCGCAGCCGCCCGGCGAAGATGCCGCGCATGCCGGGGATGCGCCCGGCCAGCGCCTGGACGATCTCCACGTCGGCGCGGACCTCGCCGAGCACCATCACGTCGGTGTCGATCTCGTCGATCTCCGGGTCCTGGAGCAGCACGGCCGACAGGTGGTGGAAGGCGGCGGTGACCCGGGAGTCCGGCAGCAGGGCCGCGGCCTGCTCGGCGGCGCTGCCCTCCTCGGGCTTGAGCGCGTAGGCGCCCTTCTTGTCGAAGCCGAGCGGGTTGACGCAGTCGACGACGAGCTTGCCGGCCAGTTCCTCGCGCAGGGATTCCAGCGTCGCGGCGTGGCCCTCCCAGGGCACGGCGACGATCACGATGTCGCTGCGGCGGGCGGTCTCGGCGTTGTCGGCGCCCTCGATGCCGTACCCGAGTTCCTCGGCGGCGGCGCGGGCGCGCTCGGCCGCGCGGGAGCCGATGATCACCTTCTGGCCGGCCTTGGCGAGCCGGTGGGCGAGCCCCTTGCCCTGCGGCCCGGTGCCGCCGAGCACGCCGACGACGAGCCCGGAGACGTCGGGCAGGTCCCAGGGGTCCTTGGCGGGGGCCTTCGCGGGGGTCTTCTCGGGCTGCTGTGCACTGTCGGTGGAGGTCATGGCCCGACTCTACGTCCGCCGCGGCACCGTTCCCGGCCGGCGTGAGCCCCGTCACGGAACCGCCCCCGGCATCCCCGGGACGGGCGAATCCGGGGCGAACACCGGTCCGCGGGGGCACGGTTGGGGCAGGATGCGGCCCCATGGACGCGGTACGGGTCGCACTGCTGCGGGAAGTGCTCGCCGGGACGGAGTGGCTGGGCGCCACCCGGCACTTCGCGGGGACACTGCGCGGGTCGGTGGTGTCGCACGGCGGCGGGCTGCTGCTGGTGGGCACGCGGGAGTACGAGCCGTGGCACCTGGCGGCGCACCTGGTGGACGAGGCCGCCTGGTCGGGCACGCCGGAGCTGGCCCCGACGCTGGTACGGCACGACGCGCGCCCCTCGGACCCGGCCCACCTGGCGGTGGGCCTGGGGCGGCTGGAGGCGGCGCGGCGGGGCGAGACCCTGCTGGTGGTGGCGCCCGGGGAGCCGGCCGCCCCGCTGCTCGAGCGGGTCTCCGACGCCCGCCGGGCCGGGGCGACGCTGCTGTCCCTCGGTCCCGTCGACGGCGAGCTCCCGGCGATGGCCCACGAGGCGCTGCCCGTCCCCGACGGCTGCGAGCTGGACCTGGACACCGTGCAGCACCTGGTGAGCGCGGCGGCCGGCGAGAACGCCCTGCCGGCCCGCAGGGGGCCCCGCCGCTTCCGGGACCGCCTGTCGCGGCTGGCCGACCTGCTGACGGCACCCCCGCCGACGCGCTGGTGAGCCGCCGTCCCGGCCCGGTCGTGCCCGCACCCGGGACAGGACGGGGCGGGATCGGCCGCCCCGGCCACCCGCCCCGCGCGAGGTCAGTCCTCGTCCCGCCCGCCCGCGGGGGCGTCGTGCCACTTGGGGTCGTTCTCCCACTGGAGGTTGCGCTCGCGGGCCGTCTCCATGGCGCGTTCGGCCTCGGTGCGGCTCGCGTACGGGCCGAAGCGGTCCTTGCCGGGGCAGTCCGGGCCCTCCTCGACCTTCTTGTGCTCCAGGCAGTAGTACCACTCGCCCGGCTTTCCGACCGTCCGTTTCTTGAACAGGGGCATGACCGGCTCCTCTCGCCACGGAAGATGGTCCCCCATCGCCGCTGAATTAGACTCGCCGGCATGTCTGGCCAGTCGCTGCTCGTCCCAGGGGAGCTGTCTCCCACCCGTTCCGTGCCCGGAAACATCCGCCGTCCCGAGTATGTGGGCAAGCCCGCCCCGACGCCGTACACCGGGCCGGAGGTGCAGACGCCCGAGACGATCGAGGCGATGCGGACCGCCGGGCGGATCGCGGCGCAGGCGATGGCGGAGGCCGCGAAGCTCATCGCTCCCGGTGTGACCACCGACGAGCTGGACCGGGTGGCGCACGAGTTCATGTGCGACCACGGCGCCTACCCCTCGACGCTCGGCTACCGCGGTTTCCCCAAGTCGCTGTGCACCTCGGTCAACGAGGTGATCTGCCACGGCATCCCGGACTCGACGGTGCTGCGCGACGGCGACATCGTCAACCTGGACGTGACGGCGTACATCGGCGGGGTGCACGGCGACAACAACGCCACGTACCTGGTGGGCGACGTGGACGAGGAGAGCCGGCTGCTGGTGGAGCGCACCCGCGAGGCGCTGAACCGGGCGATCAAGGCGGTCCGTCCGGGCCGGCAGATCAACGTCATCGGCCGGGTCATCGAGTCCTACGCCAAGCGCTTCGGCTACGGCGTGGTGCGGGACTTCACCGGGCACGGCATCAACAGCGCGTTCCACTCGGGTCTGATCATCCCGCACTACGACAGCCCGCACGCGACGACGGTCATGCGGCCGGGGATGACGTTCACCATCGAGCCGATGCTGACGCTCGGGACGCACGAGTACGACATGTGGGACGACGGCTGGACGGTCGTGACGAAGGACCGCAAGCGCACGGCCCAGTTCGAGCACACGCTGGTCGTGACGGACACGGGCGCGGACATCCTCACCCTGCCGTAGCCTCTTCCGCCCTGTGGCCCGCCCCCTCCCGGAGGGGGCGGGCCTTTTGTTTGCGTCGCGTGCGTCGCGTGCGTTGTTTGCGCCGGGACCAGCGGGGGGAAGTTTCCGACAACCTGTCGGCAAGGCATTGACTTAGGTAAACCTAACCACAGAAGATCTGGATCCATGGACTCCTTCTCGGCCCTCATCCGCACCGCCTCCCACGAGCAGCACGTGGAAGCGGAGACCTCGACGTTCATGAGCGACCTGCTGGGCGGCCGGCTGGGGGTGGACGCGTACGCGCGCTACACCGAGCAGCTGTGGTTCGTGTACGAGGCGCTGGAGTCCGGCGCGCAGTCGCTGGCGTCGGATCCGGTGGCGGGCCCGTTCGTCCGGCCGGAGCTGTTCCGGCTGGCCTCGCTGGAGCGGGACCTGGCCCACCTGCGCGGCCCCGGCTGGCGCTCGGCCCTGACCGCACTGCCCGCCACGCGGACGTACGCCGACCGGATCGCCGCGTGCGCGCGGGACTGGCCGGCCGGCTACGTCGCCCACCACTACACCCGCTACCTGGGCGACCTGTCCGGCGGGCAGATCATCCGCGACAAGGCGGAGAAGACCTGGGGCTTCACGAAGAAGGGCGACGGGGTCCGCTTCTACGTCTTCGAGGAGATCCCCAACCCGGCCGCCTTCAAGCGCGGCTACCGGGAACTGCTGGACGCGGTCCCGGTGGACGACCTGGAGAAGCAGCGGATCGTGGCCGAGTGCAAGCGGGCGTTCGCCCTGAACACGGACGTCTTCCGGGCCCTGGGCGAGGAGTTCCCGCTGTCGGCGTAGCCCCTGCCGAAGCCGCGCGGCTCGACGGTCCGGCTCCGGAACCGGTACGGATCCAAAGCCGCACCGGCCCCCTCGTCCCGGACGGCGCTCAGCGCTCCAGGTACACCCGTCCGCCGATCTCCGTCCACCCCTGCGGCTGCGGTGCCGTCAGGATCTGGGAGCCCGTGCCCTGGGTGATGTTCAGGGCGCGTCCCAGTCGGTCGGTGAGGAGCAGGGCCGCGGCGCCCGTCGCCTCGTCCTCGTCGATGCCGTCGTCGCGGCCGGGAAAGGCGCGGGCGCGGATCCGGCCG
Organism: Streptomyces sp.; assembly: GCF_031181555.1. Classification (GTDB taxonomy): domain Bacteria; phylum Actinomycetota; class Actinomycetes; order Streptomycetales; family Streptomycetaceae; genus Streptomyces; species Streptomyces fimbriatus. The sequence goes on along the minus strand of NZ_JAPSKQ010000051.1, from coordinate 9,687 downwards.
GCCGGCTCGTCCAGCCAGGCCCACGCGTAGATCCACTCCCCCTTCGGCGGCACGGGCAGGTCGTCCACCTCGGCGGCGGTGGCGTACTGGCGCAGGGTGCGCGGCGGCACCCACTCCGCCCGCGCCTCGATCCAGCAGAACTCCCCGTCCTGCCGGGCGCCCGCCACTCCGGCGGGGACGACGAGTTCGGGGACGTCGAGCAGCCAGGCCGTGCCGACGCAGGGGTGGCCGGCGAAGGGCAGGCGCAGGGTGGGGGTGTAGATGTCGATCACCCCGCGCTCGGGGTCGTCGACGAACACGGTCTCGCTGAAGCCGAGCTTCGCGGCGAACTCCTGCCGCTCGCTCCGTTCGGGCAGCACGGAGCCGTCGCGGACGACACCGAGTTCGTTGCCGTACCCGCCGCGGGGGCCGCAGAAGACGCGCAGCACGTCGTAGTCAGTCACGGGGGCATTCAAGCACCGCGCGGGCGGCGAGGTCGTCCCAGGCCGCGGGGCCGCAGGCCAGGGGCCGGGCGGAGGTGGGGGTGGGGGCGCCGTCGTGCGGCGGGGAGGGCACCGTGTCGGCGTACCGGCGCTCCAGGGCCGTCCGTCCGCGCTCGTCCACCGGGTGCGGCGGGCGTTCCGCCCCCCGCCGGTACGCCTCGGTCACCTCGTCGGCGGTGCGCCGCCACTCCTCGTCGCCGGTCGGCCGGTCGCGCACGAGGTCCTCGGTCCGGATGCCCGGGGCGAAGGCGGACCGCGGGGACAGGTGCCGGCGTCCGTCGTGCACCGGGCCGCCGGGCGTCTCCTCCAGCCCATGGGCTCACCCCTGCGGCCAGTTGAGGGACGAGCACGGGGCCGTGGACCGCGGGGCGGCAGCGGGGCCGGGCCGGCCCGACACGGCCGTCCCCGGTCGTTCCCCCGGCGCCCCTCCGGTCGTTCCCGGGCGCTCCCGACCGCCCTCGACCGCCACGGCCGTCCGTCGGCCGGGCGCGCCCGTCGCGTCGCGTCACGGTGTGGCCGCGGTATCCGGTCCCGGCGCTCGAACTGCTGCGCGCCCCGGTAGGGTTCCCCTCCGGGAAGGGGAAGGTGAAGGAACCGGATGAGCAGGGATCTCGGCCTTCGAAGGCTCCGCAGGCCTGGCCGGAGCGCGCTGATGGCGGCCTCGGTGACCGCTTTGTCGCTGACGGCGAGCGGATGCGTGGTGGTGCACGGCGAGCGGGAGGTGCTCCCGGCCACCACCCGCGCCGAAGCCGCCGAGGCGCTCCGGGAGTTCACGGCCGCGTACAACGCGGCGGACAAGGCGTACGACAGTTCCCTGGACGCCGACCGCACCACCGGCGCGCTCGCCGACATCGACGCGGCGCGGCTGAAGGCCGGGCGGGCCAACAACCCGGAGGGCAACCCCGGGCACGTGCCGCTGAAGCTGACGGACGCGAAGTTCACCATCCCCAAGAAGGCCGGCTGGCCGCGGTGGTTCCTCGCCGACGCGGCCGGCAACAAGGGCGGCAGCGTGCGCTGGCTGCTGGTGTTCACCCGTGACGGCCTGGACGAGACCTGGGAAGCGGCGTATCTGACGCTGGTCGCCCCGGACGACGTACCGGAGTTCAAGACGGACAAGGACGGCTGGGCCGAGGCCGTTCCCGCGAACGCCGGCGACCTGGCCGTACCGCCGGGTGAGCTGAGCGAGGAGTACACGACGTACCTGAAGGACGGCGGGGACGCGTTCGCCGAGGGGCCGCACACCAGCGCGTGGCGGACACTGCGCGAGAAGAGGTCGACGCGGCCGGGACTGGCCACGCAGTACATCGACGAGCCGATGACGAACGGCGACTACGCGCCGCTGGCACTGCGCACGAAGGACGGCGGGGCGCTGGTGTTCTTCACCACGCGTCACTTCGAGAAGCAGACCGCCGCGGCCGGGGCGTCGGTGCCGACGCCGAACAAGAACGTGCTGGCGCTGACGACCGGCGAGATCCAGCAGGCCCTGACGATGGAGTTCGTCTCCAACGAGGTCGCCCTGGACCCGGTCGAGGGCGGCGTGGAGATCCTGGGACGGATCCAGGGGCTGACGGCCGCGAAGGGCGAGTAGCCGTACCGGCGGACAGCGCGTACGGACGGACGCGGGGCGCCGGCGCCGTCGACGGCACGGGTGCGCGGTGCCGTGGGCTCAGCGGCGCAGCGGCCAGGCCGTGCCCGCGTGGTCGGACTGCTCGCCGGCGTGGCGGGCGCAGGAGTCGGTGAGGACCTCCAGCAGGCTCAGCGGGTCCGGCAGCGGATGCTCCGGGCCGCGGACCCAGTGCACCGACTGGTCGTCGTCACCGGGCAGGCGGGCCGGCGGTACGAGGACGTAGGAGCCGCGGCAGTGCCAGCGCAGGCCGGGATGCTCGTCCATGGTCTCCGGGTGGCAGTCCAGCTCGCACGGCCACCACTCGTCCTCGTCCTCGGGGGTGCCGCGGGTGAGGGTGAAGAACAGCATCCGGCCGTCGTCGCTCTCGGCGACGGGGCCGACCTCGATCCCGGCGTCGAGCAGCCGCCCGAGCGCCTCGCGGCCGGCGTCCAGGGGCACGTCGAGGACGTCGTGCACCATGCCGGTCGCGGTGATGAAGTTCGCCTGCGGCTGGTGCCGGGCCCAGCGCTCGATCTGGGCGCGGTCGGTGGTGGACTGGGTCTGCCAGGCGAACGACACGGGGTGCCGGGCGGGGGTGGGACAGCCGACCCGGTCGCAGGAGCACCGGTATCCGGCGGGGTGGGCGGCGGGCGCCAACGGCAGTCCCGCGTCGGCGGCGGCGAGCAGCAGGGCCTCACGGCCGCCTTCGTCGGCGGCCTGCTTCGGGCGGCGTTTTCGCAGCCACTGGGAGAGTTTGCCCTGCCGGCCGGTTCGGCCGCCGAACTCCGCGCTCATCTATCCCCTCGCCTCGCCGTCGTGCGGAACAGCATGCCCTATGGTCCCACGATCGTGCGCATCGGGGGGCCGGAGCCCACAATCGGCGCAGGTGGGACGAGAACGCCCGGACAGGACGAGGGGTACCTCACAGGGCGAAGGGTACGCACGCGGGGGCCGGGTGGCGTCCGGCCCCGGGACGCGGCGCGGCGGACCGGGTGTCCTTGCACGCCGTGCCGGGACGTGCGTGCCTACCGTGGTCGCCATGGTCACATGGATCGCGCTGACGGGCCTGGCCGCGGCTTCCGCGGTCTCGCTGACCCTCGCGGGTCACGGCGGCGGCCCGGCGGCCCCGCTGGAATGGGGCGGCGGCCCGCTGACGGTGGACTCGCTGCCCCGCGTCACCTACGTCGCCCACCGCGGCGGGGCCCGCGAGGTCCCCGAGAACAGCATGTCGGGGCTGATGGCGGCGTACCGGCGCGGGACGGCGCAGGTGCTGGACTTCGACACCCGGCTGCTGCGCGACGGCACGCCGGTCGTCCTCCACGACGCGACCCTGAACCGCACCACCTATCTGGGCGGTGAGGTGAGCGCCCTGGACGCCCGGGAGTGGCGGGGCGTCCGGCTGCGGCCGCGCGCCTCGCTGCCGGGGAGCTGGCGCTCGGAGCGGCCGCCGACGGTCGCCGAGGTGCTGGACCGTTTCGGCGGGCGGATCGTGCTGATGCTGGAGGCGAAGGACCCGCGCGGCCTGGACCGGCTGGCCGCGCTGATCCGCGCCCGCGGTCTGACCCGTTCGGTCCTCGTGAACACCAACGACCCCGGGGTCGCCCGCCGTGTCCACCGCCTGGGCCTGCTGTCGCAGCTGTGGCGTTCGGCCCGCCAGCTGCGCACGGACCGGCCCGAGCGCTGGCGCTCCTTCGTCGACGTGCTCGACGTCGACGTCAGGGCCCGGGACGTGGACCTGCTGCGCGCGGTGCGCTCCGGCATCCCCCGGGTGTGGGCCCACACGGTCGTCACCCCCGGCCAGCGGGACCGGGCACTGGCCCTCGGCTGCAACGGGATCATCACGGACGCCCCGGGGCGGCTGGCCCGGCACCCGGTGCGCGCGATCGGGACGGTGAGCCGCGCGCTGGGGCGGTGAGGCGTCCCGCGAAGGGTGCGGTCAGCGGGGCGTCAGGCCGCTCAGGGCGTAGTCGACGAGGGTGTCGGTGTACTCGTAGGAGATCGGGCCCGTGTACTGGAGCCAGCGCTGGGCGAGCGGGGAGACGAAGAGCTCCAGGGCGATGCGCGGGTCGACGTCGGGGCGGACGTCACCCGCCTCCTGCGCGGAGCGCAGCCGGTCGGCGTACAGCTGGAGCTGGGGTTCCAGCAGCTTGGCCACGAACCTGCGGCCGAGCTCCTCGTTGACGACGCCCTCGGCGGCCAGCGCGCGCGACGGCGCCTCGAAGGCCGGGTCGCGCAGCTCGTCGACCGTGGCGCGCAGGACGGACTTGAGGTCGGCGGCGAGGTCGCCGGTGTCCGGGATGGCGTACGACTCCTGCCCGGCGGCCCGGGCGGCCTCGGCGGCCTGCTCGCTCAGGTCGAGGAACGCCTCCAGGACGACGTCGGCCTTCGACGACCACCACCGGTAGATCGTCTGCTTGCCGACACCGGCGCGGGCGGCGATGCCCTCGATCGTGGTCTTCGGGTAGCCGACCTCCGCGACCAGGGCGAGGGCGGCGTCGTAGATGGCCCGCCGGGAGCGTTCGCTGCGGCGGGTGGCGTCGGGGGCGGACTGCTTGTGGGCCATGGGCCGAATTTATCAGGTTGACAAGACGGCGCGTCTCGCCGGACAGTGGTGAGCGTCGAACACGAGACGATACGTCTCGTCATCTACGCGCACAAGGAGGACACCGTGGCACGAGGCGGAGCCGGAAACATGCTGGGCGTCGGCGGCACCCGACAGCACCTCGGCCGCACGGCCCTGCGCGGCGGCGGACGCGCCGGCCGCGTCGGAGGCGGCGACGACCCCCGGATCCGGAAGCGGGAGCTGCTGCGCAGGCTGCAGGAGAAGCAGCGGGGGCAACAGGAGCGACAGGACGCGGGAGGGGACGGGCGGGAGACCCCGCTCGGCCGGTGACGGCTAGCGACCGGCCGGGGGCGGCCAGGCGTCGCCCCAGTCGGTGTCCCGGGCCGCCCGGTACAGGTCGCCGTGGCGTTTGGTGACGGTGGCCCGGCGCAGGGACGGGTCCGTCTCGCACAGGTCGAGGAGGACCTGGCCCTTGCGGATCTGCGGCTTGCGGACGACGCGGGCGGGGGCGGGGCTCACCGGGAGGCGGGTGGCGGCGACGTAGCTGAACTTCTCGTCCTCGTAGGCGAGGGAGCCGCCCTTGACCTGGCGGTGCAGCGAGGAACGGCTGACCCGGGCCGAGAAGTGGCACCAGTCCGTGCCCGGGACGATGGGGCAGGCGGCGCTGTGCGGGCAGGGGGCGGCGACCCGGAAGCCGGCGAGGACCAGGCGGTCGCGGGCCTCGATGACGCGGGCGTAGCCGTCGGGGGTGCCGGGTTCGACGATCACGACGGACTGCGCGGCCCCGGCGGCGGCGTCGACGAGGGCGGCGCGGTCGGGGGCGGTCAGCTCGTTGAGGACGTAGGAGACGGTGACGAGGTCCGTGCTCCCGAGGGTGAGCTCCGCTCCGATGCGGGAGCGCTGCCAGCGGGCGTCCTTCAGGGCGGGGCGGGCGGCGGCGATCTCCCGGCCGAGGGCAAGCGCGGGCTCGGCCCAGTCCAGGACCGTCACCGGCCGCTTCCCGTCCCAGGTCGCGCTCACCGCCCAGGCCGCCGCGCCGGTGCCGCCGCCCACGTCCACGTGGTCGCCGGGCACCCACCCGGGCACCGCGTCCGCGAACGCCTCCAGCGCCGAGCGCACCGCCTCGAACGTCGCGGGCATGCGGTACGCGGCGTACGCGGCCACGTCGGCGCGGTCCCGCAGGATGGGCGCCCCGGTCGGGGTGGCGCCCCGGTAGGTGGTGATCAGCCGCTCGACGGCCTGCGCGGCCTGCCGCGGCGGAAGTCCGTCGAGCAGCCCGGCGAGGGCGCTGCGCAGGGTCTCGGCGGGGGTGAGGGAGGCGGCGGGGGCGTTCACCTCGCGATTTTCTCAGATCCCCCGCACCGCCCGGGCCATCCGTGTCCCCGCGTCCGCGCGGGGCGTGTGGTCCGGGGCCGGGCGGCGGCGGGGGTGGACGGTGTTGGCGAGGAGGACCAGGTAGGTGTCCGTGGCCCGGTCCAGGACCAGCGACGTCCCCGTGAAACCGGTGTGCCCCGCCGCTCCGCGCCCCGCCAGTTCGCCCATGAACCGGGGCTGGTCCAGGGCGAAGCCCAGTCCGGGCGGGGTGAGCAGCAGGTCCACGAAGTCGGGGCCGAGGATGCGGGCGGGGCCGTACGAACCGCCCGCCAGCAGGGTGCGGCAGAACACCGCCAGGTCCCGTCCCGTGGAGAACAGGCCGGCGTGGCCCGCGACCCCGCCCAGCGCCCAGGCGTTCTCGTCGTGCACCTCGCCCCGCAGCATCCCCCGGTCCGCCTTGGCCCACGGCCGCCGCTGGTCCTCGGTGGCCGCCGCGTCCGGGCACGGTCCGAAGTCGGTCGCCGTCATGCCGAGCGGGCGGGTGATGCCGTCCCGGACCAGCGTGTCGAGCGTGCGGCCGGTGACGCGTTCCAGGACGTGCTGGAGCAGCAGCATGTTGAGGTCGGAGTAGCAGTACGTGCCGGGTACGCCGACGGGCGGCTCGGCACGGAGCAGCGCCAGGCGCTCCGCGTCGTCGGCGCAGTCGTACAGCGGGAGTTCGGGGCGCAGCCCGGAGGTGTGGGTGAGCAGCTGCCGGACGGTGACGCCGTGCCGCGCCGCCGCCGTGAAGTCCGGCAGGTACGCGCCCACGCGCGCGTCGATGCCGAGCGTGCCCCGCTCGATCTGCTGCACGGCGGCCACCGAGGTGAACAGCTTGGTGAGGGACGCCAGGTCGAAGGGGGTGTCCACGGTCATCGGCACGCGGTCGGCCGGCGGCAGTTCCACCGCGGTGTCCGTCTCCTCGTCGTACGCCGCGTACCGCACGGCCCAGCCCGCCGCCTCCTGCACGGCGAGCACCGGGCCGCGGCCGGCGACCACGACGGCGCCGGCCGCCCAGGGGCGCTCGCCGGCGGTGCGGGCGTGGACCTCCCGGACCAGCCGGCGCAGTTCCCCGGGGTCGAGTCCGGCCCGTTCCGGGGTGCCGTGGCGCAGTCTCGGCGCGCTCAGAAGCCCTCACCCTCCGCGCTCGTCCGTCCGTTCCAGGGACGGCACATTCCCACGAAGCAGGCCAGTGCCACCAGGGCGGAGGCCAGCTGGACGACGGCCATCGGGACGGCGGTGTCCTCCCCGGCGACCCCGACCAGCGGGGAGGCGATCGCGCCGACGAGGAAGGACGACGTGCCGAGCAGGGCCGACGCGGCACCGGCGGCCTGCCTGGTGCGCATCAGGGCGAGGGTCTGGGTGTTGGGCAGGGTGATGCCCATCGCGGACATCAGCACGAACAGCGCGGCGGCCACGGGCGCCAGCCCGACCTCGCCGAACACGCCCAGCGACATCAGCAGCAGCGCGACCGAGGCGACGACCACGACGGCGAGCCCGAGACCGAGCACCCGGTCCAGCCGGACCCGGCCGACCAGCACCTTGCCGTTGATCTGCCCCATGATCACCAGCCCGATCGAGTTGAGCCCGAACAGCAGGCTGAAGGTCTGCGGGGAGGCGCCGTAGATCTCCTGGATGACGAACGGGGAGGCCGCGACGTAGGCGAAGAGGGAGGCGAAGGCGAAGGAGCCGGTGAGCGTGTAGCCGGTGAAGGACCGGTCGGCGAGCAGCCGGCGCATCGAGCCGAGGGCCGCGCCGACACCGCCGCCGTGGCGGTCGGCGGGGGCCAGCGTCTCCGGCAGCTTCGCCCAGACCAGGGCCGCCAGCAGCACCCCGACGGCGGTGAGGACGACGAACACGCCCCGCCAGTCCGTCACCCGCAGGACCTGCCCGCCGATGAGCGGCGCCACGATCGGCGCGACGCCGGAGATCAGCATGAGGGTCGAGAAGAAGCGGGCCATGGCCACGCCGTCGTACAGGTCACGGACCACCGCCCGCGCGATGACGATGCCGGCCGCGCCCGCGAGTCCCTGCGCCAGCCGGAAGGCGACGAGGAGTTCGACGGTCGGCGCGAACGCGCACAGCGCGGTGGCGACGACGTAGACCGCGAGGCCGATGAGCAGCGGGCGGCGGCGCCCCCACCGGTCGCTCATCGGGCCGACCACCAGCTGCCCGAACGCCATGCCGGCCAGGCAGGCGGTGAGCGTGAGCTGGACGGTGGCGGCGGGCGCGTGCAGGGACCGGGTGACCTCCGGAAGGGCGGGGAGGTACATGTCCATCGCCAGCGGGGGCGTGGCGGTCAGGCCGCCCAGGAGGAACGTGACCAGCAGGCTGGTGCGGCGGGCGGTCGCGCGGAGCGCCGACGCGGCGCCCGCCGTCGGGTTCGCCGTCGGATGCGGCGCCTGGTTCGTCGGCGAATGTGCCGTTGAGTCGGTTTTCGACGTCGGGTTCGTGGTCGGATTCGATATGGACGGCCCGCCCTCGGGCATGTGGCCCCTCCCTTTCTAGGTCATCGGCTCCCTATGCTCTCAGCTCGTACGGAGTGCTCGGCGTCAACGGCGATGTCATGGGAGCGCTTCCATCGACGTCCGCGGCCGAGGTGCCGACGACACGAGCAGGGGTGGGACGGATGACGAGGCAGAACGTGCGCTGGGGAATCCTCGCGACCGGCGGTATCGCCGCGACGTTCACGGCGGATCTGGTGGACCTGCCGGACGCGGAGGTCGTGGCGGTGGCGTCGCGGTCGCCGGAGCCGGCGAAGGCGTTCGCCGAGCGGTTCGGGATACCGCGGGCGTACGGCGACTGGGAGTCGCTGGCGCGGGACGAGGAGGTCGACATCGTCTACGTCGCCACGCCGCACTCGGCGCACCGCGCGGCGGCCGGGCTGTGCCTGGAGGCCGGGCGGAACGTGCTGTGCGAGAAGCCGTTCACGCTGAACGCGCGCGAGGCGGCGGAACTGGTCGCGCTGGCGCGGGAGAACGGGCGCTTCCTGATGGAGGCGATGTGGATGTACTGCAATCCCATGGTGCGGCGGCTCAAGGCGCTGGTCGACGACGGCGCGATCGGCGAAGTGCGCAGCGTGCAGGCGGACTTCGGGCTCGCGGGGCCGTTCCCGGCCTCGCACCGGCTGCGGGACCCGGCGCTGGGCGGGGGCGCGCTGCTGGACCTCGGGGTGTACCCGGTGTCGTTCACGCAGCTGCTGCTCGGGGAACCGGCGGACATCGTGGCGCGGGCCACGCTCTCGGAGGAGGGCGTCGACCTCCAGACGGGGGCGCTGCTCTCCTGGGACGACGGCGCGCTCGCCTCGGTGCACTGCTCCATCGTCGGCGGCACGGCGACCTCCGCATCGGTCACCGGGTCGAAGGGCCGGATCGACGTCCCGTACGGCTTCTTCTTCCCGGACCGGTTCGTGCTGCACCGGGACGGCCGTGACCCCGAGGAGTTCACGGCCGACCCGGCGGACGGCCCCCGGGGCAGCCTCAGGCACGAGGCCGCGGAGGCGATGCGGGCCCTGCGGGCCGGCGAGACCGAGTCGCCGCTCGTCCCGCTCGACGGCACCCTCGCCGTGATGCGGACGCTCGACGCGATCCGGGACCGCGTCGGCGTCCGCTACCCGGGCGAGGTCCGCTGAGCGACCGCCGGGTGCCGGGGCTCAGGCCGGCCGGAGCCCCGGCGCCCCCCCC
>NZ_JAPSKQ010000221.1 GCF_031181555.1 Streptomyces sp. | reverse complement strand
TGTCGAACCAGCCGTCGTCGGTGAACGCCTCGGCGTTGGCCGCCGGGTTGTCGTGGTAGCCGCCGGTCACCGAGGTGCCGCGGACCTGGAAGCGGCCCGCCTCGCCCTCGGTGAGGACCGTGCCCTGTTCGTCGACGATCCGCATGGCGAACCCCGGGTAGGGCCGGCCGCAGCTGACGAACGTCCCTTCGCCCGGCACGGGTTCGGCGGGCAGGACGGCGTCGGTGACCACGGAGCAGGTCTCGGACATGCCCCAGCCGGGGTGCATCACGTCCTGCGGCAGGCCGAAGGCCTCGAGTGTGTGCAGGAACGCGCGGGCGGCGGAGGCGACGACGACCTCACCGGCGTTCATGACCAGCCGCATCGGCGACAGGTCCCAGGCGCGGCCGGTGAAGCGGTGGGCCTGTTCGGCGAGGAGTCCGAAGGCGAAGTTGGGCGCCCAGGTGACGGTGACCCGGTGCCGGTCGGCGAGGTCCATCCAGCGCAGCGGGTCCTGCAGGATCCAGGAGGTGGGGGCGTGGATCTGGCGGCAGCCGAGGTACACGTCGCGCAGGTGGAACATCACCACGCCGGTGACGTGGTCGAGCGGGATCCAGTTGAGGGAGACGTCGTCGGCGCCGAGGCCGTTCATCTGCTCGGTGGCGGCCGAGCGGGTCAGCACGTTGCGGTGGGTGAGGCGCACCGCCTTGGGCAGGCCGGTGCTGCCGGACGTCATGAGCATCAGCAGGAGGTCGTCCGGTTCGGCGGGGTGCCAGTCGTGGTCCTCGGGGGCCTCGCGCAGGGCGTCGGCGGTGGTGATGCGCGGCCCGGGCCAGTCCTGCCGGGCGGCGACCGCGCGCAGACCGGCCTCGCGGCCGGCGGAGCACACGATCCAGGGGCGGCCGAGCATCCGCCAGATGCCCTCCAGCTTGGTCAGCGCCGCGGAGGGGGTGTCGTAGGAGGCGGGGACGGTCAGCGGGACGGCGACGAAGCCGCCGAGGACGCAGCCCCACAGCGCGGCGAGGAAGTCCTCGGTGACGTCGCACTGGAGGATGACCTGGTCGCCCGGGCGCAGTCCGGCCCGGCGCAGTCCGGCCAGGACGCGGGAGGCTTCGGGGACGAGGGACGCGTAGGTGCGCCGGTGCTCGCTGCCGTCGGCGTGGACGTGGACGATGTCGCCCCGGTCCCGCGCGGCGGCACGGCGCAGGGCCTCGACCCAGCTCGGCACGGACGGCTCGGCGAGGGCGGGGCCTTCGCTGACGGCCGGAACGCCGGAGGCTTCCGCGCTGCGGGCGGCGGGGGCGGCTTCGGCGGAGCGGTCGGGCAGTCCGGTGTGGCGGCGGTCCAGTTCCTCGGGGGCGTTCTCCACCGACACGTCGACCGTGGTGACGCCGGGCAGCTGGGCGAGCCGCTCCCGCCAGGTCCGGGCCGCGGTCGCGTCGACGGCGGGCAGCGCGCGCAGTGCCGCGCTGTCGACGGTGCCGTCCTCGGCCCGGGGCAGGGCGTTGACCGCCGTGACGCGGACGGAGCCGTGGCCCGCGCGGTCCAGGAACTCCTCGACGCGTTCGGCGGCGTCGGACCGCCCGGGCACCACGTACAGGCGCGACGGGGCGTCGCCACCGCCGGGCAGGGCGTGGGCGCCGCGGATGCCGGGCACGGACAGGGCCGCGTCCTCCAGGACGGCGGGATCGGCCGCGGCCGGGGCGGGGGTGCGCTCGGGGAGCGCGGGCAGGTCCCCGAGGCGGGTCCCGGGGTCGGCGCTCACCGTGCTCAGGACGTCGTGCAGCGCGCGGGCGAACGCCTCGGCGGTGCCGGCGTCGTAGAGGTCGGTGGCGTACTCGACGTGCAGCGTCAGGCCGTCGGGGGTGCCCTCGGGGCCGTGGCGCTCCAGGACGTCCACGAAGAGGTCGAACTTGGCGGTGCCGGTGGCGGTGGGCCGCAACTCGGTGCGGGTGCCGTCGAGTTCGAGGACGGCCGGCCTGTTGTTCTGCAGGGCGAGCATCACCTGGAACAGGGGGTGACGGCCGGGCGTGCGGGGCGGGTTGAGGTCCTCCACCAGCCGGTCGAAGGGCAGGTCCTGGTGGTCCAGGGCGGCCAGGTCGGCGGTGCGCAGCCGGGCGAGGAGGTCCCGGAAGGCGGGGTCGCCGGAGGTGTCGGCGCGCAGCACCAGGGTGTTGGCGATCAGGCCGATCAGGGGGTCGAGGCCGGGTTCGGTGCGGCCCGCCACGGGGGTGCCGAGGACGATGTCCTCGCCGGCGCCGCAGCGGGTGAGCAGGGCGCTGACGGCGGCGTGCAGCACCATGAACAGGCTGGCGCCCTCACGGTCGGCGAGGCGCAGCAGAGCACGGTGCAGGGCGGGGTCGACGGCGAGTTCGACGTGCGCGCCGCCGCCGCGCGGCGCGGTGGGCCGCGGCCGGTCGCCGGGCAGGGTGCACTCCTCGGGCAGGCCGTCCAGCACGGTGCGCCAGTGGGCGGTGAGCCGTTCCAGCCGGCCGGGGCCGTCCGGTCCGGGGGCCAGCAGGGCGCGCTGCCACAGTGCGTAGTCGGCGTACTGCACCGTCGGCGGGGTCCAGTCGGGTGCCCGCCCCTGGCGGCGGGACGCGTAGGCGGCGGACAGGTCGGCGGCGAAGGGGCCGAGCGACCAGCCGTCGGCGGCGGCGTGGTGCAGCACGAACAGCAGGACCCGCTCGGTGCCGCTGCCCAGCAGCCAGGCCGCGAGGGGGCTTTCGGCGGTCAGGTCGAAGCGGCGCCGCAGCGCGGCGGTGACATGGGCGGCGGCCTCCGCGGCCGGGCAGTCGATCCGCCGCAGCACCGGGCGCAGCTCTCCCGGCGCCAGGATGCGCTGGTAGGGCACTCCGTCGTGCTCGGCGATCACCGTGCGCAGACTCTCGTGCCGGTCGGCCAGGTCGCCGAGGGCCGCGTCGAGCGCCTCGGCGTCCAGCTCCGGCCCGACGGGGACGAGGAGCGGGATGTGGTAGGTGGCCGCGCCCTCGTCGAGCCGGTGCAGGAACCACATGCGTTCCTGCGCGAAGGACAGCGGCACCCGCTGGGGGTGCGCGGCGTCGCCGAGGACCGGCCAGGGCGGGGCATCGTGCGCCCGTACGGCGAGCCGCCGTGCGAGCGCCGCCGGGGTCGGCGTCTCGAACAGGGCGGTGATGGGGATCTCCGCGCCGGTCTCGTGCCGCAGACGGGCCAGCAGTCTGGTGGCGAGCAGGGAGTCGCCGCCCAGGTCGAAGAAGCCGGCGTCCACCCCCACGGAGTCCCGCGGCAGCTGCAGCACGTCCTCGAACAGGGCACATACCAAGGTCTGTTCGGGTGTGGCGGGGCGGGTGCCGGACGCGGCGGCGGTGAAGTCGGGGTCGGGCAGGGCCTGGACGTCGAGCTTGCCGTTCGCGGTCAGCGGCAGGGTCTCCACCGGGACGCAGGCGGCGGGGACCATGTGCTCGGGCAGGTGGGCGGCGGCGTAGGCGCGCAGGTCGGCGGGGCTCACGGGCGCGTCGTCGCCGGAGGGGACGGTGTAGGCGACGAGGTGCAGGGCGCCGTTGCCGGCGTGGCGGGGCACGACGGCGGCGCGGGTGACACCCGGATGGGCGGCGAGGACGGCCTCGATCTCGCCGGGTTCGACGCGGAAGCCGCGCAGCTGTATCTGGGCGTCGGCGCGGCCGAGGTAGTCGAGGGTGCCGTCGGGGCGGCGCCGGGCCAGGTCGCCCGAGCGGTACATGCGGGTGCCGGGCGGGCCGTAGGGGTCGTCGAGGAAGCGTTCGGCGGTCAGCTCGGGGCGGTGCAGGTAGCCGGTGGCGACACCGGCGCCGGAGACGTACATCTCGCCGGTCGCGCCGGGCGGCACCGGGCGTCCCGCGGCGTCCAGCAGGTGGACCCGGAGGTCGGCGAGCGGAGTGCCGATGGCGCCGGCACGGCGCGGGTCGTCCAGGTCGGCCGCGGTGAGCCGGTGGTGGGTGACGTGCACGGTGGTCTCGGTGATGCCGTACATGTTCACCAGCGCCGGGCGGTCCAGGCCGTGCCGTTCGGTCCAGGGGCGCAGCCGCGCCGGGTGCAGGGCCTCCCCGCCGAAGACGACGTAGCGCAACGCCCCGGCATCGCCCCCGTGTTCCGCGTCGGCGTCGACGAGCTGCTCGAACGCGGACGGCGTCTGGTTGAGGACGGTGACGCCCTCCCGGTGCAGCAGGTCCAGGAACTCGCGCGGCGAGCGGCTGACGGCGTAGGGCACGACGACGAGCCGGCCGCCGTGCAGCAGGGCGCCCCAGATCTCCCACACGGAGAAGTCGAAGGCGTAGGAGTGGAACAGCGTCCACACGTCGTCGGCACGGAAGTCGAAGTGCTCGGCCGCAGCGGCGAAGAGCCGTACGACGTTGGCGTGCGGCACGGGTACGCCCTTGGGGCGGCCGGTGGAGCCGGAGGTGTGGATGATGTAGGCGGTGTCGGACGGGCCGGCCGGGCCGTGCCGTTCGGCGTCGGTCAGGTCGGCGCCGGAGCGGCGGGCGAGGTCCGCGGTCACCTGCGGGTCGTCCAGCAGCACGGCGGGGACGGCGTCGTGGGCGAGGTGGGCGTGGGCCTGCTCGGTGACCAGCACCACGGGGGCCGCGTCCTCGACGACGAGCCGCAGCCGCTCGGCCGGCTGGCCGGGGTCCAGGGGCAGGTAGGCGGCGCCGGTCTTGAGGACGGCCAGCAGGGCGGGCAGCAGCCGCAGGCCGCGTTCCAGGGCGAGCGCCACGACCCGGCCGGGCCCCGCGCCGTGCGCGGTCAGCAGCCGGGCGAGCCGGTTTGCCTCGGTGTTGAGCGCGGCGTACGTGAGCCGTTCGTGCCCGTGGCTGACGGCCGTGCGCTCGGGCCCGGCCGCCACCTGTGCCTCGAACAGTTCCGTGAGGGTCCGCTCGGCCGGGAAGGTGCGGACGGGCGTGTCGCGGGGGTGTTCACCCGGCAGCAGGACGTCCAGGTCGCCCAGCGGCGTCACCGGTTCGGCCGCGGCCAGCCGGTGCAGCACCGCGAGGAACCTCTCGCGGTGCAGGGCGAGTTCGTCCTCCCCGTACAGGGCGGGATTGGCGTCGAAGGCCAGCCACAGGCCGCCGCCGCAGGGTCCGGGACGCACCGAGATCTGGAAGTCGTCGACGGCTCCGCCGGACAGGTGGTGCCAGGTGGTGGGGTGTCCGGCGAAGACCGGGGACTCGTCGAACGGGACGATGTTGAGCACCGGTCCGTACAGCCGGTGCCCGGTGCCCAGCAGGCCCAGGTCGCGGCGGAGGAACTCGCCCCGGTAGCGCTGGTGGCGGCGCAGGGCCGTCAGTTCACCGGCGACGGCTCGGACCAGCTCCGCGACGGGCGTGCCGGGGGTGGCTGCCACGCGCAGCGGGAGGACGTCGGAGGCGGTGCCCGGGGTGCGCAGGGCGGCGCTGCCGAGGCGGCTCATCGTGGCCAGGCCCAGCACCAGGTCTTCGACGCCGGTCATCCGGTGCAGGTAGGCGGCGGTCGCGGCGGTGAGCAGGTCGGTGCGCCGGACACCGAGGCGGGCCGCCGCGGCGTCGAGCGCTTCGGTCTCGGCGGGCGTCAGTTCGGCGGTGCGGCGCAGGAAGGGCGCCGTGGGGGCCGCCGTGCGGGAGGTGAGCCGGGCGGGCTCGGGCAGGTCGGCCAGGCGCCGCGCCCAGTGGTCACGGTCTTGGGCGTGCCGCTCGGAGGCGAGGTAGGCCGCCTCCTCCTCCTGGAGCCGGCTCACCGGTGCGAAGGCGCTGGGCTCCGGTTCCCGCCCCTCGGCCAGGGCGTTGTAGGTGTCGGCCAGGCGGCGCCCGAGGAGCTTGTAGCTGTAGCCGTCCAGGAGCAGGTGATGTGCCCTCAGCAGCCAGAGGTGGCGGTCGGGCGCCAGGGTCAGCAGGGTGTGCGCGAAGAGGGGGCCCTTCTCCAGGTCGACGGGGGTCGCGAGGTCGGTGCGGACGTGCTCCCACGCGGCGGCCTCGGGGTCCCCGGCGCCGCTGACGTCGACCCGGTGGAGGGGCCAGTCGTCCGCGTCCGGTGCGGGGTGGCAGCGGGGGCCGTCGTCGGTGTCGGCGAAACGCAGGGCGAAGGTGTCGGCCTCGGCGACGACGCGCCGCAGCGCGGTCTCGAACAGGGCGGTGTCGAGGGGTCCGTGGATCTCCACGGCCTCCGCGGTGTTGTACGCGGCACTGTCCGGTGCGAGCCGTCCGGCGTACCAGAGGCCCTCCTGGGCTCCGGACAGCGGTCGACGTGCGTCCTCCTGGAGTGACATAGCGCAACCCTTACGTGGCAAGCCGTAGATGTCCCGGACGGCGAAGGCCCGGCCGGATCGGACGGGTGCGGCCACCCCCGTGCCGCCCGCGCGTGTGGCTGCGCGCCGGGCCGCCTGCCCACGGGGCGGGGAAAGGGACCGCACACCGAGGTCAGGGGGATCACGTCACCTGACCCGGTTTCACGGCACAGCACGGTGCTGCACCGGCACCGGCGGGGTCAAGGTGAACCGGCTCCCGGGGCACCGGTTCAGGGGTTTCCCTGAAGTTCGGGGTGCCGGGGAGTGCGCGCCGGGACGCAACTTCTAGGGAAATCACGCGACTTCACCGCGCGCCGGGCCCTCGGCTGGATTCGGCCGCGGTCGGCCGTGCACTCTCGAAAGGCCCCCGACCTCCCCGCGGACCGCCGCGGTGGCAGTTGTGTCCCGGGGCCGTGGATTTCCGGAACGAACGACGGAAAGAAGGCTGACGGCATGCACCGTGTGCTGTGTCCGGTCGAGACGCTCTACGTGGGCCAGAGAAGCAGGGCCGTGCTGTCCTGCACCCTGCGTGGACCGGTGGACCTCGCGGCGCTGTCCGCCGCGTTCGACGCCCTGACGGAGGCGAACCCGCCGCTGCGCTCGCGCATCGAACAGGACGGCGGCGGGCACGTGTTGCGGGTTCTCGGCGCGGACGAGCGGCCCCGGCTGATCACCCGGACCGGCGACGAGGAGGAGGCCTACGCGGCGGAGCTGAACAGGCCGCTGCCGGTCGGCGGCCCGCTGAGCCGTGCCGTGCTGGTCAGCGCGCCGGACGGCCGGAGCCACCTGTTCGTGCTGGTGATCGACCACACCATCACCGACGGCCACAGCAGCATCGCGGTGCACAACGCGCTGTGGGACCGCTACCGGGCGCTGGTCGAAGGCACCACCGACGGCACTGCCGCTTCGGAACTCCCGCGCTGGCCCGAGCCCGTGAGCCGGTTGCTGCCTCCGGCCGACGAGGCCGACACGGCGAAGTACCTCGACGGCCGGCTGGAGGAGATACGGCGCCACCCGGTCGAGCTGGTCCCGTACGACACCGCGGGCGATGAGGGTGGCGACCCGGACGGGCACATCGAGGTCCGCCGGCTGACCCTGGACGCGGACCTCACCTCCCGGCTGCGCGGTACGGCGCGCGCCTCGGGTGTCTCCGTGCACGCCCTGATCGCCGCGACGCTGCTGACGGCGGCCCGGCGGCGCCTGGCCGGGGACGACGGGGCACGCACGCTCGGCTGCCTCTCCCCCGTCGACCTGCGTGCGCGGCTCACCCCGCCGGTGCCCGCCTCCGACCTGGTCCCCGCGGTCACCACCCACCTGCAGACCCTGGACGTGGCCGCGCGTTCCGAGCCGCTGGAGCTGGCCCGTGCCGTGCACACCCGGCTGGGCGACTTCCTGGCCCGCGGCGACCACTTCCACGAGATGCGCATCACGCCGGAGATCCCCCGCAATCCCGCGCTGCAACTGGCCACGGTGATCGCCACGAACATGGGCGTGGTCCCCGGTCCGCGGCTGCCGGACGGGCTGCGGGCGGCCGACGTGCGCCTCGTTCCGGCCCGCGAACACTACTTCCCGCAGGCGGGACGCAGCCCCGTCATGGCGTGCGTGGTCTCCTTCGAGGGCCGGCTCTCCATCGAGTTCCCGCACTCCACCGCCTGTTACAGCCCGTCCTTCATGCGGGCGTTCCGCGACGACGTGCGCGCCGGGCTGCTGCGTTTCACGGACCCGGTGGAACCGGCTCTCGCCCACGCCACCGGCTGAGCACCGCCCGTTCGCCCCTCCGACCCCCGCCCGCCCGGCTGTGTAAGGAACTTCTGTCCGCCATGACGACCGTCAGCGAACTGCCCTCCCCCCTGACGCTGCTCCCCCGGGCCCAGGCCGGCGACGAGCACGCGATGAACCACCTGCTGACCGCCATCACGCCCTACGTTGCGCGCATCTGCAGGTCCATCACCCACGACGACGGTGCCGACGCCACGCAGGAGGCACTGCTCGCCGTCTACCGCGGCCTGGGTTCCCTGCGCGAACCGGCGGCGTTCTACGGCTGGGTGCGCTCGGTGACGGTCCGCGAGGCCATCCGCACCGCCAGGCGCTACGGCGCGGAGAGCTGCTGCTCCGAGGTGGACTCGCAGGAGGAGACCAATCCCCTGGACGCGGTGTACATCAGTGACGTGCTGGAGCGGCTGTCCCAGGCGCACCGGCAGGTCCTCACCCTGCGCGCCTACGGGCTGAACGAGGAGGAGATGGCCGAGGTGCTCGCGCTGCCCGTGGGCACCGTCCGCTCGCGTCTGTTCCGGGCCCGCCGCCGGTTCCAGGAGGCGTGGCAGCCCTCGGCGGCGTGACGCCGGCGC
>NZ_JAPSKQ010000220.1 GCF_031181555.1 Streptomyces sp. | reverse complement strand
ATGACCATCGCGGCGACGGAACCGACGACGACGCCGATGGCGAGGTTGTGGGTGGCGACGACGACGATCACCGTGGTGGCCATGACGACGGTCTCGCCCGGCGGCATGCGCTTGAGGGTCCTGGGCCGGATGGAGTGCCAGTCGAAGGTGGCCACCGACACCATGATCATGACGGCGACCAGGGCGGCCATCGGGATGTCGGAGACGACCGGGCCGAAGACGATGCACAGCACCATCAGGAAGGAGCCGGCGAGGAACGTGGACAGGCGGGTGCGGGCGCCCGAGACCCGTACGTTGATCATCGTCTGGCCGATCATGGCGCAGCCGCCCATGCCGCCGAAGAAGCCGGTGACGATGTTGGCGATGCCCTGGCCGATGGACTCGCGGGTCTTGCTTGAGCGGGTGTCGGTGATGTCGTCGACCAGCTTGGCCGTCATCAGCGACTCCATCAGGCCCACCAGCGCCATGGCGAGCGCGTAGGGGGCGATGGTCGTCAGGGTGTCCAGGGTGAAGGGCACGTCCGGCAGGCCCGGCACCGGCAGGGAGGACGGCAGTTCGCCCTTGTCGCCGACCGTGGGGACCGCGATGCCCGCGGCGACGGTGATCACGGTCAGCACGATGATGGAGACCAGTGGCGCCGGGATCACCTTGGTGATCTTCGGGAAGAAGACCATGAGGGCCAGGCCGGCGGCGATGAGCGGGTAGACGGCCCAGGGGACGTCGCGCATCTCCGGCACCTGGGCCATGAAGATGAGGACGGCGAGGGCGTTGACGAAGCCGACCATCACCGAGCGGGGGACGAACCGCATGAGCTTGGCCACGCCGAGCGCGCCGAGGATCACCTGGAAGACACCGGCGAGGATGACGGCGGCGACCAGGTGGCCGAGCCCGTGCTCGCGATTGAGTGGCGCGATGACCAGGGCGACCGCGCCGGTGGCGGCGGAGATCATGGCCTTGCGGCCGCCCACGACGGAGATGACGACCGCCATCGTGAAGGAGGCGAACAGCCCGACGCCGGGGTCGACGCCGGCGATGATCGAGAAGGAGATCGCCTCGGGAATGAGGGCCAGGGCCACGACCAGGCCGGCCAGCACCTCGGTGCGCAGGACCTTCGGGGAGGCCAGCCAGTCGGGTTTGGACGGGCGCAGCCTGGGGGCTGCGGACAGCGGTGAGGACATGCAACCGTTTCTGTTCGGGCGCACACGTCCATGCCGCTGGACGCACACGCGCGTCGTGCTGATTCCACAGGATGAGGAATCCCTCCGGCGGCCCGGCCGCCTCGGCGGGGGCCGTGCCGGACAGGGCGGCAACCCTGCGGTTGCCGGTCGGGCATCATTGCCCGGAAGTCTTCGGGTGCCGTCCGGGCCCGGGTCGGGGCCTCGCCACGACGCTCGCGTCCCTGCCGTGCACTGGACGGCGGGGACGATCCCGGGGGAAACTCTACCCTGACGTGAGGGCAGAGTGCGAGATGCGCCTTGTGAAACGTAGGTAAACAGCTCCCAGGATCTTGTGATCGTCCTTACGTAGACTGAACGACTTGGCCCTTTCGCAAGCGGGCGGAGATCCGAAGGAGAAGGCGCGGCGATGAGCGAGCGGCACATGCAGATCGGTGAGGTGGCCGAGCGGACCGGTCTGTCGCTGCGCACCATCCGTCACTACGAGGAAGTCGGCCTCGTTATTCCCTCGGCCCGCAGCAAGGGCGGCTTCCGGCTGTACACGGAGACCGACGTCGAGCGGCTGATGGTGATCCGCCGCATGAAGCCCCTGGACTTCTCCCTGGAGGAGATGCGGGACCTGCTGGAGATCACCGACCGGCTCGGCGACACCGCCGGCCCGCCGGCCGGCGAAGAGCGCGAGCGACTGCGGGAGCGGCTGGACTCCTACCGGAAGGTGGCCGACGCGCGCTGCGAGACCCTGCGCGCCCGCCTGGAGATGGCCGAGGACTTCGCCGCCACGCTGCGCCGCCGGCTGCAGGAGGACGCCCGCTCGACCGCCTGATCCGCTCCGGCCCGCCGTACGCGAGCGCGGCCCGCGGCGAGGACGCCCCGCACCGCGCGGTCTGCCGCGCTCCCCTTGCACCACTCGCCTGCACCGTCATGCCCCACGAGGAGCCGCCGAGCCGCGGCCCGCCATCAGGACGACCTCGCGTGCAGGGCCGACGCGGTGGGATCCGGCGCGAAGCGGCGCGCGCCACGTCGGGCACGCGCCGCCCCGGGTACGCTCACGCGGCCGTGCAGGCTCCGAGGTCTTCCCAGACACCCCACTCTCCGGTGGTGCCGGGCTTCTCGCCCGTCACCCACCACTTGGCGCGCCAGGTGTGCCCGTCATGGGAGACGGTGTCGCCGCCGTGGTAGACGCTCCCGGAGTTCCAGAGCGGCGCGGCGCAGGCGCCCGGCTCACCGTCGCCGCCGCCGTCATCGCCACCGCCACCGTCGCCACCGCCGATGTTGACGTCGATGCAGGAGTAGAAGGCGTTGCCGGTGTCCGCCACGTTCCAGACGGCAAGCACTTTCTGACGGCCGGTGAGGCCGCCGAAGTTCACCTGGTGGCTGACGTCGGCGGGAGGCTGCGCGCCACGGCCGTCGAACTCGGCGATCTTCCGGTCACCGACGAAGTACTGCCAGGTGTCGGTGGCGTGCCGTGCCGTGTGGTGCCAGGTGAAGGTGTGCGTGGTGCCGACCGGCGTGACCCGCCAGCCCTTGCTGTCGTCGTCGAGCTCGGCGAACTGCGCGTTTCCGCCGCTGCAACTGCGCAGACCCTTCGGCCCCTCGACGCTCTGCGGCTCGTACTTGATCTGGCCGCAGTCGACGACGCCCGCGGCGCACTGGTCCTGCCGGCTGCCGGGCGAGGTCACCCAGCCGTGGGCGTTGGCCGTGCTCGCCGGAAGGCTGACGGCGAGCAGGGGAGCGACCAGCGCCCCGAGGGCGAGAGCCACTCGTCTTTTCGTGTTCATGCCATACCACTTTCCTTCGGGGTGCGTCGGGGCCGCCCGTGAGGCGCGGCCTTGCCGACCGTGCGTGGTGCGCGCCGCGTCGATCACGCGCCCCGCCGGGCCGGCGGGGCACGCGGGCGCGCCGTTCCGGCGGCGGGCGCCGTCGTCCGCGCGTCCCGCCCTCACCCGACCGACGCCGTGGGCCGAGACGGAGGCCGACTCAGGTCTAGACCTGAACGACTTCAGGTCTAGACCATAGCGGCGGACCGGGTCCGGTCAAGAGGTTGTGCGAAGTGAACCGACGAACAGCGGACGCCGGCCCCGGACGCTTGCCCGAGCCGGAACTTCTCGCGCTAATGGTCTAGACAAGAGCCGTCGACGTGGTGAAAAGTTCGCATGCGCGTCCGTGTCGCCCGGACAACGCCGGGCCCCCACCATGCCGCGCACCACCCGCGAACGCGGCGGCACCACCCGGTGGGGCACCGCCCCGGAGCACCATGCGCCGACGCCGCCGGCCCACCGACGGCACCGCTCCGCCGGCACCGCTCGGTTCGGCACGTCCACACGGAATCAGCCTCGCCCCCCACCGCGGCGCAGCTCCCCGAAGGCCGCTGCGCGAGAGAGGAGCCCGACCGATGGAAGCGCTGGAGAAGAGCAGGGAGTACGCGATCGGACTCTTCCGGATCGTCGTGGGGCTGCTGTTCGCCTCTCATGGGGCTGCCACCTTGTTCGACGTCCTGGGCGGTCCGCACGGAGCGAAGCCCGACTTCGCCGCATGGCCGGGCTGGTGGGCCGCCGTCATCCAACTCCTCGGCGGCACGCTGGTTCTGTGCGGCCTCGGGACCCGCGCCGCGGCCCTCCTGTGCTCCGGGTCCATGGCGTACGCCTACTTCGTCGTGCACCAGCCCGATGCGCTCTTCCCCCTCGAGAACGGCGGTGAGACGGCGGTCATGTTCTGCTGGTCCTTCCTGCTCATCGCCGTCCTCGGACCCGGCCGGTGGGCGCTGGCGCCCCTCCTCCGCTTCCGGCGGCGGGCCGGCACCCGGCCGATCGCACCGGCATGACCGGCCGCTCGGCCGCCTCTCCCGCCGGCACCTCACCCGGCCGGCCCTGGGCGGATCCGTGTCCGCCCCGCCCGTGCCCGGGCACCTCTCGCCGAGGTGCTCTCGGGCCGGGAACGGACGGAGCCGAGCAGGACCGGGCCAAGCGGGTGCCCCGTACGGCCGGTACGCAGAACGCCTGCACCGGGCCGGGGCGTTCGGGGCGGGGTGCACACCGCCCCCGAGCTGCGTCACGTGCCGCTCCCCCGCTGCCCCGGTCCCGGGTCGCCGTAGAGCTCAGGGGTGCCTGCGACCCGCGGCGGAGGCGAAGCCCAGCCAGGTGTGACGGTTGCCCCACCAGCACCAGCCGACCTTCGGGGCGTTGCGCCGCTCACGGCCGTCCCGCCCCGTGCCGTTGCTGATCCAGATCGCCGGGGTGCGGGCGTCCAGGGTGCCGTTCGCCTTGCGCAGCCGGGAGCCGATCGTCATGAAGCAGCGGTTGCGCTCGAGAACCGCCGGCTGCTGGAGCACCCAGTGGATGCCTTCGGTGAGCAGGAACGGGGTGCGGTCCTCCTTGGTGAGGGCGGGCAGTGCCTCCTCCGGGCTCCAGTTGGCCATGTGGTCGCCCCGGTCGGGGGCGGTGACGAGGTAGAGGGGGGCGTCGGGCAGCTCGACGGCGCAGGGAGCGAAGAGGTCGACGTCGGGCATGTCGGTGACGACGAAGCCGGGCTTGTCGTCATGGCGGAGCAGCGGTGCGACGGCGGAAGCGGGGACGCGGTCCGGGTGGACGGCGAGCAGGGCGTCGCCGTCTCCGCCACCGGCGCGATCGGCGAAGGCGCGCAGTTCGTCGGCGGATATTCCCGCGAGTTCGTGCACCCCGAGCTCGATCAGGCGTTCCGCCTGGGCGGCGAGCGACGGGAGCGGAGGCAGGGTGTCGGTGGACGAGGTGCCGGGCAAGGTGCTCCTTCGTTCGCGGTTCTGAGGCAGTGGACTCGAGGCCAACGAGATGGCCGGCCGGAAGGTTCCCGGCGGACGTGCCCGCCACGACGGACGGCTCCACGGACGGTGCCGGTGCCGATGCCGCGGAAGGCGCACAGGACGGCGCCGGAGACCTGGCAGCCGTACGACATCGCCTGCCGCGCAGCGTGCTTCGGCGGCAGCGGCGACAGGACCGCCGACGCGCGGGTGACCGTCGTGCGGAACGGCGAGAGGACCCACGACGACGTCGCGAGCGACGGCCCGACCGGCGGGGGCGCGCCCCCTTCTCCCGCGGTCGTACGCCCTGGCTCACCACCGCCGGCGGGGACGCACCGTGGCCCGCACGCCGCCGCAGCGTTCGGCGGCGCTTCCCGCACGGATGACCACCGGGCAGGCCCCGGAGCCGTTTCCGAGGGGCCCGCTTCAGCGGCGCAGGACGGTCTCCCGCTGCATGTGCGACAGTTTCTCGGGATTGCGCACGGCGTAGAGCCCGGTGACGAGACCGTCGTCGATGTGCACCGCCACGACGGTGTCGACCGCGCCGTCGAGCCGGAAGATCAGTGCCGGGTGGCCATTGACCTCCGCCGACAGCAGCGACATCCCGGCGGGGAGCCTGCCCAGCCCGGCGGCCAGCAGACGGCCCACCTTGTCGGCGCCCACGACGGGCCGCAGGACGGCCTGCTTGACTCCGCCGCCGTCACCCAGGAAGACGACATCCGGTGCGAGGATGTCCAACAGGCCCTGCAGGTCGCCCGTTTCGATCGCCCGTCGGAACGCGTCGAGCGCGTCCCGGGTCTGGGCCGGGGAGACGGTCCCGCGCGGCCGGCGCGCCGCGACGTGCGCCCGTGCCCGGTGCGCGATCTGACGGACCGCGGCCGGGCTCTTGTCGACGGCTTCGGCGATCTCGTCGTACCCGAGGTCGAACACCTCGCGCAGCACGAACACCGCCCGCTCGGTCGGAGTGAGCGTCTCCAGCACCAGCAGCATCGCCATCGAGACGCTGTCGGCCAGCTCGACGTCCTCGGCCACGTCGGGCGAGGTGAGCAGCGGCTCGGGCAGCCAGGAGCCGACGTAGGACTCCTTGCGGCGGCCGAGCGTGCGCAGCCGGCTCAGCGCCTGGCGCGTGGTGATCCGGACCAGGTACGCACGCCGGTCGCGCACCGTGCCGAGATCGACGCCCGCCCACCGCAACCAGGTCTCCTGCAGGACGTCCTCCGCGTCGGCGGCCGAGCCGAGCATCTCGTAGGCGACGGTGAACAGCAGGTTGCGGTGGGTGACGAACGCCTCGGTGGCGGGATCCGTGCGGCCACCACCGGCCGACTGCCCGGCCCTGTCCTGTGTGCGCTTGCTGTGCTCGCTCTTCACCGGCTGCTCCTGCCTGTTCGCTCGCGACGGTGCCACGCGCACAAGACGCCGGGACCCGCGATTCCGTGACATCCGCGGGCGGTGGCGCACGCCACACGGCCGTCCCGTCACACGGCGCGGATCGCCGGCATCTCGTGTTCGTTCAGCGCCACGCCACGAGTGAGGACCACGTCATGGACGCCCGATTCAACCTGTTCGACAACGAACTCGCCGCCAGGTTCGCCAAGCGGTTCGCCGGCGCCGCCCTGGTGATCCACGGTTCGTCGCTGCCGAAATCCACACAGGAACTGGTGTCGCTGCGCGCCAGCCAGATCAACGGCTGCGGTCACTGCGTCGACATGCACACCAAGGAGGCCGCGGCCGCCGGTGAGACCGCAGTCCGGCTCCACCTGGTCGCCGCCTGGCGCGAGTCCACCGTGTTCACCGAGGCCGAGCGGGCCGCACTGGCGCTCGCCGAAGAGGGCACCCGGCTCGCCGACGCCCACCCCGGCGTGTCCGACGAGACCTGGGCCCGGGTGCGCAAGCACTACGACGACGACCAGGTCGCCGCGCTGGTCTCCCTGGTCGCCATGATCAACGCGGCCAACCGGCTCGCCGTGATCGTGCACCAGCGGGGAGGCTCCTACGAGCCCGGCAGGTCCGCCGCCGCGGTCGGCTGACCGGCGGACGCGTCCGGGCCGGGCCGGTCGGGGATCGCGTGGTCCCTGACCGGCCCGCGCCTGTCCGGGCGCGGCCACGGCACGTCACCGCTCCTCAGCCGGAGGTGCCGGAGCACAGTACGGCGCCGAGCACGCGGTCGCCCTGGGTGCCGTGGCCGGGGAAGGTGATGTGGTCGCCGGGGCCGGCGACGCGGCACGGGACGTCCCGGCCGTCGCTGTAGGCGATGGTCAGCGTGTACGTGCTGGAGCAGTTGTTGGTGACGAACGTGTAGCGCCAGCCCGGGCTGACCTCCACGCAGGCCGGAACGCTCTCGGAGGACTCCACCGCCGCTTCGGGCGGCACCGCGTGTGCTGCCGCGTTTCCGGTCAGGACCGGCAGCGCCGCTGCCGCCACCGTGATGAACGGGCGCATTGTCTGGCGCACTGGACCGCTTCCCTTCGACTCTTGAACTGACGGGCATCAGGCTAGGCGGATCGGAAGCGCCCGGAGTCGGATTGCGTCACCTTTTCGCAAGTTTCAGCAACTCATTGCAACAACTCTTGAACACTGGACGAAACATGAACCCGCAGTTGAGGGACCCGGCGGCGCCGGTTCGACGCGTCGGCGGTCACGCGGTCATGTGAGGCCGGCCGAGCGCAGACATCGACCGGAAAAGGCCGTTACCGACGGGAAGGCAACCGAGCTGCTCTCCAAGGGAGTTGCCCGACACTGGTGAGGAACGACGGCCGACTGAAATTTTCAGCAACCGGTTGCGATCCCGCGGACCAGGGTGTTTGACTCACCTCCCGCGCCGTCCGCACCACCGCCCTCGACCTGGGGACGCGTTGCCCGGGGCCGCGGTCCCCCCGGTGGCGACGGAAGGAAGTCACACATGAGCCTGTCCCCCCACGACGTCCTGGTGGTCGGCGGCGCCGGAGTGGACACCATCGTCCGCGTCGAGAGGCTGGAGGTTCCCCCGGGCGACTCGCTGCACGTCCCGCCCGTGTACGACTACGTCGCGCACACCGGGAACGGTGTGGCGCTCGGCTGTCACGCGCTCGGACTCGCCACCAAGTTCATCGACTTCCTCGGGGACGATCCGCAGGGCCACGCGGTGCTCGCCGCGTATGCCGAGCGGGGACTGGACTTCAGCCGTCTGGTGTCCCCGCACGGCACTCCGCGCGGCATCAACCTGGTCGACGCGCAGGGCCGCCGGTTCTCCTTCTACGACTCCCGGCACCCGGCGGACCTGCGGCTGCCCCGCTCGTTCTACCTGCCGCACCTCCAGCGGGCGCGGCACGTCCACCTGTCGATCGTCGGCCACAACCGCGACATGTACGAGGACGTCCACCGCCTGGGCGTCACCAGTTCCACCGATCTGCACGACTGGGACGGGGCCGACCCCCACCACCTCACCTACGCCCTCGCCTCCGACTACGTGTTCCTCAGCGCGGCGGCCCTGCGCGGCCGGCTCGACGCGGTGCTGCACCGGATCGTCGACGAGGGCCGGGCCCGGTTCGCGGTGGCCACCGACGGCGCGGCGGGCTGTCACGTGCTGGTGCGGGGCGAGGAGAGGACGCGGCACTTCCCCGCGGTACGGCCGGAGCGGCCGGTCGTCGACACCAACGGCGCGGGCGACGCGTTCGTCACCGCCTTCCTGCACGCCCTGCTGGAGGGGCGGCCGCTCGAGGACTGTGTGCTGGCCGGTTCCGTCTCCGGTGCCTTCGCCTGCGGAAGC
>NZ_JAPSKQ010000219.1 GCF_031181555.1 Streptomyces sp. | reverse complement strand
ACCGCTCCATGGAGCGCCGCATCACCGTGCCCACGACGACGACGGCCCCCACCGCCGCCCCGGCGATCAGCACCGGCCGCCGGTACCGCATCCCGGTCCGGCCCGCGTGGGCGGCGCTGCTCCGCAGCTGCACGGTCATCGCCCCGGCCTTGTCCCGGAGATCGTCCGCCCGGGCCCGGGCCCTGCCCTTGACGTCCATCTTGCCCGCCAACTGCTCGACGGTGTCACCGAGTTCGTGCCGCGTCTGCTCGATCTGCCGACGCAGCTCGTCCGGCCCCTTCGCTCCCTGAGCAGCGGCCGCGCCCTCCGCGCTCGCACCCACGTGGGAACCCGCGCGCGTCACGTCCTGCGTCATCGGTGCGCCCTTCCCTTGATCTCCTCCACGTCGGCCCTCACGCTGCCCATCGCCCGTTCGGGCCTGGGCGGCGTGGCCCTGCGCAACTGACTGCGACCGGCGACGGCCAGCACACCCGCGATGGCGAACAGCACCGCCGTGACGATCAGCGCCGCCGCCCACACGGGCAGCACCAGCGAGAGGGCGGCAGCACCCGTACCGGCCAGCGCGAGCAGCCCCGCGTAGGCGAACGCCCCTGCCGCACCCAGCATCCCGCCACCGCGTCCGGCACGGCGGCCCTTCTCGGACAGCTCCTCCTTGGCGAGGGCCAGTTCCTGCCGCACGAGCCGCGAGAGCTGTTCGGTGGCCTGCCCGACGAGCTCACCCACGCTGTGGTGCTCGTCGCGAACCGGCCGTTGCTCGATGGTCCCGGTCACGGTGTACCGCCTCCTCTCGGTCGAGGACACCCGGGTACCCCTGCCCGCCTCTCACTACCGCACCCGGACGGGGCGCGAGGAGCCGCCACCCACCACCCCGCAGCAACGCTTACCCGTACCCGACAGAAATCGTCAGTAGATCTTCACGGTGACGCCGCCGACACTACTCGCATGTCCTCTCCCCCGCCCTCCCCCACGGCACGTCCCTTCGGCCGCACCCTGTGCGCGATGATCACCCCGTTCACCCCCACCGGCGCGCTCGACCTCGACGGCGCCCAGCGGCTGGCCGACCGCCTGGTGACCCACGGCTGCGACGGCCTGGTCCTCTCCGGCACCACAGGGGAGTCCCCGACCACCACGGACGCGGAGAAGTCCTCCCTCATCACGGCGGTGCGCCGGGCGGTGGGCACCCGCGCGTCGGTCATCGCGGGCGTCGGCACCTCGGACACCCGCCACACCGCCGGACTGGCCCGCGAGGCCGAGCAGGCCGGCGCCGACGGCCTGCTGGTGGTCGCCCCGTACTACAGCCGGCCCCCGCAGGACGCGATCGAGGCGCACTTCCGCGAGATCGCGGACACCACGGAGCTCCCCCTCGTCCTGTACGACATCCCGGCCCGCACGGGCGTCCGCATCGAGCCCGACACCCTGCTCCGCCTCGCCGAGCACCCCCGGATCGTGGCCGTCAAGGACTGCTCGTACGACTTCCTGGCTGCCCAGAAGGTCCTCGCCCGCACGGACCTCGCGTACTACGCGGGCTGCGACGAGCACAACCTGGCCCTGTACGCGGTCGGCGGCGCGGGCTGCGTCAGCACGGTCGCGAACGTCGTCCCGGACCACGTCCGTGCCGTCCTGGACGCCTTCGACGCGGGTGACACGGCCCGGGCGGCCCGCCTCCAGCAGCGGGTGACCGCCCTCATCGAGGCGATGATGGCAGACGGCCTCCCCGGCACGGTCACGGCGAAGGCCCTGCTCACCACGCTGGGCCTGCCCGCGGGCCCGGTCCGCCCGCCCCTGAGGCCCGCCGGCCGCGAGACGACCGTCGGGCTCAGGGCCGTGTACGACCGCCTGGCCGGCCCCGGCGGAACCGGCCCGCTCTAGGCCCGGCGTTCGACGAACACCGGCTCCCACTCCACCGTCTCGAAGGCCTCGTCCGGCTCGCGCACCCCGCTCAGCGGCACGACCTTCTCGCTGCCGATGGTGACCAGGACCAGCCGCGGCCGGTACTCCTGCGACCCGGGAGCCCGCTCCCAGGCGATGAGCCGCCGGTCGTCCACCCAGGCGAGCAGCTGCGCCCCGCGCACCCGGGCGACCTCCTCGCCCGTGCGCGGATCGCGGATCTCGGACCAGGACTTGTCCTTGGCCTCGGCCGTCAGCCCGAGCGCGGCGAGACTGCCGTCGGGGGACAGCCGCGCGCCGACGTCGGACCGCAGGTGCCGTTCGTCCGCGGGCGCGGCGACCTCCTTCCCGGCGAGGTCGTGGAACTGCTGCAGTCCGTCGCTTCCCCCGATGACCTGCGAGTACACGAGCCGGCCGTCCCGGGAGAACGCGAAGTCCTGCCGGCCGTTGACGTCCCGGCGCTTCGCGACCGGGCTCCAGGCGCCCCGCCCGTCGGCCACGTCCAGGACGTAGAAGCCGCTCCGGGAGGACGTGCCGCCGAACTGCGGCACCCAGACCTCGTCGTCCGGGAAGCCCTCCCCCGCCCCTGCCTTCATCCGCACCATCAGGTCGGGGTGCGCACCGTACGTCGTGGCGACGAGCCTGCCGCCGTCGCGCGAGAAGGCGAGGCCGCCGACCCCGCGGTCGACGGGGATCCACCGGTCGACGCGGCCCGTGGCCAGGTCGAGGATGCCGATCCGCCGCGCGGGCAGCTCCCGTTCCAGGACGGCCGCGGTGCGCGCGCCGGGCGCGACGGCGACGAACGACCACCGGTCGTCCTTCTCGTACCTCCCGGTCCCCGGGTCGAGCAGCCAGTAGGTGCGGGTGAGCACGGCCCGGTCGTCCGAGCGCGTCACGGGCTCCGCCGTGTAGTAGGCGGCCAGCACCGACCGGCCGGCCGCGATCAGGTCGCGCGGCGGTGACTGGTCCGGGTGCGCGGAGATGCCGTTCCCCTCCAGGACGGCGGCGGGACGGACGTCCTCCTTCCCGGCGTCCAGCAGCGGCACTCCGACGGCGACCGCGACCACGGCCGTCGTGGCGGCGACGACGGAGGCCAGCCTGCGCGTACGGCGGCGCCGGCGCACCGCCAGCACGCGGTCGGCGAACCCCGGTCCGGGCGCCGCCAGTTCCGCTGCCTGCTCACGCAACGCGTCTCGCACGAGTTCGTCGACGTTCATGACCGCACCTCCACGGGCGAGTAGTCACGGGACGGCTGCCGCTCGGTGCCGGCCGGGCCGAGGGCCCGCAGCTCGGGCGCGAGGGCGCGCAGCCGGGCCAGGGAGCGGTGGGTGGTGGACCGCACCGTGCCGACGGAGCAGCCCAGGATGCGGGCCACTTCGGCCTCGGGCAGGTCCTCGAAGTAGCGCAGCACCAGCACGGTGCGCTGCCGCGCGGTGAGCCGGGCCAGTGCGCCGCGCATCAGCAGGCGCAGCTCGGCGGCGGCCGAGGCCTCCCCGTCCGCGCCGACGTCCGGCGGCTCGGCCACGCTCAGCTCACGCGCGCGCCACTTCAGACGCCAGCGGCCGATCTGCTGCCGGTAGAGGATCTGCCGGACGTAGGCCTCGGGTTCGTCGATCCGGTGCCAGCGGCCCGCCGCCTTGATCAGCGCGTTCTGGAGCAGGTCCTCGCCCGCGTGCCGGTCACCGCCGCTCAGCAGGACCGCGGTCTTCAGCAGTGCGGACGACCGGTTCGCCACGAACTCCCGGAAACTCTCCTGCGCTTCGGCATCCATCGTCACCTTCTCTTCCCCCGGGAGCGGACCCGGTGCCCGCCCCCTGCGCCCCTATGGACGCGCGCGGACGCCTCCCGCTATGCCACCGCCCACGGGAAAACCTCGGAACGAACGGGGGCCGGGGCCGCACCGCGCGCGTCGGCGCGATGCGGCCCCGGCCCGCCGAGGCGTTCACTCCGCTCCGGAACCGTCAGCTCCAGGCGTATCCGTCCCCGAACAGCAGGAAGTGCTCCAGCACGTCCTCCGCGGGGTCGTCGACCTGCCCGACATTGACGTTGAGCAGTCCGACCCGGGGCCCGTTGTGGGAGCCGGTGGTGGTCTCGTCCGCGTACGCGGAATCGGCCAGGGTCCCGCACAGGACCACCACGGCCAGGACTCCGATCACCCCCGTCACACAACGGAGTACGCCCCACAGTCGCTCGTTCGTCATCGCCCGTCCCCTTTTCCTGTACGTCAGTCGTTCCGGCGTCTGATCGGACTCTGTGTCCACCCGTTCATCTGCCAAAAAGACCTCGAAGTCACGGGGAGTAACCCATACGTGAGCGGACGGGCCACGGGAACGGGGTCAGTTGTGGCTGTGCAGCACCTCGTTCAGGCCGCCCCAGACCGCGTTGTTCGGCCGGGCCTCGACCGTGCCGGTGACGGAGTTGCGGCGGAAGAGGATGTGGGAGGCGCCGGACAGTTCGCGGGCCTTGACGATCTGGCCGTCGGGCATGGTGACGCGGGTGCCGGCGGTGACGTAGAGGCCGGCCTCGACGACGCACTCGTCGCCGAGCGCGATGCCCACGCCCGCCTCGGCGCCGATCAGGCAGCGCTCGCCGATGGAGATGATCACGTTGCCGCCGCCGGAGAGCGTGCCCATGGTGGAGGCGCCGCCGCCGATGTCCGTGCCGTCGCCGATCACGACACCGGCCGAGATGCGGCCCTCGACCATCGACGTGCCGAGCGTGCCGGCGTTGAAGTTGACGAAGCCCTCGTGCATGACGGTGGTGCCCTCGGCGAGGTGCGCACCGAGGCGGACCCGGTCGGCGTCGGCGATCCGCACGCCCTTCGGGACGACGTAGTCCGTCATGCGCGGGAACTTGTCGATGGAGGTCACCTGCAGGTGCAGGCCCTCGGCGCGGGCGTTGAGCCGCACCTTCTCGATGTCGTCCACGGCGACCGGGCCGAGCGAGGTCCAGGCGACGTTGGCGAGGTGGCCGAAGATGCCGTCCAGGCTCTGGCCGTGCGGCTTGACCAGGCGGTGCGAGAGCAGGTGGAGGCGCAGGTAGACGTCGTGCGCGTCGACCGGCTTCTCGTCGAGGGAGGAGATGACCGTGCGGACCGCGACGACCTCGACGCCACGGCGGGCGTCCGGCCCGATCGCCGCGGTCGCGCCGCCGCCGAGCAGTTCCGCGGCCTGCTCGGCGGAGAGCCGCTCGGTGCCGGACGGGCCGGGCTCGGCGGTGAGTTCGGGCGCGGGGAACCAGGTGTCGAGGACGGTGCCGTCGGCGGCGACGGTGGCGAGGCCGGCGGCCACGGCGCCGGTGGTGCTGTGAGCAGTCGTGTCGGTCATGAGGGCAACCTAACCGGCGGGAGCCCGGCGATGCGAACCGGTGCGCCGGCGTCTCACGTGCCGGGCGAGAGGCCCGGGGCCGCGGCTCTCAGCGGCGCGGGACGACCCGGGCCAGCACCTCCCGGGCGTACTCCTCGTCATAGGGCGTGCCGGTCAGCAGGACCTGGAGGCAGATGCCGTCCATCAGCGCGACCAGGGCGCGGGCGGTGACCGGGTCCGTGCGGCGGGACAGGTGCTCGGCGACGCCCTCGCACCACTCGGCCGCGACGGGGCGCAGGGCGGGCCGGCGCAGGGCGGCCAGGTACAGCTCGTACTCCAGCTCCACGCCGGTGCGGTCCCCGGCCAGCCACTCGCCCATCAGCGCGGCGAGCTCGGCCGCCAGGTCGGTCCGCGGATCCTCCAGGCCGCCGCGCGCGGCGACCACCTTGGCGAAGCCCTCGTTCGTCTGCCGCAGGGCGGCGACCATCAGCTCGTCGAGCGTCGCGAAGTGGTACGTCGTGGAGCCGAGCGGGACGTCGGCCTCGGCGGCGACGCTGCGGTGGCTGAGCCCGGCGATGCCGCTGCGGCCCACCACCCGGATCGCCGCGTCGATGATCCGCTGCCGCCGTTCGGGATCGTGGCGCCGGGCCATCAGTGCGCGCCGCCCAGGTTCAGCACCACCACGCCGACGATGATCAGCGCGATGCCGGCGGCCTTGGCGAGGGTCATCCCCTCCCCCATGAAGACGATCCCGATGGTGGCGATCGCGGCGGTGCCGACGCCGGACCAGATGGCGTAGGCGGTGCCGACGGAGAGGGTCTTGAGCGTCTGCGCGAGCAGCCCGAAGGAGACGAGGTAGCCGAGGAGGGTCAGCAGGGACGGCCCGAGTCTGCTGAAGCCGTCGCTGTACTTCATGGCGGTGGTGCCGACGACCTCGGCGGCGATGGCTCCGGCCAGCAGCAGGTATCCCATGTGTACGAGCGTACACAACGGCCCTCGGACCGCGCACGGGAACGGCGACGCCCCGTGGGGCGTCGCCGTTCCCGACGAAGTGCCGTGCGTCTCAGACGTTGAAGCCGAGCGCCCTCAGCTGCTCACGGCCGTCGTCCGTGATCTTGTCGGGGCCCCACGGCGGCATCCAGACCCAGTTGATGCGCAGCTCGCTGACCAGGCCGTCCGTGGCGGACTTGGCCTGGTCCTCGATGACGTCCGTCAGCGGGCAGGCCGCGGAGGTCAGGGTCATGTCGACGGTCGCCACATTGGAGTCGTCGATGTGGATGCCGTAGATCAGGCCCAGATTGACGACGTCGATGCCCAGTTCGGGGTCGACGACGTCCATCAGGGCCTCGCGGAGTTCCTCCTCCGAGGCCGGCTTCATCTCCACGGTCTCGCTCATGCCGTTGTCCTTTCGGCGTCGGCGCCCAGCGCCTGGGCCGTCGCGTCCTTCCACGCCATCCAGCTGAGGAGGGCGCACTTGACCCGGGCCGGGTACTTGGACACCCCGGCGAACGCGACCGCGTCCTCCAGGATGTCCTCCATCGCGTCGTCGGGCTCGATCCTCCCCTTGGACTGCATCAGCTCCAGGAAGGTCTCCTGGATCTTCTGCGCCTCGGACAGGTCCTTGCCGACCAGCAGGTCGTTCAGCACGGAGGCGCTGGCCTGGCTGATGGAACAGCCCTGGCCCTCGTAGCTGACGTCGCTGACGGTCGTGCCGTCGTACTTCACGCGCAGCGTGATCTCGTCGCCGCACGTCGGGTTGACGTGGTGCACCTCGGCGTCGCCATCCCGCAAGCCCCGCCCGTGCGGGTTCTTGTAGTGGTCCAGGATGACGTCCTGGTACATGGAGTCCAGCTTCACGCCTCAGCCCCTCATCCGAAGAAGTTCCGTACGTGCTCCAGGCCGTCGACCAGGGCGTCGATCTCGGCCGGCGTGGAGTACAGATAGAACGACGCCCGCGTGGTCGCAGGAATTCCGTACCGGAGGCAGACGGGCCGCGCGCAGTGGTGGCCGACCCGGACGGCGATGCCCTGCTCGTCGAGGACCTGGCCCACGTCGTGCGGGTGGATGTCCCCCAGCGTGAACGAGATCGCGGCGCCGCGCTCCTCGGCCGTGGCGGGCCCGATGATGCGCAGGTCCGGGACCTCGGTGAGGCGCTTGACCGCGTACTCGGTGATCGCGTGCTCGTGGGCGAGGATCCTGTCCATGCCGATCGACGACAGGTAGTCGACCGCCGCGCCGAGACCGACCGCCTGGGCGATCGGCGGGGTGCCCGCCTCGAACTTGTGCGGGGCCGGCGCGTACGTCGACGAGCTCATCGACACGGTCTCGATCATCTCGCCGCCGCCGAGGAACGGAGGCAGGTCCTCCAGCAGCTCCTGGCGGCCCCAGAGCACACCGATGCCGGTCGGGCCGCACATCTTGTGGCCGGTGAAGGCCACGAAGTCGGCCTGGAGGGCCTGGACGTCCAGCGGCATGTGCGGCGCGGCCTGCGAGGCGTCGACGCACACCAGGGCGCCGACCTCCTGGGCGCGGCGCACGATCGCCTCGACCGGGTTGACCGTGCCCAGGATGTTGGACACCAGCACGAAGGAGACGATCTTCGTCTTCTCGGTGATGATCTCGTCGATGTTCGACAGGTCGAGGCGGCCGTCGTCGGTGAGGCCGAACCACTTCAGCTTCGCGCCCGTGCGCTGCGCGAGCAGCTGCCACGGAACGATGTTGGAGTGGTGCTCCATCTCCGTGATGACGATCTCGGTCTCGTGGTCCACCCGGTAGGGCT
Organism: Streptomyces sp.; assembly: GCF_031181555.1. Taxonomy (GTDB): domain Bacteria; phylum Actinomycetota; class Actinomycetes; order Streptomycetales; family Streptomycetaceae; genus Streptomyces; species Streptomyces fimbriatus. The sequence goes on along the minus strand of NZ_JAPSKQ010000219.1, from coordinate 752 downwards.
CGTCGGCCCAGCCGAGCATGTTGGCCACGAGGTTGAGCGACTCGGAGGCGTTCTTGGTGAAGATCACCTCGTCACGCGAGGGCGCGTTGACGAACTCCGCGACCTTGTCGCGCGCGCCCTCGTACAGCGCCGTGGCCTCCTCGGCGAGCACATGCACACCGCGGTGGACGTTGGCGTTGTAGCGCTCGTAGTACTCGCTCAGGGCGTCCAGCACCTGGCGCGGCTTCTGCGAGGTCGCCGCGTTGTCCAGGTACACGAGCTTCCGGCCGTCGTGGACCACGCGGTCCAGGATGGGGAAGTCCTTGCGGATCGCCTCGGTGTCGAGGAGGCCCGGCAGCTGTGTCACGCGGATGCGCCACCCTTCGTGGTGTAGGCCTCGTAGCCCTCTTCCTCCAGCTTGTCGGCGAGCTCGGCGCCGCCGGACTCGACGATGCGGCCGGCCGAGAAGACGTGGACGTAATCGGGCTTGATGTAGCGCAGGATGCGCGTGTAGTGCGTGATCAGCAGGGTGCCGACCTCGCCGGTCTCGCGGACGCGGTTGACGCCCTCGGAGACCACGCGCAGCGCGTCGACGTCAAGGCCGGAGTCGGTCTCGTCGAGGATCGCGACCTTCGGCCTGAGCAGCTCGAGCTGGAGGATCTCGTGGCGCTTCTTCTCACCGCCGGAGAAGCCCTCGTTGACGTTGCGCTCGGCGAAGGCGGGGTCCATGTTGAGGCGCTCCATGGCCTCCTTGACCTCCTTCACCCAGGTGC
>NZ_JAPSKQ010000218.1 GCF_031181555.1 Streptomyces sp. | reverse complement strand
CGTGCGGCGCGTGACCGCCGGGCCCGGTTCCGGGCGGCGGGTCCGGCGGCGTGGTCACCGGAGGGTCAGACGTTGACGCCGAAGTCGGCGGCGATCCCGGCGAGTCCGGAGGCATAGCCCTGGCCGACCGCGCGGAACTTCCATTCGGCGCCGTGCCGGTACAGCTCGCCGAAGACCATCGCGGTTTCCGTGGCGGCGTCCTCCGACAGGTCGTAACGGGCGATCTCGGCGCCGCCGGCCTGGTTGACGACGCGGATGAAGGCGTTGCGGACCTGGCCGAAGCTGTGGCCGCGGCTCTCGGCGTCGTGGATGGAGACCGGGAACACGATCCTGTCGACCTCGGCGGGTACGGCCGCGAGGTTCACCTTGACGACCTCGTCGTCGCCCTCCCCCTCACCGGTGAGGTTGTCGCCGGTGTGCTCGACCGAACCGTCCGGGCTGGTGAGGTTGTTGTAGAAGACGAAGTGCCGGTCGGAGAGGACCTTGCCGGAGGCGTCCAGGAGCAGGGCGGAGGCGTCGAGGTCGTAGTCGGTGCCGGTGGTGGTGCGCGTGTCCCAGCCCAGACCGACCAGGACGGCGGTCAGGCCCGGGGCCTCCTTGCTGAGCGAGACGTTGCCGCCCTTGGACAGGGAAACTCCCACGGTGTACTCCTCCTTGGCGTGTGCGGACGGGGCCCGCGGCACGGACCCGGACCAACAATCTACATGCTTGTAGAAGAAGTGGGAGGTGTGGCGCCGTGAACGGACTCCCGGTCGGTGGCGCCGCGGGTGTCCGGTGATCGCCGTTCCCCGATCGGGCGGCGCGGGCGAGGCGTTGCGCGGGGCGGCGGCGTGTCGCGTCGCCGGCGGTCAGGGTGTCCTCGGCGCGGTCCCGGCCGGTCGGTCCGCGGCCCCCGCCGGGCCGTCGACCGGGGCCCCGGAGTCGCCGGGGCGTCGCACCTCTCACGGGCCGGTAAGGCCTTAATTTTGCACGACGTGCATTTTTGCATACCATGCAAATCATGTCGGAGAAGGGTGCCGCGGGGGGCGGACTGCGGGAACGGAAGAAGCGGGCGACGCGTGCCGCGCTCGCCGAGGCCGCGGTGCGCCTGGCCGCCGAGCACGGCGCCGAGAAGGTCACCGTCGAGGCGATCAGCGCGGCGGCCGGGGTGTCCGTGCGGACCTTCTTCAACTACTTCGACACACGCGACGACGCCTTCGTCGTGATCGACGCGGACGCGGGCGCCCGGATGCGGCAGGCGGTGCTCGACGCGCCGGCCGCGCTCTCCCCGCTGGAGGCCCTGCGCGAGGCCATGGTGGCGGAACTCGCCGAGGCGGAGCAGCAGCACGAGCTGTGGCGGCTGCACGCCCAGGTGCTGCACGCCTCGCCGCACCTGCTGGTGCGCAGTCTCGGCGCGCACATGGCGGACGAGACCGAACTGGCGGAGGCCATCGCCGCGCGCATCCGCGCCGGCGGCCGGCCGGCGACCGCGTCCGTCCCCGGGGCCGTCCCCGGACCCGGGTCCGACGAGGAACGGCGCAAGGCGCTCGACCTGTACCCGCGGCTGCTGGCCGCGGTGGCGGGCACCGCGGTGCGGACCAGCGTGGAGCACTGGTACGCCCGGCAGGAGGAAGGTGCCTTTCTCGACGTCTTCCAGGAGGTGTTCGCCCTCCTCGCCGCCGGTCTCCCCGCTCCTCCCGCTCCTCCCGCCTGAGTCACCGCGTCGGCCGCCCGGTTTCCGGCCGCGGCCACCGTCCCTGCTGTTCGTCCCCTGCTGTCCGTCCGCGTCCCGGGTGCGCCGACGCGCCGGCCCGTGCCGGCGCCCGGCCCGCGCGGACCGTCCGACCACCATCACCGAAAGAGAACTCGTGACCTCACCCCCGGCGCCCGCCGACGCGCCTCCCACCTCCATGACCCACCGGCAGATACTCCAGGCCATGTCCGGCCTGATGGCCGGCATGTTCGTCGCGGTCCTGGCCGGCACCGTCGTGTCCAACGCGCTGCCCACGATCATCACCGACCTGGGGGCCAGCCAGTCCTCCTACACCTGGGTCGTCACCTCCGAACTGCTGGCCATGACCGCGACGGTGCCCCTGTGGGGGAAGCTGTCCGACCTCTTCAACAAGAAGCTGCTGCTCCAGCTCTCGCTGGGCATGTTCGTGGTCGGCTCGCTGCTGGCGGGCTTCTCTCACGGTGTCGGCCTGCTGATCTTCAGCCGGGTCGTGCAGGGCATCGGCGCGGGCGGTCTGACCGCCCTCGCGCAGGTCGTGATGGCCTCCATCATCCCGCCCCGTCAGCTGGGCAGGTACGCCGGTATCTTCGGTGCCGTCTTCGCGGTGGGCACCGTGGCCGGGCCGCTGGTCGGCGGTGTGCTGGTCGACACCTCCTGGCTGGGCTGGCGCTGGTGCTTCTTCATCGGCGTGCCGTTCTCGCTGTTCGCCATCGCGCTGCTGCAGCGCACGCTGCGGCTGCCCACCTCGCGGCGCGAGGTGCGGATCGACTGGCTCGGCGCCTTCCTGATCGTCGCCGGTGTCTGCGCGCTGCTCATCTGGGTGTCGCTGGCCGGCAACGAGTTCGACTGGGCGTCCTGGCAGACCGCCGCCCTCGCGGGCGGTGGCGTGCTGCTGCTGGCCGCCGCGGTGCTCGTGGAGGCCCGTACCCCCGAGCCGGTCATCCCGCTCGGCATCTTCCGCAACCGCACGGTGACGCTGACCACCGTCGCCAGCCTCCTGGTCGGTGTCGCCATGTTCGGCGGGACCGTCTTCCTCTCGCAGTACTTCCAGGTGTCCCTGGGCAAGTCGCCGACCGTCGCCGGTCTGATGAGCCTGCCCATGATCCTGGGCCTGCTGGTGTCGTCGACCGTCGCCGGGCAGGTGATCAGCCGGACCGGCAAGTGGAAGCGGTACCTGGTGGCGGGCGCGGTCGTCATGACCGCCGGTCTCGGGCTGCTCTCCACGATCGGAGTCGACACCCACTTCGGCCTCCTCAGCCTCTACATGGCGGTGCTCGGCGTCGGCGTCGGCATGCTGATGCAGAACCTGGTGCTCGCCGCCCAGAACGACGTGCCCGCCGCCGAACTGGGCGCCGCCACCTCCGTGCTGTCCTTCTTCCGCAGCATGGGCGGCACCATCGGCACCAGCGTCCTCGGCGCGATCCTCGCCAACCGGGTCGCCAGCGAGATGACCAAGGGACTCGGGGAGGCGGGCGTCACCGCGCCGGCCGGTGAGGGCTCGGGCGAGGGCGGCGTCCCGGACATGTCCACGCTGCCCGCCCCGATGCGGTCCGTCGTCGAGCACGCCTACGGTGTCGCCACGGCCGACCTGTTCCTCATCGCCACGCCGTTCGCGCTGCTCGCGCTGGTCGCCGTCGTGTTCCTGAAGGAGAAGCCGCTGAAGACCACCAGCGGCATGGAGCGCCTCGCCGAGGAGTCCGGCGCCTCGGACACCGCGTCGGAGCAGGGACTCGGGAAAAGCGGTACGTCGTCGGCGGGCAAGGACCCGGCGACGCCGGTCGGCTGAGCCGGAACCCGGCAGACAGGACGCGCGGAACGGGACGGGGCCGCCCACCACACAGGTGGGCGGCCCCGTCCCGTTCCCGGGCACCGTCCCGGCCGCGGGCCACCGCGACCGGACCGGCCGGTGCCCGCCCGCCGCATGCCCGGGGCGTCACCAGCCGGGCGGCTTGGCGGTGCCCAGGGCGCGGGTGACGGTGATCTCGATGACCACCCGGTTCGGGTTGACGCGCGGCTGCTTGTAGCGCTCGGCGTAGCGGCGCTCGGCCTCGGCCACGGACCCGGCGTCGTCCCTGACGACGGCGGTGCCCTCCAGGGTGCACCAGCGTCGGCCGTCGACCTGGCTGACGGCGACCACGGCCCCCGGTCCGGCCCGGCGCACGTTGCGGACCTTCTTGCTCTTGGCGTCGCTGATGACCCGGGCGATACGGGTCTCGGGGTCGTACGTGACCCCGACGGGCACCAGGTGCGGGGTGCCGTCCTCGGGGCGCCGGGTGGCCAGGAAGCACACCCGGCGCTCCTGCCAGAAGGTGGCGCCGGTCTCCGCTTCGGCCTCGGTGCCGGCCGGCGGCGGGGTGTCGGGGTGCAACGCTTCTCCTCGGTGCGGACGGCGTGGACGGTGCGGCTGCGCAGGAGGCCCCGGTCACGCCCGGGACGGTCCGAGTCCGGGGGCCTGTATGCCGACCGTACGCCGTGGGCCTCCTCCGCCCGCACGCGGGGGCGTACGGGCCGGCCCGCCGTGCCGCGCCCGGCACGTTGCCGGGGCCCACGGTCAGGGGCTCGTGAGGATGACGAGCTGCCGGGTCGCCCGGGTCATCGCGACATAGCGGTCCACCGCTCCTTCGGCACCCTCGCCGAACGTCTCCGGGTCGATGAGGACGACCAGGTCGAACTCGAGCCCCTTCGACAGCTCCGGGGTCAGCGACCGGACGCGGGACGTCGCCCGGAACGCGGGATCACCGATGACGCAGGCGATCCCGTCGGCATGTGCGGCGAGCCAGGTGTCGAGGACCGTGCCCAGGTCCGCGACGGATCCGTGGACGACGGGGACGCCGCCGGTGCGGATGGAGGCCGGCACGTTGGCGTCCGGGAGCACGGACCGGATGACCGGCTCGGCCTCCGCCATGACCTCTTCCGGCGTCCGGTAGTTGATGCTCAGGGACGCCAGGTCGATCCGGTCGAACCCGACCCGCTCGAGCCGTTCCCGCCACGATTCGGTGAACCCGCGCCGGGCCTGGGCGCGGTCCCCGACGACGGTGAAGCTCCGGGACGGGCAGCGCAGCAGCAGCATCTGCCACTCCGCGTCGGTCAGTTCCTGGGCCTCGTCCACGATGACGTGCGCGAACGGGCCGGCGAGCAGGTCCGGGTCGGCGGTGGGCAGGGCGGTCTCGTCGACCAGGGAGTTCCGCATGTCCTGCCCGTGCAGCATGACCAGCACGCCTTCGCCGTCGTCATGGGTGTGGGCCTCGAGCAGGTCGTCGATGACCCTGTCCATGCGCTCGCGTTCGGCGGCGAGCGCGGCGTCGTGCCGGCGCCTGCGCCGCGACGCCTCCGGGTCGCCGAGCCGCTGCCGTGCCGCGTCCAACAGCGGCAGATCGGACACCGTCCAGGCCCGGGCGTCCGCGCGCTGCAGCGCGCGGACCTCGTCGCGGCTGAGCCAGGGAGCGCACATCCGCAGGTAGGCGGGCACCGACCACAGGTCCCCGACCAGGTCGGCCGCTTCGAGCAGCGGCCACGCGCGGTTGAAGGCCGTGAGCAGTTCCCTGTTCTGTCGCAGCGACTTGCGGAGCAGGCCGGGTGGGACATCGTCACCGTGCCTGTCCGTCAGGATGTCGAGCAGCTCCTCCCAGATCTGGTCGCGCGCCTCGTTGTGCGGGGCGCCGGGCTCTGCCGCTGCGAACGCCACGGCCCAGTCCTCGGCGCTCAGCCGGACGTCGGACCAGTGGGTCGTGACCGTCATCCCCTCGGTGGGCGGCTCCTCGTAGAACCTGACGGCCGTCTCGATCGCCCTCACCATGTCCGCGGACGACTTCAGGCGGGCCACGTCCGGGTCGGTCTCCAGCCCCGCCGCGGCACCCTCGGCGACGAGGTCCCGCAGGACGCAGGTCTGCACGCCCTCCTCTCCGAGGCTGGGGAGGACGTCGGAGACGTAGGCCAGGTAGGGCCGGTGCGGACCGACGAACAGCACGCCGCCCCGACGGTGACCGAGGCGGGGGTCGGAGTGGAGGAGGTAGGCGGCGCGGTGCAGGGCGACGACGGTCTTCCCCGTGCCCGGACCGCCGTCGACGACGAGAGCGCCGCGGGATCCCGCACGGATGATGGCGTCCTGGTCGGCCTGGATGGTGCCGAGCACGTCCCGCATCCGTGGTGACCGATGGCCGCCCAGGCCGGCGATGAAGGCGGACTGGTCGTCGAGCGCGGCGTGCCCGACCAGGCCCTCCGAGGTGAACACCTCGTCCCAGTAGTCGCTGATCCGGCCGTCGGTCCAGCGGTACCTGCGGCGGCTCACCAGACCCATGGGGTCGGCGTGGGTGGCCCCGAAGAACGGCTCGGCCGCGGGGGAGCGCCAGTCGAGCAGCAGCCGGCGACCTGCGCTGTCCGTGAGGCCGAGCCGTCCGATGTACACGGGCTCGGGGCTGTCCGCGCCGACCATGCGCCCGAGGCACAGGTCCAGGCCGAAGCGGCGCAGTGCGCGCAGCCGGGCGGTCAGCCGGTGGACCTCCCTGTCCCGGTCCATCGCCTGCCGGCCTTTGCCGCCGGGCGCCCTGCGCTCGGCATCGAGGCGGTCGGTCAGATCGGCGATCGACTCCTCGAGGCACCGCGCGATGGCCGCGAAGTGCTGCTCGTCGCCGGCGATCAGCGCCGGGTCGGCCTTGGGGGAGAGACGGTCGGGAAGGTCGAAGGCACTGGTGGTCAAGGGGTTCACGTCATCGGCTCCGGTATGAGGCCGCTCGCGGTCGTGGCGCGCGGCAGCCTGGTGGGACGGTCCCGCGTGGTGCACGCGGGTACGGGCGGTCCTTCTCAGCCGACCGCGTCGAGCAGCAGCCGCGCGGCCACCGTCGCCCCGTCGGTGCGGATCGTGCCGGCCACGGCGGTCGCCCGGGCGCGGGCCCCGGGGGTCAGGGCCGTGCCGAGCGCGGCCGACAGGGACGCGACGGTCGGGGTCGGGCCGTCGTGCGCCGCGCCGATGCCCAGATCGGCCACTCGGCCGGCCCAGTACGGCTGGTCCGCGGCCTGGGGCACCACCACCTGGGGCGCACCGGCCCGGGCGGCCGTCGTGGTGGTGCCCGCGCCGCCGTGGTGCACGACGGCGGCCACCCGGCCGAACAGCGCCTGATGGTTGGCCTCGCCGACGACGAGACAGTCGTCCCGGTCGTCGACCGGGGCCAGGCCGGCCCAGCCGCGGGAGACGAGGACGCGACGGCCCTGCGCGCGGACCGCCTCGACGGCCACGCGGGCGACGTCCCGCGAGGCGTGCAGGGGCATGCTGCCGAAGCCCACGTACACCGGTGGTGTGCCGGCGTCCAGGAAGGCCTCCACCTCGGCCGGCAGTGGCCGTTCGTCGGGCAGGAGCCACGCGCCGGTCTGTACGACGTCGAGGTCCGGCGTCTTCCGCCACGGGTCCAGGAACGGATCCGTCGCCAGCCACGGCCGGTCGCCGACGACGTAGGCGCGGACGTCGTCCACCGGTGGCAGACCGATCGACGCCCGGTTCGTGTTGAGCGCCTCGCCGAACAGCGCGTTCGCGCTGCGGGCGTCCAGGTCCCACAGCACCCGGCGGTCGGTCACCCCCGGCGGGAACGGCCGGCCCGGATACGCCAGCGGCGGGCGGTGCGGCGACGGAAGGGTGAGCTGCTGGAAGGTCACGGACACGGAGCGGACGCCCAGCTTCTCGGCCACCGAGAGCGCGCCGGCCGCCGCCGGCATCATGCCGGTCGCCACCAGCACGTCGCACCCCTCGGCCGCCGCGGTGACCGCCTCGAACTGGCCGGCGATCAACTCGGCCGCACGCTGAGGCAGGGACGAGGGCGCCGGCGCTCCGGTCGTCAGCGCGCGCGCCGACCGGCCGACCGGTACCAGCGGTACGCCGGCCCCGGCCAGCCGCTGCGCGAAGTCCTCGTCGGGAGGCGCGCACACCCGCGCCTCCGCGCCGAGTTCCCGCAACCGCACCGCGAGTCCCACCAGCGGTTCGAGGTCCCCGCGAGATCCATACGTCGACACCAACACACGCACTGAGCGACCCTCGTTTCCCCAGGTTCTGGTCAAGGCCGGCAATTCTGCGGCAGGACCGGGGCCTTGCCGCAAGCCCCCCGGTGCGCTATACGTTGAGAGTGGCAAGGAGTGGGTCGTCCCCCCTTGCCTTTGTCTTTGCCCCTGCCTCTGTCGTCCGCAGCGGGCGGGCAAGCCCCTCGCGCGGCGGCGGTGCGGGGCACACGGCGACCGCGTCGCTCCAGGTCGGACGGATAGTGTGGGCCCGTCAGCGAAGATCGCAGAAGGACGGAGCACATGGCGGACATCATGGAGACGGCGGCGCGGAAGGTCTTCGAGCGCTACGACGTGGACGGGGACGGCCTGGTCACCGCGGACGAGTACCGGAAGGTCGTGGCGGAGCTGGAGGGTTCCGAGATCACCGCGTCGCAGGCCCGGGAACTGATCGACGCGCTCGACACCGACGGCGACGGCCAGATGTCCTTCGAGGAGTTCTGGGCGGCCCTGAACCGCTGACTCCCCGGTCCGGCACGCGAGCGTGCCGGGCCGAACGGGTCACGATCATGCCGTGAACGGGACCGGCGGAACGGCCGGTGAGCGGATCGCCCGGGAGCGGCGGGACTTCAGGATCACCTCCGCCCCGTCAGGCGAGGGTGCTCTCCTCCCCGTACTCGAATCGGCGCAGCGCGTCGCGGCCGGGGCGCCGGCCGCGGACGCGGGCCGGTCCGGCCGCGCGGGCTTCCGGCGGATCCGTCTCCCGCTGCCCGAGTTCCGCCGTCGCCTCCTGACGGATCCGCCGGACGACGGCGTGGATGCCGGTCGCGTGGTTCATGGCACGGAACGGCGGAAGCGGCCATGGCGGTGGGCGTGCGCGCGTACGCGGCCCGGCGGTTCGTCCGGTACAGGCCCCGCCGGCACCTCAAGGCCGGCCCGGTCGTCCGCCGGCTCCCTTCGGCCGGGCCGCCGCCGGCTCTCCTCGGCCGGGCCGCCGCCGGTGCCTCGCGGTCCCGTGTCCGCGAGGCACCGGCG
>NZ_JAPSKQ010000050.1:27583-37789 GCF_031181555.1 Streptomyces sp. | reverse complement strand
CCCGCAACTCCTTCCTCGCCTCCTTCCTGGACGACGACGAGGAGCGGCGGGCCCGGTACCTGGCCGAGGTGGAGGCGTACGACTTCGGCCGGCCGTAGGCACCGGGCGCCCGGAACCCGGACGCCCGAGGAACGCCGGTCGCCGGTCGCGCGTCGTCCGGCGCGGGCGCGTCGGGCGGCCGTCGGCCGCGTGGGCTCAGTGGCCCCCCGGCGCCCGGGTCGCCGCCGCCGTGTCGTAGGCGCGCCGGGCGGGGGCGGGCGTGCCGTCCACCGGGATCTCCACGACCGGCTGCTCCGGGGCGCCGACCTCGGGCACCGCGCCCGTCGGCGTGCCCGTGGCGGCGGCGACCACGGCGGCCGGGTGACCGCCACGGCGCCGGACCGCGCCCGGCAGCAGCGGGCGCCCGCCGGTGTGCAGGGCGACGGCGGTCATCGGCAGCGCGACCAGCAGCAGACCGGCGCCGAGCACCGCGCCCATGACGGGGAAGCCGGCCTGCGCGGACAGCACACTGCCGGTCAGCGGCCCGGCGGCGGTGCCCAGCGAGGACGCCGACCCGACCAGCACGGCCCAGCGTCCGCGCGGATCCAGCGAGGCCGCGAGCCCGATCAGGTACGACAGCACCACCGGGTAGACCGTGTTCCAGGCGATCTCCCCGGCCGCGAAGCTCCCCAGCCCGGTCGCGGAGGCGCTGAGCGCGATGCAGCCGGCGATGAGGACGGTGCCGCCGCCGATGGGCAGCGCCCGCCCCAGCCGCGACCCCAGCGCGCCCGCCGCCACCACGCCCAGCAGCCCGGCGCCCAGCGCCACGGCGAAGACGACACCGACGGTCGGTTCGCTGAGATGCGCCTGCGTGACGCCGATCCGGCCGCTCATGCCCCACAGCGCGTTCTGCGCGAGCGACCAGAACACCATGGCCCCGGCCAGGACCAGTCCCGAACGCCGGTGCGGGAGACGGGCCGTGCCGGTGGCCTCGCCTTTGCCCGCGCGCCGGGAGCCGGACGCGCCGGTGGGCAGGCGGGAGGTCAGCGGCCACACGGCCAGCGCGGTGAGGGCGACGGCGGCCAGGGTGAGGCCGTGGCCCGGCAGACGGGGGACCGTCAGGTACACCACGCCCGCGAGGGCGGAGACGCTGAGCAGACCGAGGGTGGAGGCGCGGTGCGGATCGCGTTCCGCCGCGATCCGGGTCGCGGCGACGGTCGTGGCCGTACCGGAGCCGAACCCGCCCACGACCGCACCGGCGACGACGGCCGGCACCGCGGTGGTGAGCGCGGCGGTGCCGTAGCCGAGGGCGGCCAGCACGAGCCCGAGCCGGGCCAGGGTCCGCGCCCCGGTCCGCTCCACGCGGGAGGCCAGCAGGAACCCGGCGGTCGCCGAGCTCAGCAGCAGCGCGCTGCCGACGGCTCCCGCCTGGGTCGCCGAGAGGCCGAGGCCGCGTTCCAGCCGGCCGACGGTGGTCGGCAGCAGATACGGGGCGAGGTACCCGGCCGTGAACAGCGCGACGAGGGGCCAGGGGGTGGTGCGAGGGGCGAACACGGGCGTTCCCGGGGCAGGCGAAAGGGACGGTTCGAAAACCGCGGACCATCGGATGAGGGGTGGAAGCGACGACCGTCGACGGACAGGAACGCGCGGGCAATTTGTATCAAGCGGGGGGAGGGCGGCGGGAGTGCGCCAGATGTGATCTGGATCACTTTTGCGTTTGCAGCTCTCGGCGGGTGGGTAACGGCATCCGCTACCGCCAGTGAACCGCCCCGCCACCTGCGGGAACCGTCGCTTCCACCTTCGTCCGGATCTCCCGCATCACGGCGACGATCCGCTCCTCGCGCTCCGGCGTCAGCCGGGCCACCGGCACCGAGCAGCTGATGGCGTCCTGCGCGGGGGTGTCGTACCGCAGGGCGAACCCGAAGCCGACGATCCCGAGCACGCCCTCCTCCCGGTCCACGGAGTGACCGCGCTCCCGCACCCGGGCGAGATCGGCCGCCAGTGACGCGCGGGAGGTGCGGGTGTGGGGGGTCGCCGCCTCGTACGGGCCCTCGGGCAGTTCCTCGTCCGGCCGCTCCGCCAGCAGCGCCTTGCCGAGCGCGCCCACGTGCGCCGGCAGCCGCCGCCCCACGCGGCTGATGGTCCGCAGGTACTCGTGCGACTCGCGCGTCGCCAGATACGCCACGTCGAACCCGTCCAGCCGCCCCATGTGGATCGTCTCGCCCAGCGCCTCGGACGCCTCGTCGAGATACGGGCGCACGAGCCTCACCCGCGGGTCGGAGTCCAGGTAGCTGGTGCCGGTGAGCAGGGCGTGGATGCCGATGCCGTACAGCGAGCCGGTGACGTCGGTGCGGACCCAGCCCCGCGAGATCAGGGTCTGCAGCAGCGCGTACATCGAGCTGCGCGGCACGCCGAGTTCGTCCGCCAGTTCCTGGAGACGGGCCGGACGGTCACCGCGCGCGGCGAGCAGTTCCAGCAGCTCCACCGTCCGCGCGGCGGACTTCACCTCGCGCACGCCCCCTGTCCCACCGCCTGTTTCCGGCATGCGCCGATCGTAATCCGGCGCGGGGAGGCGCGGGCCGGCCCCGGGGCGGCTCCGGAGCGGCCCCGTACCGGTTCCGGACCGACCCATTGACGGCTCTCGTTCGCGTATCTAATCTCCATCTCCATACGTGGATGACGTCTACATGGGGAGATGAGCAAGGGTGAGCACCGATACGGACCCGAGCGGTACGGCCGCCGTGGCGCGGCGCCTGAAGGACGGGATGGCGAACGGGGTGCTGTCCTTCCCCCTCACCGCCTTCCACGACGACGGCTCCCTCGACCCGGACGGCTTCCGCGCCTACGTCGCCGCCCAGCTCGCCACCGCCCCCGGCGCCGTCTTCCCCGCCTGCGGCACCGGCGAGTTCTTCTCGCTGGACGAGGACGAGTACCGGCGGGTCGTCGCCGTGACCGTCGAGGAGAGCGCGGGCCGGACACCGGTCGTCGCCGGAGTCGGCTACGGCTGGGCGCAGGCCGCCCGGTTCGCGCGCATCGCCGAGGACGCCGGGGCCGACGCCCTCCTCGTCCTGCCGCACTACCTCGTCGCCGCCCCGCAGGACGGCCTCGTCGCCCAGCTGGAGCGGATCGCCGCCCGCACCCGGCTCCCGCTCATCGCCTACCAGCGCGGCCAGGTCGCCTACACCGCCCGGTCCCTCGGGCGCGTCGCCGCCCTCCCGAACGTCATCGGCCTCAAGGACGGCCACAGCGACCTCGACCGCCTGCAGCGCCTCACCCTCGCCGCCCCCGACGGCTTCCTCTTCTTCAACGGCGCCGCCACCGCCGAGATCCAGGCCCGCGCCTACGCCACCGTCGGCGTCCCCGCCTACTCCTCCGCCGTCCACGCCTTCGCCCCCGAGATCGCGAACGCCTTCTTCGCCGCCCTGCGCGACGGCGACGCGGGCACCGTCGACAAGCTGCTGCGCGGCTTCTACGTCCCGTTCGTCGAGCTGCGCGACCGCGTCCCCGGATACGCGGTGTCGCTGGTGAAGGCGGCGGCCCGGCTGCGCGGACGCCCCGTCGGCCCCGTGCGCGCCCCGCTCACCGACCCGTCGGCCGCCGACCTGGCCGACCTGGAAGCCGTGCTCACGACCGGACTCGACCTGGTGGGAGCCGCCCTGTGACCGCGCCGACGTCCCGCGACCTGACCGTGACGGAGGTCCGGCTGACGCCGGTCCTCGTCGCCGACCCGCCCCTGCTCAACACGCAGGGCGTCCACCAGCCGTACACCCCCCGCCTGATCGTCGAGGTGGTGACGGCCGACGGGACCACCGGACTGGGCGAGACGTACGGCGACACCAAGTACCTGGAACTGGCCCGCCCCCTCGCGGACACACTGGTCGGCCACCAGGTCGCCGATCTGAACCGCCTGTTCGCCGCAGCGGACCAGGTCGCCGTCGACGCCTCCCGCGTCTTTGGCCAGGTCGACGTCGGCGGACTGCGCGGGGTGCAGACCGCCGACAAACTGCGCCTGTCCGTGCTCTCCGCCCTCGAGGTCGCCTGCCTGGACGCCCTCGGCAGGTCCCTCGGCCTGCCCGTGCACGCGCTGCTCGGCGGCAAGGTGCGCGACGCCGTCGAGTACAGCGCGTACCTCTTCTACAAGCGGGCCGGCCACCCCGAGGGCGTGGCGGCGGAGCGGGACGACTGGGGCGCCGCCCTCGACCCGGCGGGCATCGTCGCGCAGGCCCGGACCTTCACGGAGCGGTACGGCTTCGGCTCCTTCAAGCTCAAGGGCGGCGTCTTCCCCCCGGACGAGGAGATCGCGGCCGTCCGCGCCCTCGCCGCCGCGTTCCCCGGGCACCCCCTGCGCCTCGACCCCAACGGCGCCTGGTCCGTGGAGACGTCGGTGAAGGTGGCCGAGGAACTCGGGGACGTCCTGGAGTACCTGGAGGACCCCGCCCTCGGCATCCCCGCCATGGCCGAGGTCGCCGCCCGGACCTCGGTGCCGCTCGCCACCAACATGTGCGTGACGACCTTCGCCGAGATCAAGGAGGCGTTCGGCCGCGACGCCGTCCAGGTCGTCCTCTCCGACCACCACTACTGGGGCGGGCTGCGCAACACCCAGCACCTCGCCGCCCTCTGCCGCACCTTCGGCGTGGGCGTCTCCATGCACTCCAACACCCACCTGGGCATCAGCCTCGCCGCGATGACCCACGTGGCGGCCACCGTCCCCCATCTCCACCACGCCTGCGACTCCCACTACCCCTGGCAGTCGGAGGACGTCCTCACCGAACGCCTCACCTTCGAGCGCGGCACCGTGCGGGTCTCCGACGCCCCCGGTCTCGGTGTCACCCTCGACCGCGACCGGCTCGCGGCCCTGCACCGGCGGTGGCTGGAGGACGACGGTTCCCTCCGCGACCGCGACGACGCGGCGGCCATGCGCGTCACCGACCCGGAGTGGGTCACTCCGGCCATGCCGCGCTGGTGACCTCCCGAGGGAGGGCGGTCCGGCGCGGGGCGAGGTGAGCGTGATCCTGACGTGACGGGGGTCACATTGTCGGTGGCGTGAGGCACACTGGCCTGATCCGCACCACGTCAGGGAGCGCACCGTGATGGCGTCCACCGCGTCCACCGGAGAGGGATTCGCAGCAGAGAGCGCGGAGGGACCGCGCGGCCAGACCCAGGTCGACCCCCTCGCCGCGCTGCGCACACCGGACGACCCGCCCTGGGACGTCTACCTCACCGGGACCGTCTTCCTCGACATCATCTTCACCGGGCTCGACTCCGCCCCGGTGCGCGGGACCGAGTCCTGGGCGCGCGGGATGGGGTCGAGCCCCGGCGGCGTCGCCAACATGGCCACCGCCCTGGCCCGCCTCGGCCTGCGCACCTGCCTCGCGGCGGCCTTCGGCGACGACCACTACGGCGAGTACTGCTGGGACGCCCTGGAACGGGGCGAGGGCATCGACCTCTCCCCGTCGCGCACCGTGCCCGGCTGGCACTCGCCGGTCACCGTCTCCATGGCCTACGAGGGCGAGCGCACGATGGTCTCCCACGGCCACGAACCGCCGCCCCCCGAGGATCCCTCCTCCCACCCGACGCCCGCCACCGCCCTCAAACGGCGCCCCGCGGGCGCGGACCTGCCTCCGTGCCCCCCGCGCGCGCGTGCCGCCGTCGCCTCCCTCACACCGGGCCGCAGCGCCCCCTGGATCGCCCGGGCCGCGCGTGAGGGAGCCCGCGTCTTCGGCGACGTCGGCTGGGACGACACCGGCGCGTGGGACCTGGCCGCGCTGCCCGACCTGCGCCACTGCGAGGCGTTCCTGCCGAACGCCGAGGAGGCCAAGCGCTACACCGGCACCGACTGCCCCCGCGCCGCCGCGCACGCCCTCACCGACCACGTTCCGGTCGCGGTCGTCACCCTCGGTGCGGAGGGCGCGTACGCGGTGGACCGGCGTACCGGTGAGACCGCCGAGGTTCCGGCCATCGCCGTCGAGGCGCTCGACCCGACCGGTGCCGGGGACGTGTTCGTCGCCGGGTTCGTCACCGGGAGCCTGGCCGGCTGGCCGCTGGCCGACCGCCTCGCCTTCGCCGGCCTCACCGCCGCGCTCTCCGTCCAGGAGTTCGGCGGCTCGCTGTCGGCTCCGGGGTGGACCGAGGTGGCGGCGTGGTGGCGCAGGGTGCAGTCGGTCGAGGGACAGGACCGGGCGGCCCTGCGGCGGTACGCGTTCCTGGCGGACCTGGTTCCGGAGGAGCTGGTGCGGCCCTGGCCGCTGCGGCGGGCGGTCCCGACGATCGGCTTCCGCCGGTCGCCCTGACAGGGGGCTCCCCCCCGGACCCCGGCCTTGCCCACCACCGCCCGACTCGGCCGGACAGGAAGCGGACCACGGTCTCGGCCCGGTCGGCCGGGAGGCGGGTCACCGGGCCGGCGCGGGCGGTCGAGAGGTGGGTCACGGTGTCGGCCGTGAAAAGCCCTACGGCCTTGTCACCCCCGCGTCGTACCCTGGGAATCGTGAGGCCGCCCTCAGCTGCGCGGCCGTGACGAGGAGGAACCGCAGGCCTTAAGCGCCGGCCCATGACTCAGACACCCACAGCTCACACCCCCGCGCAGGGGCAGGCGAGAGTGCAGTTCACCGTCCCCGCCCAGCACCCCATGGTGACCGTGCTGGGTTCCGGGGACTCCCTCCTGCGCGTGATCGAGAAGGCCTTCCCGGGGGCCGACATCCACGTCCGGGGCAACGAGATCAGCGCGGTCGGCGACGCCACGGAAGTCGCCCTCATTTCGCGCGTGTTCGACGAGATGATGCTGGTGCTCCGCACCGGGCAGCCGATGACGGAGGACGCAGTGGAACGCTCGATCGCCATGCTCAAGGCGAGCGAGAACGGGGAGAGCGACGGCCAGGAGACCCCGGCCCAGGTGCTCACGCAGAACATCCTGTCCTCGCGCGGCCGCACGATCCGCCCCAAGACGCTCAACCAGAAGCGCTACGTGGACGCGATCGACAAGCACACCATCGTCTTCGGCATCGGCCCGGCGGGCACCGGCAAGACGTACCTCGCCATGGCCAAGGCGGTGCAGGCCCTGCAGTCCAAGCAGGTCAACCGCATCATCCTGACCCGCCCCGCGGTCGAGGCCGGCGAGCGGCTCGGATTCCTCCCGGGCACGCTCTACGAGAAGATCGACCCGTACCTGCGCCCGCTCTACGACGCGCTGCACGACATGCTCGACCCCGACTCCATCCCCCGCCTGATGGCGGCGGGCACGATCGAGGTCGCCCCGCTCGCGTACATGCGCGGACGCACGCTGAACGACGCCTTCATCATTCTGGACGAGGCCCAGAACACCAGCCCCGAGCAGATGAAGATGTTCCTCACCCGCCTCGGCTTCGACTCGAAGATCGTCATCACCGGTGACGTGACCCAGGTCGACCTCCCCGAGGGCACCAAGAGCGGCCTGCGGCAGGTGCAGGACATCCTCGAGGGAGTCGAGGACGTCCACTTCTCCCGGCTGTCGTCCCACGACGTCGTCCGGCACAAGCTGGTGGGCCGTATCGTCGACGCGTACGAGCAGTACGACAGCACGCACGGCACCCAGAACGGCACCCACAAGGGCGGCCGGGGCAAGTCCGGGCACAAGGGGAAGTAGACCGAGCACCAGATGTCGATCGACGTCAACAACGAGTCCGGCACCGAGGTCGACGAGCAGGCGATCCTCGACATCGCCCGCTACGCGCTCGCGCGCATGCGCATCCACCCGCTCTCCGAGCTCTCGGTGATCGTCGTGGACGCCGGTGCCATGGAGCAGCTGCACATCCAGTGGATGGACCTGCCCGGGCCGACGGACGTCATGTCGTTCCCGATGGACGAGCTGCGGCCGCCGTCCAAGGACGACGACGAACCGCCGCAGGGGCTGCTCGGCGACATCGTGCTCTGCCCCGAGGTCGCCGCCAAGCAGGGCAAGGAGGCCCCGACGCAGCACACCATGGACGAGGAGCTCCAGCTGCTCACCGTCCACGGAGTGCTGCACCTGCTGGGCTACGACCACGAGGAGCCGGACGAGAAGGCCGAGATGTTCGGCCTGCAGGCAGCCATCGTGGACGGCTGGCGCGCGGAGAGGGGCCTGACCGGCCCGTCTCCGGCTCCGACCGTCTCATGAGCCCGCACCTCGTCCTCGGCGCGATCTCACTGGTCGTCGTGGCCTGGCTCGCCGCCTGCGCGGAGGCGGGCATCGCCCGCGTCTCCAGCTTCCGCGCCGAGGAGGCCGTACGGTCCGGCCGCCGGGGCAGCGCCCGGCTCGCGCAGATCGCCGCCGACCCGACCCGCTACCTCAACGTGGCGCTGCTGGTCCGTGTCGTCTGCGAGATGGCCGCCGCCGCGCTGATCACCCACGCCTGTCTGAGGGAGTTCGACGGCACGGCCGAGGCGCTGCTGATCGCCATCGCGATCATGGTCCTCGTCTCGTACGTCGCCGTCGGCGTCTCCCCGCGCACCATCGGCCGCCAGCACTCGCTGAACACGGCCACGGCCGCCGCGTACGTCCTGGTGCCGCTCGCGCGGATCATGGGTCCGATCCCGTCGCTCCTCATCCTCATCGGCAACGCGCTCACCCCCGGCAAGGGCTTCCGGCACGGCCCCTTCGCCTCCGAGGCGGAGCTGCGCGCGCTGGTCGACCTCGCGGAGAAGGAGTCGCTGATCGAGGACGAGGAGCGCCGCATGGTGCACTCGGTCTTCGAACTGGGGGACACCCTGGTGCGCGAGGTCATGGTCCCGCGCACCGACCTCGTGGTGATCGAGCGGTACAAGACCATCCGCCAGGCCCTCACCCTCGCCCTGCGCTCCGGTTTCTCCCGCATCCCGGTGACCGGCGAGAGCGAGGACGACATCGTCGGGATCGTCTACCTCAAGGACCTGGCCCGCAAGACGCACATCAGCCGGGACGCCGAGAGCGAGCTGGTGTCGACGGCGATGCGCCCCGCGTTCTTCGTGCCCGACACCAAGAACGCGGGCGATCTGCTGCGCGAGATGCAGAAGGAGCGCAACCACGTCGCCGTCGCCGTCGACGAGTACGGCGGCACCGCGGGCATCGTCACCATCGAGGACATCCTCGAGGAGATCGTCGGCGAGATCACCGACGAGTACGACCGTGAGCTCCCGCCCGTCGAGGGCCTGGGCGAGGACCGCTACCGGGTCACCGCCCGCCTCGACATCGGCGACCTCGGCGAGCTGTACGGCCTGGAGGCGTTCGACGACGAGGACGTGGAGACCGTCGGCGGACTGCTCGCCAAGCAGCTCGGCCGGGTGCCGATCGCGGGCGCCTCGTCCGTGGTCGAACTCCCCGACGCCCGCGCCCTGCGCCTGACCGCGGAGGCCGCGGCCGGACGCCGGAACAAGATCGTCACCGTGCTGGTGGAGCCGGTGGCCCCGGCGGACCCGCCCGCCGACGAGGAGGCGAAGCCGGAGTGACCCCCGAGGAGCTGCGCGCCCTCTGCCTCTCCTTCGACGCGGCGGTGGAGGACTTCCCCTTCAACCCGGAGATCTCGGTCTTCAAGGTCCGGGGCAAGCTCTTCGCGCTGGTGAACCTGGACGCGCGGCCCCTGAAGGTCAACCTCAAGTGCGACCCCGAGGACGCGCTCCGGCTCCGCGCCGACCACCCGGGCCTGATCGTCCCCGGCTGGCACATGAACAAGCGCCACTGGAACACGGTGACGGCCGACGGCGAACTCCCGGACCGCCTGGTCCGGGAGCTGGTCGAGGACTCCTACGACCTGGTCGTGGCCGGCCTGCCGAAGGCCGAACGGCTGAGGCTCGACCGCCCCTGAGGCACCCCGGGGCGGCCCGAGTGCGGGGTGAGCGGGCCGGCGGCCCGGGCCGCTCCGTATGCTCGGACCATGACCGACAGCAGCACGCTTGAGCCCGAGGACCGCAAGATCGTCACCCTGGCCCGTTCCGCGCGGGCCCGCAACGGCGTGCCCGAGGGTGCCGCCGTGCGCGACGAGACGGGACGGACGTACGTGGCGGGGACCGTGGCCCTGGACTCCCTGAAGCTGAGCGCCCTGCAGACGGCGGTGGCGATGGCGGTGGCGTCCGGGGCGACGTCGCTGGAGGCGGCGGCGGTGGTGACGGAGGCGGAGTCGGCGTCGGCCGAGGACCGCGCTGCCGTACGGGACCTCGGCGGCCCCGGGACCCCGGTGCTGGTGGCCGGCCCCGACGGGACCGTCCGGGAGACGGTCACCGCGGGCTGACGCGGGGACCGCC
>NZ_JAPSKQ010000050.1:12640-27483 GCF_031181555.1 Streptomyces sp. | reverse complement strand
CGGCGGCACCACCGTCTTCAAGGGCACCGGGAACCCGGCCATGGCGGCCGGCGACCCGCTCGAGCCGGCCCGCTCACCGGGACCGTGGCCTCCGGCGACAGCCTGGGGGCGTACGGCGGCTCGCTGAAGGTGACCGCGTTCGGCTTCGTCACCTGCACGGCGACCGGGCCGCAGTCACCGGGCCCGTTCGTCTTCGACTGACACCGGCGACCCACACCACCGGCCGGCCGGGTCCGGGCCCCCACGGGTCTTCGGCCCCGGCCGGCCCGGCCGTTCCGGGCGGTGGTACGGCGGGGCTCCCGGGATCAGGGACAATGGGCGGCATGAGTGTTCGTACCCAGTCATCCGAGCAGCCGGCCGACGCTGTCCACAGAGCCGGTTTCGCCTGCTTCGTGGGCCGTCCCAACGCGGGCAAGTCCACCCTCACGAACGCTCTGGTCGGGCAGAAGGTGGCGATCACCTCCAACCGGCCGCAGACCACCCGGCACACCGTGCGCGGCATCGTGCACCGGCCGGACGCGCAGCTGATCCTGGTGGACACCCCCGGCCTGCACAAGCCGCGCACCCTGCTCGGCGAACGGCTGAACGACGTGGTCCGCACCACCTGGGCGGAGGTCGACGCGATCGGCTTCTGCCTCCCCGCGGACCAGAAGATCGGCCCCGGCGACCGCTTCATCGCCAAGGAGCTGGCCGGGATCAAGAAGACCCCGAAGGTCGCGATCGTCACCAAGACCGACCTGGTGGACGGCAAGGCGCTGGCCGAGCAGCTGATCGCCGTGGACCAGCTCGGCCAGGAGCTGGGGATCACCTGGGCGGAGATCGTCCCGGTGTCGGCGGCCGCGAACAAGCAGGTCGACCTGCTGGCGGACCTGCTGATCCCGCTGCTGCCCGAGGGCCCGGCCCTCTACCCCGAGGGTGACCTCACCGACGAACCCGAGCAGGTCATGGTCGCGGAGCTGATCCGCGAGGCGGCCCTGGAGGGCGTCCGCGACGAGCTCCCGCACTCCATCGCCGTGGTCGTCGAGGAGATGCTCCCGCGCGAGGACCGCCCGGCCGACAAGCCCCTCCTCGACATCCACGCCAACCTGTTCATCGAGCGCCCCAGCCAGAAGGGCATCGTCATCGGCCCCAAGGGCAAGCGCCTGAAGGAGGTCGGCATCAAGTCCCGCAAGCACATCGAGGCCCTGCTGGGCACGCCGGTCTTCCTGGACCTGCACGTCAAGGTCGCCAAGGACTGGCAGCGCGATCCGAAGCAGCTGCGCCGCCTGGGGTTCTGAGCCCCGGCTCCGCTCGCTCAGCCGCGCTGCGCCCGCAGCACCTCACGGAACCAGTGGTACGACGCCTTCGGGGTCCGTCGCAGCGTCGTGAAGTCGACGTGGACCAGGCCGAAGCGACGGGCGTGGCCCTCGGCCCACTCGAAGTTGTCCATCAGGGACCACACGAAGTAGCCGCGCACGTCCACGCCCGCCTCCAGCGCCCGGTGCAGGGCGCGGAGGTGGCCGTCGAGGTAGGTGATGCGGTCCTGGTCGTCCAGGCCCTCGTAGGAGCAGCCGTTCTCGGTGACGACGACCGGCGGGAGGCGGTCGCCGTAGCGGGTGCGGAAGGCGGTGAGGAGCTCCGTCAGGGCCTCCGGGACCACCGGCCAGCCGAAGTCGGTCAGCGGGCGGCCCTCGATCTCCCGCACCGAGAACGGGAGTTCGGCCGGCATCCGCACCCCGCCGAAGTCGATCTCCTCGCCCTGCGGGGCGCCCACCTTCGTCGGGGCGTAGTAGTTGACGCCGTAGAAGTCGAGCGGTTCCGCGATGACCTTCAGGTCGGCCCCCACCTCACCCGGCATCAGTTCGCCGAAGCCCTCCGGGTAGGCGCCCAGCAGCACGGGGTCCGCGAACAGGCGGTTCAGCAGGACGTCGTAGAAGTCCGCCGCCTCCACGTCCACCGGTTCCGGTGACGCCGGCCAGGTCGGCCCGTGGGAGTTGGTGATGCCGACCTCCGCGGCCCCGGCCGCGCGCAGGGCCCGTACCGCCAGGCCGTGCGCCAGGAGCTGGTGGTGGGCCACCGGCAGCGCGCCGAACATCAGCCGCTCACCCGGCGCGTGCGTGCCCAGGGCATGGCCCAGCAGGGTGTGCTCGGCGGGCTCGTTGAGGGTGATCCACTGCCGGACCCGGTCGCCCAGACGGCCGGCGACGAGCGACACGTACTCGGCGAACCGGGCCGCCGTGTCCCGCTTCAGCCAGCCGCCCGCCTCGTGCAGGGCCAGCGGCAGGTCCCAGTGGAACAGCGTCGGCACCGGACGGACGCCCGCCGCGCACAGCTCGTCCACCAGCCGGTCGTAGAAGTCCAGGCCGCCCTCGCGCAGCACCCTCGGCCAGGAGACCGAGAAGCGGTACGCGTTCACGCCCAGCCCCGCCAGCAGGGCCACGTCCTCGCGGTAGCGGTGGTAGTGGTCGCAGGCCACCGCCGCCGTCGAGCCGTCCTTCACCCGTCCCGGCCGGTCCGTGAAGGCGTCCCACACGGACGGCTCGCGCAGCCGGACCGCGCCCTCGATCTGGTGGGCCGAGGTGGACACGCCCCACTGGAAGCCGGCCGGGAAGCGGGGCACCGGGTTCGTCGTCGCCATGGCCCGGATCATCCGTACCCGCGGTAACGGAAGTCAACGCCCGGGCACCCGGGGACCGTCACGCCCCTTCCTTCAGGACGCGGCTGATCAGCTTGCGTTGCTCGTCCGTCAGCCGGGGATCCGCGCAGTAGACGGTTCTCCCGTCCACCGTGATCCGGTAGCTGAAGCCGTCCGGTACCCCGGCCGGCGGCGTGTCCCGGCCCGCGGCCACGGCCCGCTCGGCCAGGGCGTGCCACTCGGAGGCGTCGGCGCGTCCCGAGGTGTCCACCTCGGCGCGCCGCTCGATGCCCGCGAATCCACCGGTGCGTCTCACCTGAATGCGCATGGGTCCGTGTCTAGTACGGAACTACAGCGTGCGCACCCCCACCCGCTCCCACGCCTTCGCCACCGCCCGCAGCTCCTCGCCCTCCCCGTACCGCGCGCGAGCCGCCTTCACCGTCAGGGTCGCGAAGTCCGTGAACAGCGCGTCCTGCTTCAGCTCGCCGCCCGTGAGGACGTCGTACCAGACCTGTCCCGCCCGCTCCCACGCGTGTCCGCCGAGGGTGGTGGCCGCCAGGTAGAAGGCGTGGTTGGGGATGCCGGAGTTGATGTGGACGCCGCCGTTGTCGCGGCCGGTGCGGACGTAGTCGTCCATCGTCGCGGGCTGCGGGTCCTTGCCGAGGACGTCGTCGTCGTACGCCGTGCCCGGCTCCTTCATCGAGCGCAGCGCCTTGCCCGTGACGCGCGGGGCGAGCAGGCCCGCGCCGATCAGCCAGTCGGCCTCGGCGGCGGTCTGACCGAGCGTGTACTGCTTGATGAGCGCGCCGAAGACGTCCGACACGGACTCGTTGAGCGCGCCGGGCTGGCCGAAGTACGTCAGGTTGGCCGTGTGCTGCGTGAGGCCGTGGGCGAGCTCGTGGCCGATGACGTCGATGGGGAGGGTGAAGTCGAGGAAGATCTCCCCGTCCCCGTCGCCGAAGACCATCTGCTCGCCGTTCCAGAAGGCGTTGTTGTAGTCGCGGTCGTAGTGCACGGTCGCGTCCAGCGGCAGCCCGTTGCCGTCGATCGAGTCGCGCGCGTACACCTTCAGCAGCAGCTCGAAGGTGGCGCCGAGGCCGGCGTAGGCGCGGTTGACCGTGGCGTCCTTGCCGGGGGCGTCGCCCTCGCCGCGCACCTTGCTCCCCGGCAGGTCGGTGCCGTGCCGGGCGTCGTACACGGTGCGGTGCGGCTTGCCGGGCTCGGCCGCGGCGCGCGGGGCGACGGCGGGGGCGCCGACGACCGTGGTCAGGCGGCGCTGGGTGCGCTCGTAGGCGTCGCGCTGGAGGGTCCGGCGCGCGGGGCCGGCGAGCGCCGGGTCCTCGGCCTGCGCCAGCCGGTCGAGGACGTGGGGCGGGACGATGGTGCAGAAGACGGGCTCGAAGCCCCCGTTGGTGGTCATGTCCCGCACCATCGCACCGCGTGACGGACCTGTCACCATCCGCGACCACGATGGGGGAAATCCGCCGCCAATCCGTCTTCCGCGGCACCTTCCAGTGGTATACGGCACTCTTTGTCCCGTTCCTCCTGGGGGTCCCGCATACTGATACGGACCCCCGCACGCAGCACGTCTCGGTTAAGCTGCGGAGCATCATGCGTTTCGGGCTGCTTCTCCTTAGCTGCCGCGGTGAGGGTCTGCAGTAGAGGCCGACCCCCTCCCCGCGGAGTGTGGCGCTGCGCCGTCGGCCGTTCCGTCAAGGACACACCGCGGACCATCGAGGAGCCCCCGCATCATGGCGAACCGCCAGCAGCCCAGTTCCATGCCGATCCACAAGTACGGCCGCTACGAGCAGGTCGACATCCCCGACCGCACCTGGCCGGACAACCGGATCACCACCGCCCCCCGCTGGCTCTCCACCGACCTGCGCGACGGCAACCAGGCCCTGATCGACCCCATGTCGCCCGCCCGCAAGCGCGCGATGTTCGACCTGCTGGTCACGATGGGCTACAAGGAGATCGAGGTCGGCTTCCCGGCCTCCGGCCAGACCGACTTCGACTTCGTCCGCTCGATCGTCGAGGACCCGGACGCCATCCCGGACGACGTCACGATCTCCGTCCTGACCCAGGCCCGCGAGGACCTGATCGAGCGGACGGTCGAGTCCCTGAAGGGCGCCAGGCGCGCCACCGTCCACCTGTACAACGCCACCGCCCCGGTCTTCCGCAGGGTCGTCTTCCGCGGCTCCAGGGACGACATCAAGCAGATCGCGGTCGACGGCACCCGCCTGGTCATGGAGTACGCCGAGAAGCTGCTGGGCCCGGAGACGGAGTTCGGGTACCAGTACAGCCCGGAGATCTTCACCGACACCGAGCTGGACTTCGCGCTGGAGGTCTGCGAGGCGGTGATGGACGTCTACCAGCCCGGCCCGGACCGCGAGATCATCCTCAACCTGCCCGCCACCGTCGAGCGCTCCACCCCGTCCACGCACGCCGACCGCTTCGAGTGGATGGGCCGCAACCTGTCCCGCCGCGAGTACGTCTGCCTGTCGGCCCACCCGCACAACGACCGCGGTACGGCGGTGGCGGCGGCC
Source organism: Streptomyces sp. (assembly GCF_031181555.1). Lineage (GTDB taxonomy): Bacteria > Actinomycetota > Actinomycetes > Streptomycetales > Streptomycetaceae > Streptomyces > Streptomyces fimbriatus. The sequence goes on along the minus strand of NZ_JAPSKQ010000050.1, from coordinate 22,323 downwards.
GAGCTGGCGGTCATGGCCGGCGCCGACCGCGTCGAGGGCTGCCTGTTCGGGCAGGGCGAGCGCACCGGCAACGTCGACCTGGTCACCCTGGGCATGAACCTGTTCTCCCAGGGCGTCGACCCGCAGATCGACTTCTCCGACATCGACGAGATCCGCCGTACGTGGGAGTACTGCAACCAGATGGAGGTCCACCCGCGCCACCCGTACGTGGGCGACCTGGTCTACACGTCCTTCTCCGGCTCCCACCAGGACGCCATCAAGAAGGGCTTCGACGCCATGGAGGCCGACGCCAGGGCCAAGGGCGTCACCGTCGACGACATCGAGTGGGCGGTGCCGTACCTGCCCATCGACCCCAAGGACGTCGGCCGCTCCTACGAGGCCGTCATCCGCGTCAACTCGCAGTCCGGCAAGGGCGGCATCGCCTACGTCCTGAAGAACGACCACAAGCTGGACCTGCCGCGCCGGATGCAGATCGAGTTCTCGAAGATCATCCAGGCGAAGACGGACGCCGAGGGCGGCGAGGTCACCCCGAAGGACATCTGGGCGATCTTCCGGGACGAGTACCTGCCCAACCCGGAGAACCCCTGGGGCCGTATCCAGGTCAGGAACGGCCAGTCCACCACCGACCGCGACGGCGTCGACACCCTGACGGTGGAGGCCGAGGTCGACGGCGTGGAGACCACCCTGGTCGGCACCGGAAACGGCCCGATCTCGGCGTTCTTCCACGCACTGCAGGGCATCGGCGTCGACGCCCGCCTGCTGGACTACCAGGAGCACACGATGAGCGAGGGCGCCTCCGCGCAGGCCGCCTCCTACATCGAGTGCGCCATCGGCGACAAGGTCCTGTGGGGCATCGGAATCGACGCGAACACCACCCGCGCCTCGCTGAAGGCGGTCGTTTCGGCCGTCAACCGCGCAACGCGCTGAGCAGCCATTTCGTGGGGTTTGAGGGCTCCGTCCGCCTTTCCGGGCGGGCGGAGCCCCGTCGCATACCGGCCAAATGCTGTGGAGGTCACGGAGAGGTCTCGTCCCGGGTACTGACTCCGCCTCACGAATGTGGCTAACATCACGCGTGCGCGGCGATGGTGCCGTGGGGGCCCCACCCGCGCCCTTCAGGCAGCGGGGGAGTTACGGAGGTGCGACGTGCTGCCAGGACGGGGACCCGACGGCCGTGCCGCTGCCGCCAGACTGTCGCGCCTCCTGGGCACCAGGACCACCTGGACGCCCGTCGGCGACGGCGAGTTCTTCTGCCCCGGCTGCGGCGGCGACCGCAACTACCAGCGGCTGACCGGACAGCGCCGCTTCGTCCTCCTCGGCGTGCCCGTGCTGCCGCGCGGAGCGACCGGGCCGGTCGTCGAATGCGCGGCCTGCCGCCACCAGTTCGGCACCGACGTCCTGGACCACCCCACCACCACCCGCTTCTCCGCGATGCTCCGCGACGCCGTGCACACCGTCGCCCTCGCGGTGCTCGCCGCGGGCGGCACCTGCTCGCGCGCGTCGCTGGAGACGGCCGTGGCCGCCGTGCGCGCGGCCGGCTTCGACGACTGCACGGAGGAACAGCTGGCCGCGCTCGTCGAGGCGCTGGAGGCGGACACCGGCCGGTTCACCGGGGGACCCTGCGCGGCCGGTCTCGCCATCGAACTGCACGAGGCGCTGGATCCGCTGGCCCCGCACCTCGCCGCCCCCGGCCGTGAATCGATCCTCCTCCAGGGCGCCCGCATCGCCCTCGCCGACGGCCCCTACACCCCCGCCGAACGCGACGCCCTGGCCACCGTGGGCGCGGCCCTCACCATCTGCTCGCAGGACGTGACCCGCCTGCTGGCGGCGGCACGGACGCCGTCGTGACGTCCTGACGGACGGGAGGCGGTTCAGGGCAGCCGGGGGAGTTCCAGGTGCATGACCCGGCGGTCCTCTCCGGGGCCGAAGTAGTCCCGGCGCAGGCCCGCGTCCGGTTGCTCGGGACGGAAGCCCAGGGAGCGGTACAACAGGATCGCGGCACGGTTGGCGGGTTCCACGGTCAGCCGGACCCGTGTGATCCCGCTGTGGCGCAGCCGTGCCAGGACCTCCAGCATCAGCTCCCGGCCCAGTCCGTGCCGGCGGCGGTCCTCGGTCACGCACAGGCCGAGGATCCAGCTGTCGCGGTTGAGCGCCGTGGTGGCGGCCAGGACGTAGCCGCGCAGGCGGCCCTCGCCGTCGTCGAGGACCAGGAAGTGCTCGGCGTACAGGTCGTAGAGCTGGCGCAGCAGGAACGCCGGGTAGGCGACCTCCTGGAAGACCTCCCCGTCGAGCCGCCGCAGTTCGGGCAGGTCGGACTCCCGTGCCGCCCGTAGGACCAGGCGCCGCGGGCCCGGGGACGGTGCGGTTCCCCCGAGGCGCTCGTGGCGGTCCAGGGCGCGCTCCAGCGGTTCGGCGGTCATGCCACCCCCAGTCGGGACGTGCGGACGTCAACGCGGCAGGCACCGGCCCGTTCCCCCGGAGGAATGAGACTCCCGGTGGTGTCCGGTGGCTGCTCCTGGCTAGAGTGGGCGCCCAACTCACCGCGTGCAAGGGCGAGTTCAGGTGTGCGGGGATATGCTGACGTGCGCCTGGCGTGCGCCCGTCCCCTGAGGACTGGCGTGTTCCTGGCTGTCTCCGTGTGCCACGGCGGCCTACCGTGCGAGCACCGGAGATGCTGCTTCACCTGCCGACGTCCGCTCTGGAACGAAGGGGACGCGCAGACAGGGCACACGGTCTTGTCCGACACTCGAGGGAACACGGCAGGGTGATGATGGATCGCAACGCCGACGCACCGTGGTCGAAGTTCGATCCAGAGGTGTACGTCGACCTCAATTACCGGACCCCGCTCGAAGTCGATCTGCTGATCGTGCGGCTGATGCGCGACTATTTCAGCCGCTGCTTCGCCCGGGGCGTCCCGGATTCGGTGCGCGGTGTCGACGTCGGTGCCGGCGCGAACCTCTATCCCGCCCTGTCCATGCTCCCCTGGTGCGAGAAGATCCTGCTGCTCGAGTACGCGCGTCCGAACGTCGAGTACCTGGAGCGGCAGGTGTCCCCCGCGGGCTACGACGCGGCCTGGGACGCCTTCTGGGAGGTGCTGCGCGAGGCTCCCGCCTACCGCGACGTCGAACCGAGGAGCCGGTTCAGCGAGATCGTCCGGGTGGAGCGGGCCAACCTGCTCGATCTCGACGGGCAGCGGCGCTGGGACATCGGGACGATGTTCTTCGTCGCCGATTCCATGTCCGAGTGTCCCGACGAGTTCCGGCGGGGCGTGCGGTGCTTCATGGACGCGCTGAACGAGGGGGCGCCGTTCGCCGCCGCGTTCATGAAGGAGTCGGTCGGATACCAGGTCGGTGACCACCGGTATCCGGCCTACCGGGTGAATGAGGACCAGGTCCGCGAGAACCTGGAGGAATTCACCGCCGAGCTGGAAATCCACGACCTGCACCACATGGTGCGGCCGGGACACGAGGGAATGATTCTCGCGCTGGGGCGGCGGAATTCGGCGATTGCCGCCCTGTAGGAACGGGGACCATGTCTGAACACAGGGCAACCGGATCTGTACGAGGGGTACGGGGATGCAGATCAAGCCACGCCAGCACCTGCTGGACATCTGGCGGGCCGCGGCCCGCCAGATGTTCGACGACGGAAAACTCGTCTGGGGGGACACCGACGGGCTGAGCAGCGTCGCGGACGCCGAGCGGCTGCTCTGTCTGCTGTATCCCGCCACCGAGGTCCCCGCGTTCCGCCTCGACCAGCCCGACACCACCGAGCGGGACGTGCTGCGCTCCCTGGAGCGGGTCGGCAGCCGGCTGGAGATCCCTCCCAACCTGATCACCGCGCTGACCCAGTTCATGCGCACCTACACGGGGCCGGACGACAGTCCCACCTTCGCCGGCGGGCCGTACTTCAAACCGGCCGACCCCGACGGTGAACTCACCTACGAGCAGGGCAAGTTAGGAGTCGTCGACTCCTACTCCATGTCCGTCACGCTCTGCCTCGCCACCCTCGGGTTCCTCAAGGTCTACGAGAGCAGCACCACCCGCCCCGACGTGCGGAAGGCGCTCGGTGAGCTGAGAGAGGCCACCAACACGCGGTTGACCGCCGCGATGATCAACCTGCTGCGCTCCTTCACCGTCAACGTGTTCGACGCCGAGTCCGAACAGGGCCGGCGGCTGATCCAGGTCATCGGGCAGAACAGGCAGTCCGACCGGGCGGTGCTCCAGCAGTTCTCCCGCCGGTTCCGCCCGCTGCGCGCCACCATCATCGAAAGCCTCAGCCGCGGCATCGAGGTCGAGGAGAGCATCCGCGACGAGAGCCAGCTCTTCGAGTGCGGCTGGGCCTGGGGCGTGGTCAAGGACGCGCCGAAGATCACCGACCTGAGCGTCGAGGTCCCCGGCCAGCCCGACGGCATCGCCGACCGGCTGCCCTACGTGTACTTCACCGTGGTCGCCCTCGACGGCATCCAGGACCTCTTCTCCGACCGCACCCTCACCCTGGGCCTGCTCGACACCGATCAGCAGAAACTCGCCGAGGCCCTGCGTCTGCGCTGGGAGCTCAGCCAGCAGTACTGGTCGGCCGTCGCCCGCTTCGGCAGCGAGCGCTGGCCCCTGGAGGACCTCCCCTGGCAGACCACCGGCCTGCGGCTGGAGTCGGAGTACTTCTCCCTGACCGTCGCGGCCATCCTCGTCCACGACCTGGTCCGCCGGAAGGCGACCGACGACGACCTCACCCGCACCGTCGCCATCATGGAGCGCCTCGCCGACCGCGGCCGGGTCACCAGCCGGATGACGCGGAACGACCCCGCCGTCGGACTGCACGACCCGGGGGTGACCATGCCGCTCGCCGGGTCCGAACGCTCCGGGGCGCTCCTGCAGTGGCGGATGACCGACTTCTCGGCCCAGCTGCTCAAGCGGATCATCCAGCTCGCCGAACTCTCCCGGAACATCGACGCCCAGGACCGCCTGCTGCGCCTCGCCGAGCAGACGTTCGAGCACCTGTGGAACCGGCGGATCGAGGAGGGCGAGGGCGCCGGCCTCTGGGACAACGCACGGGCCGTCTACCCGGACGCGCGCGGCCTCAACCGGCGCCTGTCCTGGAGCATCACCGAACGCGTCACCGAGTGCCTGGTCGCCGCCCGCAACCTGTACGAACAGCAGCCCATCCGCAGTCCCGAACTCGCCCAGCTGGCCCGGGAGCTGCTCAGCGAGGCCACCCATCTGTTCGGCAAGGAACAGCTGGAGGCCTCCGCCGTCGCCGACGGAAGCCGGGCACGGGCCATGCGGAGCATAGAAAGCCGTCTGGACCACGCCCGCAGCCTGGTCGACGACCGGCCCGCCACCGCCTTCGCGCTGGCCCTGCCCGTGCTCCAGGAACTCGACACCCTGGCCCAGGCCCGGGGCGCCGCCGCACAGGAGGTGTGAGCCGTGCTCGTCTTCGCCGCCTCCGACAAAGGAGGCACGGGCCGCTCGGTGACCAGCGCCAATCTGGCCTACCAGCGGGCCCTCACCGGCGATCACGTGGCGTACGTCGACTTCGACTTCGGTTCGCCGACCGCCGCCGCCGTCTTCGACGTCCCCGGCGCGATGCGCGGCACCGAGGAACGGGGCCTGCACTCCTACCTGGAGGGCGACGTCACCGAGCCGGCCAGGATCGACGTCTGGCGGCAGACCGAGCACCCCCTGCTGCGCGCCCGGCCCAACCAGTCCGGACGCCTGGTCCTCTTCCCCGGCGACGCCGGCGGCGGCGAGTTCGCCACCGGTGAGGACGCCCTGGAGCGGTGCGCCGACCTCCTGCTGCGGCTCCACGGCGAGTTCGACCTCGTCGTGGTGGACCTGAGCGCCGGCCGCAGCTACGCCGTGGACATGGTCCTGGCGGCGACGGCCCACCCCCGGATGCGCTACGTCCCCTTCCGCTGGCTCGTCTTCCACCGCTGGACCCGCCAGCACGTGATCGCCGCCTCCGGACTCGTCCACAAGGAGAACGGCATCATCAAGGGCGGTGTCGACCGCGGGCACGACGAGCAGACCCTGCGGGACAACATCCGCTTCGTCCGGGCCGCCGTGCCCGATCCGGAGTCGCCGCTGTGGGCCCAGGGCTCACCCGCCCAGGCCGCCTGGATGCAGGCCTGCGACGAGGCGCTGCGCCGGCTCGCCGCCGAGCACCGCATCGGCGACAGCGTCGTCCTCGGCGTCGTACCGCTGGAGCCCATCCTGCAGTGGCGCGAACAGCTGATCACCGAAGAGGACGTGCTCGCCACCCAGATCGCCAACAAGGAGACCCTGGAGGCGCTGGAGGAGATCGCCCGGCGCCTGACCGACGACTCCCACTGGGGGCGGCCATGACGGACGCGGTGTTCCGCGAAACCACCGCCGAACCACGCACCCAGGCGGTGCCCCTGTCCCACCTCTCCCTGGAGCTGGGCCACTTCTACATGGAGGACTTCGAGGCGGGCCCCGAACACCTGCGGCACCACTTCGACCGGGTCCGCCCCTGGGTGGAGGCGGCGCGCACCGTCGCGGCCGACCGGGCCGGCGGCAGACGCCCCCGGATCAGCACCTGCTTCCTGATCGACGACTACTTCACCCGTTTCTCCAGCCCCGCCGAACTCGTCCCGCTGCTGCTGGCGGAGGCCGACCGGGCCGGACTGGTCGTCGACTACCTGGCCCGCGAGTCCGCCTGCGCGGACGCCGGCAAGGTGCCGGTCGCCGAGGCGGTGGCCGGCCGCCTCGTCGAGGAACCGCCGCCCGGCAGCTACGGCATCCGCCCGCCGGCCACCCAGACCGGCTGGCTGGCCAACGGCGAGCGCAGCCCCGTCGCACGCGCCCCGCAGGCGATGAAGAAGGCCACCGCCTGGCAGCCGCCCAAGGAGACCGCCGCCCGCCGCCACTCGGTCTTCCTGGACGTCGAACTCTGGAGCGACACCCCCGGCGGACACCGCACCTGGTCCTGCCCCTTCCTCGCCGCGGTGTGGCAGCTCGCCCGCCTCGGACTGCTGCGCAACCAGGGCGAGCCCGTCCTCGTCCCCCACCCGCACACCGCCTCCGGCTTCCCGGAGGACTGGGACGAACTGCCCCCGCTGATCCGGCTCAACCCCCGGGCGGACCCGTTCGCCGCCTACCGGACCTGCTCGGTGCTGCCCAACCGGTTCTTACCCGTCGAGCACGCCGTCCGCGTGATCCTCGACCAGACCGAGGTGGACCCGGAGGCGCTGCGCCAGGTCACCGAGCGGTCCGCCCGCGAGGCCGTGGCCGTCCCCGACTCGGTGGCCGACCGCGTCTCCTACGTCTTCTACGCGGGGGCCTGACGTGCGGCCGGGGGAGAGCGCACCGCACGCCGTGCTCGCCTGCGGCGAGGTCCGCACCTGTCTGCTGCCCGCCCAGCAGGCGCTCGACAGCCGGGCCGCCGCCCAGCTCCTCGGACTGCGCGCCGACGAGCGGGTCCTGCTCTCCGAGCGCCCCAACCTCTACGGACGTTCCCCCGACATCCTCACCGGCGTCGACTGCCCCCTGCCCAGCGCCAACGGCTCCCGGGTCCGCGCGGTCGGTACGGTCGCCGCACGGGCCTCGCTCACCGAGGGACGCGTCCTGCAGAGCTCCGCGTACTTCCGCGTCCCCGCCGCCGGTCCCGACCACCGCCGGCCCTGGGGCCACTACCTGGTGCGGCCCGGAGTGGTCGAGCCGTTCGGGACACTGCCCCGCGAGGCGGTCGCCCAGGGGCTGCTCGCCGGCGGACGGCACGGCGACCTCGACGTCGGCCTGATCGCCGGCGGGCTGCTCACGCGGCTGCTGCGCCACCCCCTGCTCGACCAGCGGCCGCCCCTCAAGTCCCGCCCCACCCGGCTCCGCTGGGTGGCCCTGCCCGCGGACCCCGGTGACGGCCCCTCGATCGAGCGGTTCACCCTCGCCGAGGACGAGCTGCGCACCGTACGGCTGCGGGTCCCCGAGGACACCCGCAGCGCCGATGTCGCCGGCCTCTGCGACGACCTCGCCCTGCACGACTGGCTGCTCACCACCGTGGTCCGCATCCTGGACGGCATCCGTCTGGGATCCGCTCCACCGCCCGCCCGTCCGCGGCCGACGGCGGAGGACGACCGTCCCCCCGTCGTCAGGGCGCTGCGGCCCGCCGTCGACCACCTGCTGCACCTGTGGATGCCACGGGCCCGGGTGGCGGAGCAACTCGCCCCGCTGTGGGACGTGCTGGAGGAACGGCCCGGCTTCACCCGGCAGTGGCAGACGCTGGTGCAGCGCATCCGCGACCAGCTCACCCTGCACGCGATCCCCTCGCCGCACCGGGAGGTGGAGCCGGTTCCCTGACCCGACACCCCGAAGGCCCACCGGCCCCGAGTGGACCCGGCCCGACCCCACGCACATCCCCGCATCCCGATCCGACGCGCATCCCAACGGGGGGAGAAGCGAGATGAGCACGGCACAGTCACCCCAGCCCGAAGACACGGTGGGCCCGCCCGGCACGACGGGCACGCCGGACCGTGCGGGCAACGGGAAGATCCCCGGCCCGCAGGGCCCGCCCCGCACGGAATCCCTCCCGGACCGGCCGGCGGCCGCCCTCGCGGCGAACGGGCCGGACCGCAAGGCCGACCCGGGCCCGTGGCCGCGCAGGCTGCTGGTCGGCCTCGTCCTCGGCCTCCTCGCCTGGGGCGCCGCCGCGCTGCTGAGCCCGGAGGACGGTCCGGCGCGGCAACTCGCCGCCGCCGGACTCTGCGCCGCCGCCGCGGTGGCCGTCCAGCACCTGATCGGCCCGGACCGGGCGGCGGAGGAACGGGCCCGGCGCACGGAGAGCCTGCTGGCCGAGACGGCCGCCACCGTACGGGACGGGCTGCGGCGCCACGACGCTCTGCAGAGCGGCCTGACCCGGCACACCGAGGACATGCGGCAACTCGTCGAGACCCGTCTCGTCGCGCTGGACCGCCCCGCCGAGCCCCCGCCGGCGCCGGCCCGGGTCCGCATCGAGGCGGTGCCCGACCTGGCCGCCAACTTCGCCGAGGTCCTGGCGCCCGGACCCCCGATCCTGTCCACCTTCGTCCGCCTGGAGATGCAGCGGGTCATCGGGCACATGACGGACCTCACCACCCTGACCGCGGAGTGCCCCGGCGAGAACCACGACTGGATGCTCACCCTCACCCGCGCCGCGGAGCAGTCCATCTGCGCCACCAGCACCTCCGTCGACCGGGAGTTCTGGAACAGCGAGCCCGCCAGCCGCTACCTCCACGCCCAGCACGAGGCGATCGTCGAACACGGGGTGCCGGTACGGCGGCTGTTCCTGCTGGAGAGCGCGCGGGAACTGGACGACCGGCTGCTGCGGCTGTGCGAGGAACAGGAGGTGCTGCACATCGAGGTGCGCGTGGCGGTCCTGCCGGAACTGCCGCCGCACCTGCTGCGCGGCACCACCAACGACTTCATCGTCTACGACGAGACGGTGTCCTTCGAGATCGACCAGGACCTGCGCGACGTCAACGTCAGGACCCGGCTCATCGCGCGACCGGACCACGTCCAGGACCGGATGAAGCGCTTCAGGGAACTCTGGGAGGCCGGCATGAGCCTGCGCGAACTGGAGGTGCGGGTCGACGACGAGGAGGACGGCACCTGGATGGTCGACCGGGGCTGAGCGGGGCGGCACGTGGGCGACCGGCAGGGGCTGAGCGGGGCGGCACGTGGGTGACCGGCAGGGGC
>NZ_JAPSKQ010000050.1:0-12540 GCF_031181555.1 Streptomyces sp. | reverse complement strand
GCGAACTGGAGGTGCGGGTCGACGACGAGGAGGACGGCACCTGGATGGTCGACCGGGGCTGAGCGGGGCGGCACGTGGGCGACCGGCAGGGGCTGAGCGGGGCGGCACGTGGGTGACCGGCAGGGGCTGAGCGGGGCGGCACGTGGGTGACCGGCAGGGGCCGAGCGGATCGGCACCCGGGTGACCGGCAGGACCGGGCGGGGCACGGGCCGGCCGCCCCGCGTACCGGCCCCGGTTACTCCCCCGGGAGTATCCCCGCCCCCGCACCGCCCCGCGCAGTACCCCGCAACTCGCCCTCGCGCCCGACGAACCGGCCCCTTCGCGCCGGGAGTCTGGAGACCGACCCAGACACCCGACCGGAGGGAGACCCGTCCCATGGGGGCCGCAGGGAAAATGAGTTCGGGGCGACGGCGAGCCGTGCCCTGGCTGGTGCTCGGGCTGTGGATCGCCGTGCTGGCGCTCGCCTCGCCGTTCGCCTCGAAGCTGTCGGACGTACAGCGCGACCGGGCGGTCGACTATCTGCCGGCGAGCGCCGACTCCACGCAGGTCGCGAAGATCCAGGACCGGCTGCCCGGCGGCGAGGCCACCGAGATGGTCGTCGTCTACCACCGGGACGGCGGCCTGACCGCCACCGACAAGGCCACCGCCGCCGACCAGATCGCCGAGATCGCGGGCGCCCACACGCTGACCGGCCGGCCGGCCGCCGTGCCGTCCGAGGACGGCACCACCCTGATGTACCCGGTGGCCAGCACCGAGCCCGGCCAGGACGAGGAAGCCCGCGACGAACTGGTGAACGCCGTACGGGACATCGCCCGGGGCGGTGACGGGCTGAGCGTCGAGGTCGGCGGGGCGGGCGCGCTCGCCACCGACGCCTCCGAGGTCTACGACTCCCTCGACGGACCGCTGCTCTACACCACCGCCGGCGTCGTCGCCCTGCTGCTGATCCTCATCTACCGCAGCCCGTTCCTGTGGCTCGTCCCGCTCACCGTCGCGGGGATCGCCGACTACCTGTCGATGGGCGTCGCCTACGGCCTCAACCAGTGGTTCGACACCCCCGTGTCCGGCCAGTCCGCCGGCATCATGACGATCCTCGTCTTCGGCGCGGGCACCGACTACGCGCTGCTGCTCGTCTCCCGCTACCGGGAGGAGCTGCGCCGCGTCGAGCGGCCGTACGACGCCATGGCCGCCGCGCTGCGCGGCTGCGGCCCCGCCGTGCTCGCCTCCTCCGGCACCGTCGCCGCCGGACTGCTGTGCCTGCTCGCCGCCGACCTCAACTCCAGCCGCGGCATGGGCCCGCTCGGCACCGTCGGCGTGCTGTGCGCCCTGGCCGCCATGCTGACCCTGCTGCCCGCCGTCCTCGTCCTGCTCGGCCGCCGCGTCTTCTGGCCGCTCGTACCCCGCTACGGCAGCACCCCCAAGGCCCGCCGCTCCCTGTTCACCGCCATGGGCAGCTCCGCCGGCCGCCGGCCCCTCACCGTCCTCGCGGGCGGCGCCGTCCTGCTCGGCGCGCTCGCCCTGGGCACGCTGAACCTGCCCGGCACCCTCAAGCAGGAGGACTCCTTCACCACCAAGCCCGACGCGGTCGCCGCCATGGAGACCCTCGCCGCCGCCTACCCCGAGAGCGGCACCCGGCCCATCACCGTCATCGCCCCCACGGACCGCGCCGACGCCGCCCTCGCCGAGGCCCGCGACACCCGTGGCGTCCAGAGCGCCGAGCGGGGCCGCAGCGGCGGCGGCTGGACCGAGATCACCGTGCTCGCCGCGGCCCCGCCCCAGTCCGCCGGCGAGACCGCCGCCATCAAGGATCTGCGCGAGAACCTCGACGGCTCCTACGTCGGCGGCGCCAGCGCCGAGCAGATCGACCTGGAGGACACCAACGCCCGCGACACGATGATCGTCGTGCCGATCGTGCTGCTGTCCGTGCTGCTCATCCTCGTCGCCCTGCTGCGCTCCCTGGTCGCGCCGCTGCTCCTGGTCGCCGCCGTGGTCGCCGTGTGGGGCGCCGCCCTCGGCATCGGCGGACTCGTCTTCGGGCCGCTCCTCGGCTTCGAGGGCACGGACCCGGGGCTGGGGCTGCTGTCCTTCGTGTTCCTGGTGGCGCTGGGCGTCGACTACGGCATCTTCCTCGTGCACCGCATGCGCGAGGAGTCCCTGAACGGCACCGAACCCGCCGAGGCCGCGCTCATCGCGCTGCGCACCACGGGCGGGGTCGTCGCCTCCGCCGGGCTCGTCCTCGCGGCCACCTTCGCGGTGCTCACCACCATGCCGATGGTGCAACTCGTCGAACTGGGCTTCGTCATCGCGGTCGGCGTCCTGCTGGACACCTTCCTCGTCCGCACCTACCTCGTCACCAGCGCGAGCGTCGCCCTGGGGCGCCGGGTGTGGTGGCCGGGCCGGCTCTCCCGGGCGCCCGAGCCGGTACGGCAGGAACGGCAGCCGGAACCGGTGTAGCACCGGCGCGACGACAAAGGGGCCCCTCCCTCCCGGAGGGGCGCCCTCCTCCCGGAGGATGAACCCCGTGCAGGCAACGACGACAGCGGACCACCCGACGCCCCCGACCACGCCACCCGAGCGCCCCGGCACCGGCGAGCGGATCATGGCGGCGATCAACCGCGACCCCCTGACCGCCCCGCACGCCGTCCGCAACGACGCGGTGCTGGCGGCCTTCCTCGCCGCCGTCGCCGTCGCGGTCGCCCTGCTCGTCGACCACGGCCGCAGACCCGACGCGCTCGGCTGGGCGCTGCTGCTCACCGGTCACGTGCCCCTGGCGTGGCGGCGACGCCGGCCGCTGACCGTGCTGCTGCTCGTCCTGGCCTGCATCGCGCCCTACCACGCGCTCGACCACAACCACGCCGCGCCCGTCGCCGGTTCCATGCTGGCCCTGTACACCGTCGCGGCGACCGGCACACCGCGCCGCACGCTGATCGTCGGCTCCTGCATCATCGGCGTGACGCTCACCATGAACGCGCTCACCAACCCCGACGGCTTCGTGGAGCTGGTGCGCATCACCGGCTGGGTCATCGCCGTGCTCTTCCTGGGCGTCGACGTCCGCTTCTACCGCCAGTACGTCGCCGCCATCGTCGAACGCGCCGAACGCGCCGAACGCACCCGCGAGGAGGAGGCCCGCCGCCGGGTCGCCGAGGAACGCCTGCGCATCGCCCGCGACCTGCACGACCTGCTCGCCCACAGCATCACCCTCATCGGCGTGCAGACCTCCGTCGCCGCGCACGTCCTGGCCGCCGACCCCGAACGGCTCGACCGGGAGACCGTCGCCAAGGCCCTCGACGACATCGCCGAGACGTGCCGGACGGCCCGCGGCGAACTCCGTACGACGCTGGAGGTGCTCCGGGACCACGGCTCCGGGGACGCCCGCGGCCCGCTGCCCGGCCTCGACGGCGTGCCCGACCTGGTGGAGGCCGCCCGCCTCGCGGGCGCCCGCGTCGAGCGGACCGTCCGGCACGGCCCGGTCCCGCCCGCCGTCGGCGCCGCCGCCTACCGCATCGTGCAGGAGGCGCTGACCAACGCCGTCCGCCACGCCGGCCCCGAACCGTCCGTCCGCATCGACCTGCGCGAGGAGGACGGCGCCCTGCACCTGTCCGTCACCGACGACGGCACCGGTCCCGCGCCCGGCGGCAACCCCGGGTTCGGTCTGGTCGGCATGCGGGAACGGGCGCGCAGCGTGGGCGGCACACTCGACGCCGGAGCACGCGCGGGGGGCGGTTTCCAGGTGACGGCGACCCTGCCGCTGGCACCTCCCGCGGCTCCGCATTCGGCTCCGGCTCCGGCTCCGGCTCCGGCGGAGTCCGTCACGACCGCGGAAGGAAGCGGATGACCATCAGAGTGCTGCTCGCCGACGACCAGACCCTCGTACGCGAGGCGTTCGCGATGCTCGTCGAGTCGGCGCCCGACATGGAGGTCGTCGGCCAGGCCGGCACCGGCCGTCGGGCGGCGGAGCTGGCCCGCACCGAGCGTGCCGACCTCGTCGTCATGGACATCCGCATGCCCGACCTCGACGGCATCGAGGCGACCCGCCTCATCGCGGCCGACGAGGACCTCGCCGGGGTGAAGGTCCTCGTCCTCACCACCTACGACACCGACGAGAACATCGTGGACGCGCTGCGCGCCGGCGCCTCCGGCTTCCTGGTCAAGGACACCAGGCCCGCCGAACTCCTGGACGCCATCCGCACGGTCGCCGCCGGCGAGGCCCTGCTCTCACCGGGCCCCACGGCACGGCTGATCGAGCGGTTCCTGCGCAACCCGTCCCCGCCGGTGACCGCCGGGCCCGACTGCCTGTCGGACCGCGAGCGGGAGGTGCTCACGCTGGTCGCGCGCGGGCTCAACAACACCGAGGTGGCCGAGTCGCTGGGGCTGAGCCCGCTCACGGCGAAGACCCACGTCAGCCGGATCATGGGCAAGCTGGGGGCACGGGACCGGGCCCAACTGGTGATCGTGGCGTACGAGTCGGGGCTGGTGGCGCCGGGGACGCCGTGACACGCGGGCGGGCCCGTGTCCGTCAGAGCGTGTGGTGCAGCCAGCGCTGGATGGTGGTGTTGATGCCGGCGGACAGCGCGCTGAGGCTGTCGATGGCCTCGCGGTCCTCGGGGCGGGGCGGGACGCCGGCCGCGGTGAGGGCCGCCTGGAGTTCCAGCCGCCGGCGGTCGCGCGGGGCGATGGCGGTGTCGAGACGGTCGGCCGGGTTCGGCGGGGAGAGCAGGTAGTCGCCCTCGGCGAAGGCGTGGTCCGGGCCGTACTCGAAAGCGGTGGCGGTCATGTCGGTCTCCTCACCCAGGGGTGTCGGTTCTGCAGGACAGGAGACCGACCGCGCCCGCCCCGGTTGCGACCGGGGCGAAACGTCACGCCAACGGCGTCATCGGCAGTTCATCGTCCGGTCGGACGAGCGGTCCGGAAGGTTCCGCCGGCCCCGTTCCTCAGCGGCAGTACACGTCCCGGGCGGGGCGTTCGCCGGTCGCGAGGAAGCGGGAGACCGTGCGGTCGCCGCACTCGTTGCCGTGGGCGAGGTAGGCGTCGTGGCCGGTGGAGTTCACGGTGACCATGACGGCCCGGCGGCCGAGCGCCTCACGCAGCTTCAGCGCGCCGCTCAGCGGGGTGGCGACGTCCCGCTCGTTCTGCACCAGCAGGACGTTGGACGGCCCGCGGTCGGTGATCCGCACCGGAGCCTCGCGGGGCGGGTACGGCCAGGCGGCGCAGAGCATGGCGTTGCGCGGCATGCCGGCGGTGAGCGGGTACTTGGCGCGGCTCTCGGCGACGTCCTTCTCGTACGCGGCGGGGGACTTGGGCCAGGCCACGTCGTTGCAGAGCGTCCCCGCGCCCACGGCGGCGACGTTCTGCAGCACCGGCTCCGGCGGGGAGGCCGGCGCGGGCGGCACCGTGCCGGCCTGCGCGGCCAGCATCAGCTGCGCCAGGGCGGGGTAGCGGCTGGGCCGGTAGAGGCTGTCCAGCATGGTCTGGCGCAGGACGTCGCCGTTCAGTTCCTCGGGGTTGGCGCCGGGCCAGGGGATCGGCTCGCGGTCGAGGCGGGCGGCGAGCCGCAGGAACACCGGGCGCACCTCGGCGGCCGTCTCCGCCACCCGGTCCGGGTTGCCGGGCGCCGACGCCCACGCGGCGAAGTGCGGGAAGGTGTCCTCCACGCCCTGCTCGTGCCCGGCCAGCCAGGCGCGGGCGACCCGGGCCGGGTCCGGGTCGTCGTTGCTGTCCAGCACGATCCGGTCCGTCCGGTGCGGGAACATCTGGCGGTAGACGGCTCCGACGTACGTCCCGTACGACACGCCCCACGCCGAGATCCTCCGCTCCCCGAGCGCGGCCCGGACGCGGTCGAGGTCGCGGGCGTTGTTCGCGGTGCTGAGGTGCCGGATCAGTTCGCCGCCGTTGCGCGCGCAGGCGTCCGCCATGCGCTGCGCGGTGGCCATGTTCGCGTCGATCGTGCCGTCCGGAGCGGGCCAGGGACGCAGCCTGGTGGCGGCGAGGTCGCCGTGCTCCAGCCCGCAGTCGACGGCCGTGGACGGGGCGAGCCCGCGCGGGGCGAACCCGATCAGGTCGTACCGGTCGCGCACCTCCCGCGGAAGCTTCTGCCCCTTGCCGGAGGGGGCGCTGAGGCTGGAGCCCCCCGGCCCGCCGGGGATGAGGAACAGGGCTCCGCGCCGGGCCTTCGGGTTCTCGGCGGGGATCCGGGACAGCGCGAGGGAGATCTCCGGGCCGCGGGGATCGGCGTAGTCCATGGGGACGCGGAGGGTGGCGCACTGCTGACGGGGGTCCGAGCCGGTGCCCGTGCCTTCGCAGGGCCCCCAGGACAGGGAGGACGCGGCGGTCGCCGGAGCGGCGGGTACGGCGGAGGCGGTCAGTGGCGGGAGCAGGGCGACGAGGAGGGCGGCGGGTACGGCGGTGAGGACGGCGTCGCGTGTGGTCTGCGTCATGCCCTTGAGCCTCGCCCACACCCGCCGCACCTCACATCCGGACAACGGGCCTGTTTCCCCTGGGGTTTACCCCAGGGCGGAGGGTGAGGGGCAGGGGTGGGCCGCAGCGGGCGGGTGCTGACACGTGGCCCCGACGGTGCCCACGAACTCCGTCCAGGCCGTCGACCCGACGACGATCACCGGTCCGTCGGTCAGCTTGCTGTCCCGGACGGGGACGACACCGGGGACCGCGTCGGTGACCTCGACGCAGCTTCCGCCGTTGCCGTCGCTGTAGCTGCTCTTGCGCCACTGTGCGTTGCTCAGGACGTACTCGCGCATCGTCTGTGGTCCTTCGCGGCCGATTCGATCAGGGCCAGGGACGCCTCAGGGGACAGGGCGGCGGCCCTGAGCAGATCGTATGCCGAGTGCGTTCGCTTCACCACGGCCGGATCATCGAGCAGGTTCCCCGAATACACGGCTTCCGTATAGGCCGTTGGCGGTGCGTCCTCGAACTCCATGAGCACGACCATCCCGTTCATGAGCGCGTACGCCCCCGCCGCGTACGGCAGCACCTGCACCACCACCGTCCGCGTCCGCGCCGGCTTGGTCACGTGCTCCAGTTGTTCGGCCATGACGGTGGGCCCGCCGACGGGCACGCGGAGCACGTTCTCGTGCAGGATCACCCAGTACCCGGGGCGCGTGGCGTCCTTGAGGATCCGGGCCCGCTCGATCCGGCCGGACACCTTCTCCTCGATGTACTCGTCCGGCGCGAACGGGTTCATCGCCAGCGTGACTGCACGCGCGTACTCCGGAGTTTGGAGGAGTCCCGGCACCAGCGCGGGCGCGAACTCGGAGATGTTTGTCGCCAGCGCTTCAAGCTCCACCACCCCCGCGAAGTAATCCGCATACCGCCGGTCTTCAATCAGCTTCCTGCACAATCGCTCGAAAACACCGTCGGTTTGCAGCGCCTCGTCGATCCGCTGCGCCACATCCAATTGAGGTTTCCGAATGGCCTGTTCGAACTGGCCGATATAGCCGCCGGAGACAAACACCCGCGCCCCCAGCTCCACCTGCGTGAACCCCGTGTCCTCGCGTCGCCGCTTCAGCTCCGCACCGAAGAACTCCCACGCCGCCTGGCGCGAACCGTTGGCCATTGCTGCCCCCTTCTCCGCCCCTTTGCGCAGCCCCGCGCCTGTAGCGCGCAAACCCTTCCCGAGTGTAAGCGCGGAAGGTCACCATTGTGATGCGAAGAGTGAAAGTCGAACGGGAAGGGGATCACGGTGAAGGCACAGCACTCGGCGCTCTGCGTCGAAGAAGCGGAGGAAGCGGTGAAAGAATTGCGGGCGGCACTCGCGAAGGCCGGAATCACTCTGCCGTCACTGGGGCTGGACCCGGTGAGTCTTGCGCGGGAGGCGCCCTGTCCGCTCGTCGAATTGGGACGGTGCTCCGTCGAGACCGCCCGGAGGATCGCGTCGGCGGTGGTGCGGTGAAGCCGCCGGTCGGTGCGTGCGTCGTGGACACCCGGACCGAGCGGATCGGCATCGTGATGGGGCATGAGGGGCCCTACGTCCAGCTGAGACCGTACGGCGGCGGCAGGGAGTGGGACGCCGACCCGGGTGCCGTCCGCCAGGCGACCCCGGCCGAGCGGCTGCGTGCGGCGACCGCGTACGCCAATGCCCGCAGCCGCGGTGAGGTGCCTTGAACGTGGGCGACAATGGATGCCATGAGTCTGTTCCGCGACGACGGCATCGTGCTGCGCACCCAGAAGCTGGGTGAGGCGGACCGGATCATCACATTGCTCACGCGCGGTCACGGCCGCGTACGCGCCGTGGCGAGGGGGGTGCGCCGGACGAAGTCGAAGTTCGGCGCGCGCCTCGAACCGTTCTCGCACGTGGACGTGCAGTTCTTCTCGAAGGGGAGCGAGCTGGTCGGGCGCGGCCTGCCGCTGTGCACGCAGAGCGAGACCATCGCGCCGTACGGCGGCGGGATCGTCACCGACTACGCCCGCTACACCGCCGGCACGGCGATGCTGGAGACCGCCGAGCGGTTCACCGACCACGAGGGCGAGCCGGCGGTGCAGCAGTATCTGCTGCTGGTCGGGGCCCTGCGGACGCTCGCCCGGGGCGAGCACGCGCCGCATCTCGTCCTCGACGCGTTCCTGCTGCGCTCCCTCGCCGTCAACGGCTACGCGCCCAGCTTCGGCGACTGCGCGAAGTGCGGGATGCCCGGGCCGAACCGGTTCTTCTCGGTCGCGTCCGGCGGCTCCGTCTGCGTCGACTGCCGGGTGCCCGGCAGCGTCGTACCCTCGCCGCAGGCCCTGGAACTGCTCGGGGCGCTGCTCACGGGAGACTGGGAGACCGCGGACGCGTGCGAGGCGCGGTACGTCCGGGAGGGGAGCGGGCTGGTGTCCGCCTACCTGCACTGGCATCTGGAGCGCGGGCTGCGTTCGCTCCGGTACGTCGAGAAGTAAGTACGAAACCGTCGGCACGAGGAGACGAGAGACACATGGCCGTACGCGGGTTCCTGGGGCGCCAGCGCCGGGAGTACAGGACGCCGGAACCGCACCCCTCCGGCGCACGGCCCCCGAAGCTCCCCGGGGAGCTGGTCCCGAACCATGTGGCGATCGTCATGGACGGCAACGGGCGCTGGGCCAAGGAACGGGGCCTGCCGCGCACCGAGGGGCACAAGGTCGGGGCCGAGCGGGTGCTGGACGTGCTCCAGGGCGCGATCGAGATGGGCGTCGGCGCCATCTCCCTGTACGCCTTCTCCACCGAGAACTGGAAGCGCTCGCCGGACGAGGTGCGCTTCCTGATGAACTTCAACCGCGACTTCATCCGCAAGACCCGCGACCAGCTGGACGAGCTCGGGGTGCGGGTGCGCTGGGTGGGGCGGATGCCCAAGCTGTGGAAGTCGGTGGCCAAGGAGCTCCAGATCGCCCAGGAGCAGACCAAGGACAACGACCGGCTGACGCTGTACTTCTGCATGAACTACGGCGGGCGCGCGGAGATCGCGGACGCCGCGCAGGCGCTCGCGGAGGACGTGCGGGCCGGGCGGCTCGACCCGTCGAAGGTGAACGAGAAGACCTTCGCCAGGTACCTCTACTACCCGGACATGCCGGACGTGGACCTGTTCCTGCGGCCGAGCGGTGAGCAGCGCACGTCCAACTACCTGCTGTGGCAGAGCGCCTACGCCGAGATGGTCTTCCAGGACGTCCTGTGGCCGGACTTCGACCGCCGTGACCTGTGGCGCGCCTGCCTCGAATTCGCCTCCCGCGACCGCCGCTTCGGCGGCGCGATCCCGAACGAGGAGCTGCTGGCGATGGAAGGCGGGCAGTGAGACGAAGGGGCCCGGGGACCGAAGTCCCCGGGCCCCCGCAGCTCGACGTGGTTCAGGCGCCCCGGTCCGCCGCGCACTCCGCGCAGGTGCCGAAGATCTCGACCGTGTGCGCCACGTTGACGTAGCCGTGTTCGGCGGCGATGGCCTCGGCCCACTTCTCCACGGCCGGGCCCTCCACCTCGACCGCCTTGCCGCAGCCGCGGCAGACCAGGTGGTGGTGATGGTCGCCGGTGGAGCAGCGGCGGTAGACGGACTCGCCGTCGGCGGTGCGCAGGACGTCGACCTCGCCGGCGTCGGCGAGGGACTGCAGGGTGCGGTAGACCGTGGTGAGCCCGACCGAGTCGCCCTTGTGCTTGAGCATGTCGTGGAGTTCCTGCGCGCTGCGGAACTCGTCGACCTCCTGGAGCGCAGCCGCCACAGCGGCACGCTGCCGGGTGGCGCGGCCCTTCACGGGCGGTCCTGCGGTCGTCACCGGATTGCCTCCTCACGTCTGCCTCTGCCCGGGCCATTGTGCCAGTCCGGGCAGAGGTGGGTCAGACGCCGATCCCGTCGGTGGCCTCGCGGCTGGCTGGAATCGCGCACTCCGCGGGATCGCCGCCGGGTTGGGCGGCGGCCAGCGCCCGGGCGCGGCGGCGGGCCAGCGGGGTGGCCAGCGCGGTCAGCGCGATGAACGCGCCGATCGTCAGCAGCACGATCGTCGCGCCGGGCGGCACGTCCTGGTAGTACGAGGTGACCGTGCCGCCGATGGTCACGCTCACGCCGATCGCGACGGCGATGGCGAAGGTGGCGGCGAAGCTGCGGCTGAGCTGCTGGGCCGCCGCGACGGGGACCACCATGAGGGCGCTCACCAGCAGCAGGCCGACCACCCGCATCGCGACCGTGACCGTCACCGCCGCCGTGATCGCCGTCAGCAGGTTCAGGAAGCGCACCGGCAGGCCCGTGACCCGCGCGAACTCCTCGTCCTGGCTGACCGCGAACAGCTGCCGGCGCAGGCCGATCGTGACCAGGACGACGAACGCGGCCAGGACGCAGATGGCCGTCACGTCGGACTCGGAGACCGTCGACAGGGAGCCGAACAGGTACGAGGTGAGGTTCGCGTTGGAGCCGGTCGGCGCGAGGTTGATGAACATCACGCCGCCCGCCATGCCGCCGTAGAAGAGCATCGCGAGGGCGATGTCGCCGCGGGTCCTGCCGTACCAGCGGATCAGCTCCATCAGGACGGCGCCGAGGACGGAGACGAGCGTGGCCATCCACACCGGGGACCAGCTGAGCAGGAAGCCGAGGCCGACGCCGGTCATGGCGACGTGGCCGATGCCGTCGCCCATCAGGGCCTGGCGGCGCTGCACGAGGTAGATGCCGACGGCGGGGGCGGTGATGCCGACCAGGACGGCGGCGAGCAGCGCCCGCTGCATGAAGGCGTAGTTCAGGATTTCCATCGGATCAGCTCAGCAGTCCCGTGCGGATCGGTTCGGCGCCCGCCGGTGCGTGCGGGTGGACGTGGTCGTGGCCGGGCAGCGCGTGCTGGCCGACGGCCTTCGGGGGCGGGCCGTCGTGCAGGACGCAGCCGTCGCGGAGGACGACCGCCCGGTCGATCAGGGGCTCCAGCGGGCCCAGTTCGTGCAGGACGAGCAGGACGGTGGCGCCCTCGGCGACCTGGTGCCGCAGCGTCTCGGCGAGGACCTCCTGGCTGGCCAGGTCGACGCCCGCCATCGGCTCGTCCATGATCAGCAGGTCGGGTCCGGAGGCGAGCGCGCGGGCGATCAGGACCCGCTGGTGCTGGCCGCCGGACAGCGCGTCGACGGAGTCCTTGGCGCGGTCCGCCATGCCGACCAGGTCCAGGGCGTGGCGCACGGCCTCGCGGTCGGCCTTGCGGAAGACGCCGAAGCGGGTGCGCGCGAGGCGGCCCGAGGAGACGACCTCGGCCACCGTCGCCGGCACGCCGCCCGCGGCGGTGGTGCGCTGCGGGACGTAGCCCACGCGCGCCCAGTCGCGGAAGCGGCGCCGCGGGGTGCCGAACAGCTCGATCTCGCCGGCGCCGACGGGCACCTGGCCGATGATGCTGCGCACGGCCGTCGACTTGCCGGAGCCGTTGGCGCCGAGCAGGGCGACGACCTCACCGCGGTGCACGGTGAGGTCGATGCCGCGCAGGACGGGGCGCGAGCCGAGGTCGGCGCGGACGCCGCGCAGGGATATGACGGGCTCGGTCATGCTGCCGCCCTCCGGTGGTCGATCACTTGGCGCCCAGGGCCGTCTGCAGGGCCTTGAGGTTGGACTCCATGACCTGGAAGTAGTCGTCGCCGCGGGACTTGTCGGTGATGCCCTCGATCGGGTCGAGGACGTCCGTCTTCAGTCCGGCGTCGTCGGCGAGGGTCTTCGCGGTCCTGTCGCTGACGAGCGTCTCGTAGAACACGGTGGTGACGCCGTCGGCCTCGGCCGTCCGGGAGAGTTCCTTCACGCGGGCGCCGCTGGGCTCGGACTCGGGGTCGAGGCCGTTGATGGCCTCCTCGGTCAGGCCGTAGCGCTCGGCGAGGTAGCCGAAGGCGGCGTGCGTGGTGATGAAGACCTCGGTCTTCTTGTTCTTCAGGCCGGTCTCGAACTTCGCGTCGAGGTCGTTCAGCTTGCCGACCAGGGTTTCGGTGTTCTTCCTGTAGTCGGCGGCGTGGTCCGGGTCGGCCTTCTCGAAGGCCTTGCCGACGCCCTCGGCGACCTCGGCGTACTTGACCGGGTCGAGCCAGATGTGGGGGTCCTTGCCGCCTTCGTGCTCGTGGCCGTGCTCTTCCTCGTGGCCGTGCTC
>NZ_JAPSKQ010000217.1:4803-8789 GCF_031181555.1 Streptomyces sp. | reverse complement strand
AGGCCTCGTCGACCGCGATGCGCAGGTCCTCGATCTCGTCGAGGGTGAAGTCCAAACGGGCCGCGAGCCCGGCCGTGGCCGTGCGCAGCACCGACAGGTAGGCCCCCGCGGCCGGCAGCCGGACTTCCACGAAGTCCTGGGTCGCGGGCTCGCCTGCGATCTGGGACACCCTCACCTCCAAGGTGGTACAAGCGTTTCAGGGCCGGGGTCGCCCCCCGGGCAACGCGCTACGTGGTTCAGCGGTGACGCTATCGCGCTCTCGGCGATCCTGTCCCCGGGACCCCGGCCACTGCTGTCACTCATAGTAAAACTATGAATACGCTCCGTGGCTAGGGGTCTGCGGGCCCAAATGGGAAGAGCGCGCGCCGGATTGACGTACCCAGACGTCAGACGGTCGAACCGTCCGGCACCGGAGTGCCGCCGGGTCACACGAGTACGTGATCGACGAAGCACCAGCGCCAGTCCTCGCCCGGCTCGTGGGACCGCATCACGGGGTGACCGGACGTCCTGTGGTGCTCCGTCGCATGCCGTCCCGGCGAGGAGTCGCAGCAGCCGACGTGGCCGCAGCTCAGGCACAGGCGCAGCTGCACCGGTTCCGTGCCGTCGCGCAGGCACTCCGGGCACGTCTCGCTGAGGGGGACGGGCTCCGGATGCGGCAGCGCGCCGGCATGCGTGCACTGTTTCATGGTGGCCAGATTACGACGGGTGCGCGGAAGACCGTGCGGAAAACGAGGGCGGGCCGGACATGGACGTGATGCCCCTGCTGTTGCTGGTGGCGGGCAGTGCCGCGATCGCCGCGGCCGCCCGGCGCACCTGGGTGCCGGCACCGCTGCTGCTGGTCGCGGTCGGCCTGGCGGTCAGCTACCTCCCCGGGGTGCCCGACTACACGCTCGACCCGCACATCGTCCTGCCGCTCCTCCTGCCCCCGCTGCTGCACACGGCGGCCACCGACAGCTCCTACCTCGACCTGCGGGCGCAGCTGCGGCCGGTGGCGCTGCTGTCGGTGGGGTACGTGCTGTTCGCGACCTTCGCCGTCGGCTGGGCCCTGTACCTGATCGTGCCGGGCCTGCCGCTGACCGCGGCCCTCGTGTTCGGCGCCGTGGTGGCCCCGCCGGACGCGGTCGCGGCGACGGCGGTGGCGCGCCGGGTCGGACTGCCGTCCCGGGTCACCACCATCCTCCAGGGCGAGTCCCTGCTGAACGACGCCACCGCGATCACCGCGTTCCGGGTGGCCGTGGCGGCGGCGGTCGGCGAGGGCGCGACCTGGGCCGGGGGGATCGGGGAGTTCCTGGTCGCGGCGGTCGGCGGGGTGGCATTCGGCCTGGTGCTGATGGCTCCCCTGCACTGGCTGCGCACGCACGTGAAGGAGGCGCTGCTGCAGAACACGCTCTCCCTGCTGATCCCGTTCGTCGCCTACGCCGCCGCCGAGCAGGTGCACGCCTCCGGCGTCATCGCCGTCGTGGTCGTCGCCCTCTATCTGGGGCACCGCGCGTGGGAGGTCGACTTCGCCACCCGCCTCCAGGAGGAGGCGGTGTGGAAGATGGTCGCGTTCGTGCTGGAGTCCGTGGTGTTCGCGCTCATCGGACTGCAGCTGCCGGTCGTCCTCGGGGGCCTCGGGGAGTACGCGGGCGCCGACGCCGCCTGGTACGCGCTCGCCGTCTTCGCGGTGGTCGTCGTCACGCGGTTCGCGTGGGTGTACCCGGCGATCCGGCTGCCGCCGGTGCTGTCGGCGCGGATCCGGCAGCGCGAGGGGAAACCCGGCTGGAAGACGCCGTTCGTCATCGCGTGGGCCGGGATGAGGGGTGTGGTCTCGCTGGCCATCGCCTTCTCGATCCCGATCACCGCCGACGGCGAGGACTTCCCGCAGCGCAACCTGTTGCTCTTCCTGACCTTCACCACCGTCATCGGCACCCTGGTCGTGCAGGGCCTGACCCTGCCCCCGCTGATCCGCGTGCTGAAGTTCCCCAAGCACGACGCGCAGGCCGAGACCCTGGCGGAGGCCAACGCCCAGGCGCAGGCCTCCCGGGCCGCCGAGCGGCGGCTGGACGAGCTCCTGGCCGACGAGCGCAACGCCCTGCCCGCCCCGCTCGCCGACCGGCTGCGCACCGTCCTGGAACGCCGCCGCAACGCCGTCTGGGAGCGGCTCGGCCAGGTCAACCCGGTCACCGGGGAGACGGCGGACGACACCTACCGGCGGCTGTCGCGGGAGATGATCGGCGCGGAGCGCGAGGTGTTCGTCAGACTGCGCGACGGCCGGTACATCGACGACGAGATGCTGCGGACGCTGCTGCGCCGGCTGGATCTGGAGGAGGCGGCGGCGTACCGGGAGACGACCTAGCGGTCGCCGGTCAGGGGAAGGGGCGGCCGGTGATCACGGCGGCGACCGTGCTCCCGCGCGGGAAGGCGTCTTCCTCCGCCAGGGTGACAAGGGCGTAAAGCAACTTGGCGACATAGAGACGTTCGACGGGTACGCCGTGCCGGTGTTCGAAGTCCTCGGCGAACGTGTCGAGTTCCTCGGTGATACGGGCGTAACCGCCGAAGTGGAAGCGGTCGTCGAGGCTCCAGTCGCCGCGCGGGCCGCCGAACGCCTCGCTCTGCAGGGTCCGTATCCCGTCGGCCAGAAAGCCGCCCTTCAGCACCGGAACGCCCAGCGCGCGCCCGTCGGCACCGAGTCCGGCGGCCAGGCCGGCGAGTGTGCCGCCGGTACCGCAGGCCACCGCGACCACGTCGGCCCGGCCGGCCAGCTCCGCGCCGAGCGTCCGGCAGCCGCGCACCGCGAGGCGGTTGCTGCCGCCCTCGGGCACGACGTACGCGTCCTCGGCGCCCGCCGCGCGCAGGACGGCCGCGAGGGTCTCCGGCTCCGTCTTGCGGCGGTACGTCGACCGGTCGACGAAGTGCAGCCGCATGCCGTCGGACACGCACCGGGCCAGCGACGGGTTGAGCGGGCGGCCGGCGAGTTCCTGGCCGCGCACCACGCCGACCGTGCGCAGGCCGAGCAGCCGGCCGGCGGCGGCCGTGGCCCGCAGGTGGTTGGAGTAGGCACCGCCGAAGGTGAGCACCGTCCGCCCGGCCGCCGCCGCGAGATTCGGGGCCAGTTTGCGCCACTTGTTCCCGACCAGCTCGGGGTGGATCAGGTCGTCCCGCTTCAGCAGCAGCCGGACCCCGCGCCGCGCGAACCGCCCGTCCGCCACCTCCTGCAGCGGCGAGGGCAGCCGCGGGCGCAGGCCGGTGAGGGCGGTGGAGCCGGGATCGTCGGAGCTGGTCACGGGGCCATTGTCGCCCGGAGGGGAGAGCGCGGGCTCGGGCGGTGCCCGGGCCGGCCGTCGGCCGACCGGTCCCGTGACCGCGGATGCGCCTGCGGCCGCGGTTGCGGAGGAGGCCGATCAGGGACGGCCCTCCCCGCGGGCACCGCAGGGCGGTCACCGGGGCGCAGATCGCGCAGCCCGGGGACGGGGTGGGGAGGAACGGGACGACGGGGCCGCCCTTGAGGTGGTGGGCGACGTCCCACGCGGTGTGCGGCGGCCGGGCGACACCGATGAACGTCACGGCTCCAGGCCGCGGAACGCGACACGGGCGGCCACCGCCGTGAAGGCGAGCTCCCGGCCGCCCAGGCCGCCGCCGAGGCAGGCGGCGTCCGCACCGGCGGCCATGACGGCGTTCAGGCGCCGCCGGTGCGGCTCCCGGCCCAGGGGCGTCAAGCAGGGCGCGGAGAACACCGATGCCGACCGGGGCGACGTGCTGCGCGGCGGGACCTTCTCCCGGGACTGACGGGCACGGCTCACCACGCCAGGAGCGGGACCTGCCGGCCCTCAGGGGGAGCGAGCGACAGATCCCCCACGGGGTGTCGCCTCCGCCGGCCGCGTACGCCGTCGCGCCGCCGGGTCACTTCAGGCGATCGCGGATCCGCTCCCTCATCGAGCTCATCGTGAACCCGCGCGGGTCCGCCTTCCCCGGCTGCCACTCCTTGTGCCCGATCACCGACCGCT
>NZ_JAPSKQ010000217.1:0-4703 GCF_031181555.1 Streptomyces sp. | reverse complement strand
GCGTACGCCGTCGCGCCGCCGGGTCACTTCAGGCGATCGCGGATCCGCTCCCTCATCGAGCTCATCGTGAACCCGCGCGGGTCCGCCTTCCCCGGCTGCCACTCCTTGTGCCCGATCACCGACCGCTCGTTCCAGCCGTGGTGACGGCACACCGCGGCCGCGGCCCTCTCGACGGCCTCCAGCTGCGCCGCCGGCCAGGGGTCCTCGCCGTCCCCCAGGTTCTCGCACTCGAAACCGTAGAAGTGCCGGTTGCCGTCGGTGTTCCGTTCGCCGTCCGGCGGCAGCCGCCTCTCGGCGATCACCGCGCGCAGCACGTCGTCGTCGCCGAGACCCGCGTGGTTGGCCCGGCCGTAGCCGACGAGGTGGACCCGGCCGTCCTTGGTGATGACGCCGTGGCACAGGGGTCCCGGCAGGTCCGCGTGACCCTTGCGGCAGAGCTCCACGGTCCGTGCGCTGCCCTTGGTCACCGTGTGGTGGATCATCACGCCGTGGACCGGGCCCCAGGGGCCCTTGTGGTTGCGGTTGTGGTGACGCCAGTCGCCGACCTCGACGACCGTGAGCCCCTCCGCCTTCAGAGCGCGCAGGAACGCGCTTGCGGACATGGGTGGGGCCATGACCGCCTCCTTCGTGCCGGGCGGCGGCCGCCCGTCGCAACCGCCTGCTACCGGGCCTGTACCTAAAAGGAGCACGTTCAACTACTCGTTCGGATCCTGTGCGAGCCGATCCGGACAATCCCCTTCCGGTGGGACGCCGTCGAGCGGCCCCCATGTGTGCCCACACCACCAAAGATCCATTCCCGCTCGTTCGGGTAATGGCGCGGGCACGGGGCGTGAGGAACGCTTGATCACGCAGTCCGACGTCCGGCACAGACGGACGTGGATCACCATCGGGGAGGGCAATTCTCTATGTCGGTAGGCGAAGAGGTCGGCGCGGAGCAGACCAGGCAGCAGCAGAGCCTCGGCACGGCGGCCGCGCGGAACCTGGCCACCACGACCAAGTCCGTGCCGCAGATGCAGGAGATCAGCTCGCGCTGGCTGCTGCGCATGCTGCCCTGGGTCGACGTGCAGGGCGGTACCTACCGCGTCAACCGGCGGCTGACCTACGCCGTGGGCGACGGCCGGATGACGTTCGTGAAGACCGGCGACCGCGTCGAGATCATCCCCGCGGAACTGGGCGAACTGCCGGCCCTGCGGTCGTACGACGACGAGGAGGTGCTGTCCGAGCTGGCCGCCCGCTGCCGGCAGCGGGAGATCGGGGCGGGCCAGGTGATCGCCTCGTTCGGCAGTCCGGCCGACGAGGTGTACCTGCTGGCGCACGGCAGGGTGGAGAAGGTCGGCACCGGCCCCTACGGCGAGGACGAGTCCCTCGGTGTCCTCGCCGACGGCGCCTACTTCGGCGACCAGGCGCTGCTGGACGAGGACGCCATCTGGGAGTACACGGCGCGCACGCTCACCGCCTGCACCGTGCTCGCCCTGCCCCGCGAGGCCGTCGTCCAGGTCGCCGAGCGGTCCGGGACCCTGCGCGAGCACCTGCGGCGGATCCGCACCATCCCCGGGCAGCGCACGAACAAGTACGGGGAGAAGGAGATCGACCTCGCGGCCGGTCACAGCGGGGAGCCGGACATCCCGCACACCTTCGTCGACTACGAGGCCAAGCCGCGCGAGTACGAACTCAGCGTCGCCCAGACCGTACTGCGCGTCCACACGCGCGTGGCCGATCTCTACAACCAGCCCATGAACCAGACGGAGCAGCAGATCCGGCTGACCGTCGAGGCACTGAAGGAGCGCCAGGAGCACGAACTCGTCAACAACCGCGACTTCGGCCTGCTCCACAACTGCGAGTACGACCAGCGGATCCAGCCGCACGACGGCGTGCCGAGCCCCGACGACATGGACGAACTGCTCAGCAGGCGGCGCGGGACCAGGCTGCTCCTCGCCCACCCGCGCGCGATCGCCGCGTTCGGCCGCGAGCTCAACAAGCGGGGACTCGTCCCGGAGACCATCGACATGGGCGGCAACCGCATCCCCACCTGGCGGGGCGTGCCGATCTTCCCGTGCAACAAGATCCCGGTGACCGAGGCCCGGACGACCTCCATCATCGCCCTGCGCACCGGTGAGGAGGACCAGGGCGTCATCGGGCTGCGGGCCGCGGGCATCCCCGACGAGATCGAGCCGAGTCTGTCCGTGCGGTTCATGGGCATCAACGAACAAGCCATCATCAAGTACCTGGTCACGGCCTACTACTCGGCCGCGGTCCTGGTACCGGACGCGCTCGGTGTCCTGGAGAACGTCGAGATCGGCCGATGGCGGTGACCGTCCGCGAGCTCTCGGTGCGCCCGCCGTGTCCCGGCCCGTCCGGACGGGTACACCTCGGGAGTACGTGCTCGACGGCGGCGCAGGCGCCGTCCCTCCGTTCCACGAGCCGGTCCCGGGGGTGAGTCGATGACGGAGTCCATGACGGAACCGAAGGCGGGGCCCCCGACGGAGTGCCCGGCACCGCGTGCGGCGGAGCCGGAGCAGCGCCCGGGCGAGGGGCACGAGGCGACGGTACTGCTGGAGCGGGCGCGGGCCGCGGTCGACCCCGTGCTGCGGGCCGCCCTCGACTCGCTGCCCGTCCCGATGCGCCGGATCGCGCTGTACCACTTCGGCTGGGAGCACGCGGACGGCACCCCGGCCGGGGGAGGTGCGGGAAAGGCGATCCGTCCCGCGCTGGTGCTCGCCGCGGCCTCCGCCCTGGGCGGGCCCGAGGCCCGGACGGCGGCCGTACGGGCGGCGGCCGCGGTGGAACTGGTCCACAACTTCACGCTGTTGCACGACGACGTGATGGACCGGGACGCCACCCGCCGCCACCGGCCCACGGCGTGGACGGTGTTCGGCGACGCCGACGCGATCCTCGCCGGGGACGCCCTCCAGGCGCTCGCCCTGCGGCTGCTCGCCGGGGACACGCATCCGGCGGCCCGGGCCGCGGCGGCCCGGCTCGCGGACTGTGTCATCGAGCTGTGCGCGGGGCAGCACGCGGACACGGCCATGGAGCGGCGCGGCCCCGGCGAGGTGACCCTCGCCGAGACGCTCGCCATGGCCGAGGCCAAGACCGGTGCACTGCTCGGATGTGCCTGCGCGATCGGTGCGCTGTACGCGGACGCCGGGGACGCGGACGTGGCGGCCCTGGACGCGTTCGGCCGTGAGGCGGGACTGGCCTTCCAGCTCATCGACGACGTGATCGGCATATGGGGCGATCCCCGCCGCACCGGCAAGCCGGCCGGAGCGGACCTGGCCGCCCGCAAGAAGTCACTGCCGGTGGTCGCCGCGCTCACCTCGGGGACCCAGGCGGCCGCCGAACTCGCCGCGCTGTACGCGACCGCGCACCGGAAGGAGGACCTGGAGCGGATCGCCCTGACCGTGGAACGGGCGGGCGGCCGTGACTGGGCGCAGGCCGAGGCGGCCGACCGGATGGCCCGCGCGATGCAGGAGGTGGCCCGCGCGGTACCCGACCCGGAGGCGGCGGGCGGGCTGTTGGCCCTGGCCGAGTTCGTGACGCGGCGCAGCACCTGACGGCTCGCCGGGAACGGCCGGGGCACCGGAGCAGGTGCCCCCCCGGCCGTTCCCGTGCGGCCGTCGCCCCGTCCCCGGGCCCACCGGGACCGTGCGGCTCCTGACCCCGCACGGTCCCGTGGCTCCGGCCCGGCGGGTCCCGCACTTCCCCACGATGTGCGGGGCCCGCTCTCCCCACGCCACCGGTTCCGCCCGGCCCGGTTCCGTGCGTCGGCGGCCGCCTCCGGGAAGCGGCCGCCGGGACACCCCGTTAGGCTCAACCCCCGTACGGACGGAGACGGTTGAGGCAAGGGGCGGACATGGGCGTGGCGATCCGGACGGCTGGGGACGGAGACCGGGAGATGGTCGTCCGGCTCCTGGACGAGGCGTTCCAGGACGACCCGGTGAGCGGCTGGATCTTCCCCGACGAGGAGTACCGCCGTACGACGCACCACAAGCTCATGGCCGCGTTCACCGAGATCGTGCTCGCCGAGGGGCGCGTCGACGTCACCGAGGACGGATCGGCGTGCGCGCTGTGGATGTCCGTACCCGCGGACGACCACGGCGACGGTGACGGCGGGACGGACGACGACGGCCCGGCACAGATGCGCCGGGACGTCGACCCGGAGAACGAGCGCGTGGAACTGATCGGCCGGCTGACGGCGGGCATCCACCCCTCGGGACGGGCCCACGAGTACCTGTGGATGATCGGCGTGGCACCCGGCCGCCAGGGCGAGGGACTCGGCACCGCGCTGATCGGCCCGGTCCTCGACCGCTGCGACCGGGAGGGGCTGCCGGCCTACCTCGAGGCGAGCAGCGAACGCAGCCGCCGGCTGTACGAGCGCCTCGGCTTCGCACCGGCCGGTGAGCCCCTGGCCCTCCCGGACGGACCGCACATGTGGCCGATGTGGCGCGAACCCCGGACCACCGGCTCGCGGGACGGCCTGGACGGGTGATTCCCGTGCCTCCGTCCGCGTCCCCGCCCCGCTGCCGCACCGCATGAGATCCCCCGCAGGGCCGGCCGTCGGCGGGGCCGCGCCCCGACAGGGACGTTCGGCCCTGGTCGCGGACACGCGTCCCGGCCTCACCGGTTTCGCGGAGAGCGCCCGTCGACGCCCCGAGGGGTCCGGCGGGGCGCCGGACGACGAGGGCGGCCAGGGGCGGGACGGGTAC
>NZ_JAPSKQ010000216.1 GCF_031181555.1 Streptomyces sp. | reverse complement strand
CGGAGAACCCGTTCTCCTTCATGGAGCTCCAGGGCGTCCAGGAGCTGACGAACTTCTTCGAGCGGCGCCCGTCCGCGTACCAGGTCGCCGTGGAGGGCACGGTCGACCTGGACGAGGACTTCTAGGGGACTCTCCGGAGGGTGCCGGCCCGGGTGCCACCCCGCCTCACGCCGCCCGCGCGGTGCGGTGCGGCGTGGCGCCCCGTGCGGCGCGGGCCGGCGCGGCGGGGGCGTCGCGCCGTTCCGCGGCGGCCCGGTCCGCCTCCGCCTGCCGGATCTGCCGGTCGATCCGCCGGTCGCGCACGATGCCGATCACGGCGGGGAGGACCATCAGGACCAGCAGGCCGAGGACGGTCAGTGTGCCGAGCAGTGCTTCCACGTGTGTCGTATCCATGGACACCACTGTCGCTCCGGGCGCTCCCCACCGGCAGTGGCAGGACTGCCGTACACCCTCGATTTACTGCCAACGATGCGGCACACTGGAGACATGCTCCGGAATGTGGTCGTCGTCCTCCTCGACGGCGTGAACCCCTTTGAACTCGGCGTCGTCTGCGAGGTCTTCGGCGTGGACCGCAGCGACGACGGCCTGCCGGTCTACGACTTCGCCGTCGCCTCGGCCGAGGGCCGCGCGCTGCGCAGCAGCACGGGCTTCTCCCTCCGGATCGAGCACGGCCTGGAGCGCCTGGAGACGGCGGACCTCATCGCCGTGCCGGCCGGCTCCCGCTACGCCACGCGGGACTTCCCGCCCGAGCTGCTGGACGCCCTGCGCCGGGGCGTGGACCGGGGCGCCCGGGTGCTCAGCGTCTGCTCCGGTGTGTTCGTGCTCGCCGCCGCCGGGCTCCTCGACGGCCGGCGCGCCGCCGCCCACTGGCTTCACGCGGAGGACCTGACCAGGCGGTACCCCCATCTGACCGTCGAACCGGACGTGCTCTACGTCGACGAGGACCCGGTGATCACTTCCGCGGGCACCGCCGCCGGCATCGACGCCTGTCTGCACCTGGTGCGCAGGGAGCAGGGTCCGGAGGTCGCCAACAAGATCGCCCGGCGGATGGTCGTGCCCCCGCACCGCGACGGCGGCCAGGCCCAGTACATCGAGCGCCCGCTGCCGCCGTCCGGGGGCGACACGGTCTCCGAGGTGCTGGTGTGGATGGAGCGGCATCTCGACGAGGAGGTCACCGTCGAGCAGCTGGCCGCGCGCGCCCACATGTCTCCGCGCACCTTCGCCCGCCGCTTCCGGCAGGAGACCGGCACCACGCCCTACCGCTGGATCCTGCGCCAGCGCGTCCTGCTGGCCCAGCGTCTGCTGGAGGCGACGGACGAGACGGTGGACGCGATCGCGGGCCGCACCGGTTTCGGCGACGCGGCCGCCCTGCGCCACCACTTCGTACGCGCCGTGGGGACCACGCCGAACGCCTACCGGCGGACGTTCCGCGGCCCCCAGGCCGCCTGAACGCCCGCCGGCAGGCGGGTCTCACCGTGCGACCGGCCTCAGCAGCAGCCGGTTCGGGCGCAGCGTGATGCCGACGCGCGTGGTGTCGTCCGAACCGGCCACCGGCTCGAAGCGGAACCGGGTGGCCATCGTCGCGGTGGTCAGTGCCAGCACGGCCATCGAGAAGTGGTCGCCCGGGCACTTGCGGTTGCCCGTGCTGAAGGGCCGCATGGCGTATTTCGGTACGTCCTTCGAGCGTTCCGGAAGCCACCGGTCGGGGTCGAACTCCAGGTGACGCTCGAACGACTCCGGATCACGCTGGATCGCGTACGGGCTGTAGACGATGTCCGCCCCGGCCGGAATGCGATATCCCCCGAGTTCAGTTTCGGTCACCGCCCGGCGGGTCAGAATCCAGACGGCCGGGCGCAAACGCATTGCCTCGACGACGACATTGTTGGTGTGCGTGAGCCTGCGGACGTCCTCGAATGTCACGGGGCGCCCACCGGTCACGGCCTCTACTTCGTCGCGCACCTTGTCCCCGTGTTCCGGGTGTTCGGCGAGCAGCTTGAGCAGCCACATGATCGTGGACGCGATCGTCTCACTGCCGGCGGTGAGTATCGCGACCACCTGGTCGTGTATCTCCTGCTCCCCTATGGGGTCGCCATTGTCGTCCTTCGCCTCCAGCAATAACGTCAGCAAATCGTTCGGTTTTTGATCGGATGCGCGGCGCTCGGCCACGATCTCGTCGACGAGGAGGTGCATATCGGCCAACGCCCGGTTGAATGCGCGATTGGCCGGAAGCGGCAGTTTGTACAGCGGGCCGAGCGGCACCACCATCCGCCGGTACATCCCGCCGAAGACGGTGGTCAGCGCGGCGCCCAGCCGCTCCGCGCGCTCGTCGATGGACCGGCCGCGCAGCAGGCACCGGGCCGCGACGCGCACGGCGATCCGGAAGGACTCGGAGGTGCAGTCGACGGTCTGCCCGGAGGCCCACCGTCCGGTCAGGGCGTGCGCCTCCTCCTCCATGACCGGACCGTAGGCGGGGAGGGCGTCGAGCCTGAAGGCGGGCTGGATGGTGCGCCGCTGGCGCCGGTGCAGCGGACCGTTGGCGGTGGCCACGCCCTCCTTGCCGAGCAGGCCCTCCAGGGACTCCCACAGCGGCCCGGAGATGATGTAGTCGGGACTCAGCGCCAGCGCCCCGGTGAGGGCGGGCGTGGTGACGGCGTACACCGTCTTCGGGCCGAGCCTCAGGCGCACGATGTCGCCGTGGTCACGCAGCCGGGTCATGAAGGCCAACGGGTCGCGGACCAGCTCCCAGCCGTGGCCGAGGACGGGAACACCGCCGGCCGCCACCGGCGGCTCGCGCAGTTCGGTCGCCGCGGACGGTTCGGATTTCACCGACTCGACGGTCATTTCTCACCTGCCGCTTCGTTGTTGACGTACGGGGGCGTGGACCGGTCGTCCCAGCTGTCGACCATGTACCGGCCGGACTCGTGGTGGAACCAGTAGACGGAACTGAACCAGTTCCGCATATTGTCGAGGCAGACGCGCACGGCGGCGCTCATTTCCTTTCCCCGTACCGTGCCGTCGTCGAGGCCGTCGGCGAATCGCAAGGCGGCCTGTTCGACTTCCAGGAATTCGCTGATGCATTCCTCGACGCGGCGCCTCACTTCCGCGATCGATTCTTCGAGCGTCAGTCCCTCGTGAGTGATGAGGCTGATTCCCAGATTGTGCACCTCGCCGCCCGCTATTTCCTTCGGCAGTGAGCACAGGTCGTTGTACCAGGCGGCGAATTCCTGGCTGAGCAGTGCCGCCCTCCGGTAGGCCGGGTTCTTCCGTACCGTGTCCGGGAGTTCACAGCCGGCACTGGGTTCCAGGAGATCGGTCCATATCCAGTGCGCGAAGGTGAGCCGGCGGAGTTCCAGGTATTCCTCGACGGTGGGGACGATTCCCTCCGTGCGGTTGTGGAACTCCCGGTCGTACGCCTCGATCACCGCGTGGAAGTGCCGCGCGAACCGGGCGTTCCAGGTGCCGGACAGGAACGCGTACAGCCGCTGCACGCTGTCCGCGAGCCCCGCCACCACCGGGTCCTCGTGACCCAGGTGGTCGGCGGGGCTGTCGAGGGCCGAGTGCAACCCGTCCTTCAGCCGCCGCCAGGCGGCGGGGCGGCCGTGCACGATGTCGCGGTCGTGCCGGTCGTCCCAGACGAAGAACCACGCGCTGTAGTCCGCTATCGCCTGCAGGACCTCGTCGGGGGCTCCTGTGTAGTAGCCCGCCATGAGGTCGGTGTAGCACAGCCCGTCGGCGTGTTCCTCCACCTTGTCGGCCGGCATGAGCCGCTTTTCGAGCAGCCATGCCCGTGTCGCCCCCTGGAGCTTTGGCCAATACGGGTGGAGTTGCCGGGGAAACGCCGCCTCGATCACCGGGAGAGACAGCGCCGGTGGAACTGCGATGGTGGTCGGTGTCGATGTGGTGCCGTGTGACAAAGCATGCACGAACAATCCCCTCTCAGCCGCCAGTTGGCGTGCTCCGCCCCCGCGCCGGGCGCACGCCGGTGCGTATCCCCGCACCTCCATTCAGCACCACAACTGACCGTTCTGGGAACGGATTTGCTTCATTCGCTCCACCAGGACGCCGAGATTCCGCTGTGACGTGACCGGTTCCGGATCAATGCGGGGCGATAGGGGATCGCACGCGTGACGGACAGACGAACGGCGCCCGATCCGGGAGCAGGTCCGGTCGGACGCCGTGCGCGAGGGGCTCTGCGGCCCCGGTGGCCGGGGCGTCAGTCGTTGGCGACCACGGGGTAACGCGGCTCGTTCTCGGCCATCTGCCGCAGCGCGTCCTTGCGTTCCCGCTTGGACAGCCGGTCGATGTAGAGGTAGCCGTAGAGGTGGTCGGTCTCGTGCTGCAAACACCGTGCGAAGTAGCCGGTGCCGCGCACCTTGATGGGGTTGCCCCTCTCGTCCTGACCGGTCACCTCGGCGTAGTCGGGGCGGGCCAGCGGAGCGTACGCGGTCGGCACCGACAGACAGCCCTCGTTGCTGTCGTCCAGCCGACGCTTCTCGGCGGGCAGTTCGACCAGCTTGGGGTTGCAGACCACACCGACGTGGCGCACGCCCTCGTCGTCGGGGCAGTCGTAGACGAAGACCTTCAGGTCGACGCCGATCTGGTTGGCGGCCAGGCCCACGCCCTCGGCGGTGCGCTGGCTGGCGAACATGTCGTCGACCAGCTTGCGCAGCTCGTCGTCGAACTCCGTGACGTCCTTGCACTCCTTGTGCAGCACCGGATTCCCGACGACCGTGATCGGACGGGAGGTGCCGCGCTCGCGGTAGGCGGCCTCGCGCTCCTCGCAGTCCTCCGTGTCGATCACGTACCCCTCGTCGTCGACGGGGAGCACGCCCACGTGCTGCTGATCGGTGTCCTGCTGAGCCATGACCGACGTATGCCTTCCTGGAAAACATGGGGGTGTGATGCTGATACAGGGTACGGCGACCGGTCCGCGGAGCCGCGCGCTAGCAGACCTCTTCCAGGTCCCGCCAGTCACGCGAGTCCGGGCTGTCCGCCACCCACCCGTCCAGCAGTCCCCGGACCAGCGAAGCCGGCGCGGCCACGCCGCACTCCCGCTCCGGCACCCACAACTGCCCGTCGGTGCGGTGGCCGAGCGGCCCGGGATGCCCCGGCTCGCTGTGGTCGTGCGGGTCGAGGTGCTCGCCCTCGCCCTCGTCGGACGGCATCCGGGACTCCGAGCACATCCGGCACAGCAGCCGTACGGAGGACGACCAGTCCTCGGCGGCGAAACCCGCGTCGGAGGCCAGCTGCTCCAGCGCGTCCCGGTCGGCCTCGGTCGCGGCCTCCAGCAGCACCACCCAGGTCGGCACCGGTGAGGGCGCCCACAACTCGATCTCGTCGAAGACCGGGTAGGTGTGCCCGGCGGCCGTGCTCCGCTCCCCGTGCGGCACGCCGTCGTGCAGCACGACCTCGCCCCAGCGGCGCCCGGAGGACGGCAGCGGAATGGACAGCACCTCGATCCGGGCGGGGTCGAGGCGTCGCCCCCACACGACCTCCGCCTCCCCCTCCGGGGACAGCCGTACGGCCGCGCTGCCCAGGTCCATGCCGAGGGGCTCGCCGGAGTCGGTGGCGGGACCGGGGACCCTGAGTCCGTAGGCCTGCCAGGCCCTCCGGGCCAGCGGCCAGTCCTGCAGGGCGGTGGCGGCGATGCCGACGTTCCACCAGTCGGGAGCCCCGGTGTCGCGGTCGAGCAGCGCGACGGCTCGCAGGCCGGCCGCGCGCGCCTGCTCCCAGTCGTGCCGGAACTTGTGCAGCAGCGCGAGGTTGAACCAGGACTCCGACAGCCAGGGTTCCAGATCGGCGGCCCGTGTCAGCAGCGCGCCCGCGTCCTCGTACCGGCCGTCGCCGATGAGCGTGAACGCGCGGTCCGTGGCCTGCCGCCAGGAGGCGGAGGGCCGGTGCCGTCCCTTGCCGAAGATCCTCACGATTCCCGCCTGCCAGTTCCGTTCGGTGGGCTGGCTGTGTCTTTCCGCGCCCCCGGACACCCTCTTCTTCGCATCCAACCACGTACGGCCGGAGAGGCGCTCATTACCCATGGGTTACCCAGCCCCGGGCGGGGTCAGACAGCCCCGTTCGCGACCCTCACCACGCCCGGTCCCTGGACGCACGCGGCGCTCGGCTCCCGTACGCACGCACCACCTCCGTGTTCCGTGACAGCACCCGGGCCAGCGCCTCGACCACCTCCGGGGCGTACTCCCCGGCGGTCGCCAGCCGGAGTTCCTCCAGCGCGGTCAGCGGCCCGCCGGGCCCTCCTTCCCGGGACTTCTCCTCGTACGCGTTCACCACCCGGACGATCCGCGCGGCGAGCGGCTGTTCCCGGTGCGGGTCGGCCTGCCGCTCGACGATCCGGGCCACCCGGGGGTCCACCCCGGTCTGGCGTACGACCGCGCCGCCGAGCAGGGCGATCCGCCGCTGCTCGGTGACCGGCAGGCCGGCGGTGGCGCCCGCGGGGACCGGGTCGACGAGGCTGAGCTGGCCGATGTCGTGCATGAGGGCCGCGTACTCGAGCACGGTCAGCTCGGGCTCGGTCAGCCCGAGGTCCCGGCCCACCGCCTGGCTGAGCGCCGCGACCCGGTGGGCGTGCCCGGCCGGGGTGTACCCGGCGATCTCGGTGGCCCGCGCGAGGGAGGCGATGGTCTGCCGGTAGGTGGCGCGCACGGCGGCGTACCGCCGGTAGGACAGCTGTGCGAGCAGCAGCGGTACGGAGAAGACGGGCAGCGCCCACAGCCCCACGACCGCGACCCCGAGCGCCATCACCGCGCCCGTGGCGACGACGGCGGCCCCGATGCCGGGCACGGCCCGCAGTTCGTCGCGCAGCATCGGCAGGAAGGGCCACCCCGTGCGGGAGTGGGCCAGCGCGGCGGCGAGCACGGCGTCGCACAGCGCGGTGAGGGACAGCAGGGCGAGCAGCAGCAGCGCGTGGGCCGGCCCGCTCCAGTCGTCGAACGTGCCCTGGCTGTAGAGGGGCTGGAAGCACACGGCGACGAAGCCGACGGTGAGCACCCGGCGGGCCAGCGGGTCGAGGGTGGGGCCGTGGCCGCGCCCGACGTGCGGCACGCTGCCGAGCAGGGAGGCGGCGAGCACCACGGTGACGGCCTGGGCGGCGCCGTGGTGGGTGGGCCGGCCGCCGGCCTCGCCGAGCAGCGCGTACGCCAGCGACCCGGCGGCGGCGAGCGGCGCGGCCTGCCTGATCAGCGTCCCGCTGCGCCGGGTGAGCTCGCCGACGGTGACGAGCACACCGAAGGCGAGGGCGGTACCGCGTTCCTCGACGCCGTTGTGGAGGGTGGTGCCCAGGGCCCCGGCGGCGAGGACCGCGGCGCACAGGTGGACGAAGGTGTGCAGCCCGGGCCTCATCGGCGCGCCCCGGGCCGGTCGGTGACCGGTGCGGCGGGCGCGGGAACGGCACGGGCGCGGGCGTCGTCGGCGGTCACCGCGGGATGCCATCCGGCCCGGCCGATCACGCGCACCAGGGCGGCCACCATCCGTGGGTCGAAGTGGGATCCCGCGCACCGCTGGAGCTCCTTCAGCGCCACGGGCACGGGCCGGGCCCGGCTGTAGGAGCGGGTGGAGGTCATCGCGTCGAAGGCGTCGGCGACGGCGACCACCCGCGCGGACTCCGGGATCTGACTGCCCGCCAGCCCGTAGGGGTAGCCGGTGCCGTCCAGCCGCTCGTGGTGGTGCAGCACCGCCGCCCGGGCCTCGCCCAGGAAGGAGATCCCCCGCACCATCTCGTGCCCGTACTCGGGGTGCAGTTCGATCACCCGCCGCTCCTCGGGGGTGAGCGGACCGTCCTTGGTGAGCAGCCGGGTGGGCACGCCGAGCTTGCCGACGTCGTGCAGGATGCCCGCGAACCGCAGCACCTCGACCCGCTCGTCGTCCATGCCCAGTTCGCGCGCGATCATCATCGACGCCTGTCCGACGCGCTCACTGTGCCCGCGCGTGTACCCGTCCTTGATGTCGACGGCCTGGACGAGCGCGCGGATCGTCGCCTGGTGCGCGGCCCGTTCCCGGTGGTACTGGGCGAACGCCCACCACGAGACGCACATCGGCAGCAGCACGAGGAGCGCGGCCACGGGGCCGTAGGGGCTGCGCCACAGCAGGGCCATCATGAGTCCGGCGAGGCCGTGCACGGTGATCGGCGCCAGTGACCGCAGGAACAACCGCCACCAGGCGGCCGGCCCCGCCCTCCGTCCCCCGCGCCGCAGGGGTACGCCCGCCGTCAGCGCCAGGACGGCGCCGTCCAGCAGGGTGAGCACCAGGCAGAACACCAGCACCGCGGCCCCGGCCGTCCCGAGCGCGAGCGGGACGTCGCAGTCCGCCACCGCGTCCCGGCCACCGGTCATCCGGTGGACCCGGCTCGCGGCCCACACCGCGAGCACCAGCCGGCCGGCCCGCCAGAGCCGCCGGGCCAGGTACGGCCGCCGCGCCACGGGCATGAGCAGTGCCCCGGGCAGGGCGGCCAGCGCCGCGGCGGGCTCCGGCAGCAGAAAGGCCCCGGCGAGCAGAACGGGGTAGAAGGTTCCGCCCGGGTGCGGGGTGCCGACGAGACGCGACCGGGCGAGGCGCTCGCAGCCGCCGTACAGCGCGGCGAGCAGGGCGACCGCCCACCAGGGGGCGCGGACGCCCGGGAGGGACAGCAGACAGAGCAGGCCCGCCAGGACGACACCGGCGACCAGCGCGCGGGCCCGTACCGGTAACGCCTCCATGAGCCCCTCCCCGACCGTGCCTGCCGCACTCGACCTGCCGCCTGCCAGGCTCTGGAGCCTAGGACGGCGGGGGGCGCCTCCGCGGGCCGATAACCCGCGGATTAGCACGTACGAGTGACGACGGTCCCCTTACGGGGTAGCCGCACGCCG
>NZ_JAPSKQ010000215.1:2808-8858 GCF_031181555.1 Streptomyces sp. | reverse complement strand
CAGGTGGACCGGGATGACCGGGTGCTGCGCATGCGGTGAGCGCACGCGGCGCCGGCGGGTGCGTCAGAACAGGCTCAGCAGCGCCTCCGCCGGGTCGGTGAGGGGGCTGTCGGTGCCGGGGAGGGGGAGTTCGAACCAGACGGTCTTGCCCCGGGGGGTGCGGCGGGAGCCCCAGGCCGCGCTGAGCAGGCCGACGAGCTGGAGACCGCGGCCGCCCTCGTCGGTGTCGCGGGCGCGGCGGCGGCGCGGCTGGACCAGGCCGGAGTCCCAGACCTCGCAGACCAGGGTGCGGTCGAGGAGGAGGCGGAGCCTGATCTCGCCCTCGCCGTAGCGCAGGGCGTTGGTGACCAGCTCGCTGACCAGGAGTTCCGTGGTGTCGACCAGGGGTTCCAGGTCCCAGCTGAGCAGCTGGGCGCGGGCGTACTCGCGGGCCCGGCCCACGCTGCGGGGTTCGCGCGGCAGGGTCCAGTCGCCGACGGACTCGGCGGGCAGCCCCTGGATGCGGGCCATCAGCAGGGCGATGTCGTCCTCGCCGTGGTGGGGGTTGAGGGTGTTGAGGACGTGGTCGCAGACGTCCTCCAGGTTCGGACGGGTGTCGGCGCGCTGCGCCGTCGTCGAGGAGCGGTGGCCGGGCGACGGGTGGGGCGGGTCCGTGAGCGCGCCCACGAAGGCCCGCAGGCCCTCGTCGAGGGGGTGGTCGCGGCTTTCGACCAGTCCGTCCGTGTAGAGCGCGAGCAGGGCGCCCTCGGGCAGTTCGACCTCCACCTCCTCGAAGGGTTCCCCGCCGACACCGAGCGGCATGCCGGGCGGCACGTCCAGCATCAGCGCGGACTCGCCGGGTTCGACCAGGACGGGCGGCAGGTGGCCCGCGTTGGCGAAGGTGCAGCGTCTGGTCACCGAGTCGTAGACGGCGTAGACGCAGGTCGCCAGGTAGACCTCGGAGAGGTCGGCCTCGCGGGGGCGGCGGGCCGCCCGGGTGGCCTGCCGGATCCCTCCCCCGGAGCCGAAGGTCTGGGAGGGCCCCCCGGGGGCGCCCAGGCCCCGGGCGATCTCGTCCAGCTGGGAGAGGACCTCGGCGGGTTCCAGGTCGAGCTGGGCCAGGGTGCGTACGGCGGTGCGCAGTTCGCCCATGGCCACCGCGGCGCGCAAGCCCCGGCCCATGACGTCGCCGACGACCAACGCGGTGCGGTGACCGGGCAGTTCGATGACGTCGAACCAGTCGCCGCCGACCTCGCTGGGCCGGCCGGTGGCCGCGTTGCCGGGCAGGTAGCGGCAGGCGATGTCGAGGCCGGAGGCCTCCGGGTCGCCGGGGGGGAGCAGGGACCGCTGCAGTATCAGCGCGCGTTCGTGCTCGCGCCGGTACAGGCGGGCGTTGTCGATGCAGACGGCGGCGCGTGCGGCCAGTTCCACCGCGAGGTCGCGGTCGCGGTCGCCGAACGGCTCGCTGCCCTTGGTCCGGGCGAACTGCGCGAGCCCCACCACCGTGTCGTGGGCGACCATCGGCACGGCGAGCGTGGACTGCACCAGTCCGCCCTCCTCACCGGGGACGGTCTGCGGGCGGGCGGTGCGCAGGGCGTCCGCCCAGGGCGAGTTGAACGCGTAGTGGTGGACGGCGCCCAGCTCCACCCGCTCGCAGGTGCCGTCGAACGGCGCGTCGGAGACGGCGCTGGCGAAGGCGACCCGGCGCACCTCCGCACTGCCGTCGGCCAGCCCCGGCGGGGTCTCGTCGCCGGCCAGCAGGCCCTGGTAGAGGTCGACGGTGGCCAGGTCGCAGAAGCCGGGGACGACGACGTCGAGGAGTTCGCGGGCGGTGGTCTCCAGGTCGAGGGAGTTGCCGATGCGGGCGCCGGCCTCGTTGAGGAGGGCGAGATTGCGCCGCGCGGCGGCGGCCTCGCGGGCGGCGGCGCGGCGGGCGGTGATGTCGGTGCCGAGCCAGGCGATGCCGATGGGCCGGCCGCTGCCGCTGTGCACGCGGTAGAGGTTGACGGACCAGTGGCGGCGCTCGTCGGAGCCCGGCACGAAGCCCGTGACGTGCATGTCCGTGATGGAGTCGCCGGTCTCCAGCACCCGGCGCAGGGTCGCGGCGACCCGTTCGGCCTCACCGCGCGGCAGGTAGTCGTGGACTTCCTTGCCGCGGTGGTCGTCCGGAGTGCCGCCGAAGATGGACGCGAACCGCTGGTTGGCGCGGCGTACCCGCAGGTCGGGGTCGATCAGCAGGAAGCCGAACGGAGACTGGCCGAATATGGCCTGCGAGGCGGCGAGGTCGGTCTCGATGCGGCGCAGGGTGCGGACGTCGACGACGATGCAGACGGCGGCCCTCTCCCCCTCCTCGGTCCGCGTCGGCATGACGTAGACCTCGGCCAGGCCCTCCCGGTCGCGCTCGTCCCGCGCCACCGTGTCCGGCAGCCGGAAGGGCACCACTCCGGTCCACTCCCGGCCGTCGAGGATCTCGGCCATCTTGCGCTGGCCCTGCTCACGCCGGTCGGAGGCGACGAAGGCGGCGATGGGGTCCATGCCGACGGCGCGGTCGGCGGGGATGCCGAAGAGCTGTTCGGCGCGCAGGCTCCACTGGTCGACCAGCCCGTCCGGGCCGATGGAGAAGGAGGCGACCTTGATGTAGTCGTACATGGAGCCGGGCGGACTGCTCTGCCACATCGCGTCGGCGGACGGGGCGTCGCCGGGGAGGAGGCCGTCCGCGGCCTCCGTCCTCGGGCCGCCCGACGAGTCCTCGGACTCCGTGGCCTTCGCTGGTATCTCGCTCACGCGAACCGTCCCCTCCAGCTCACCGCGTCCGGCACCGGTCACCGGAAGCGGCTGCCCGCAGTATCCAGCACTACGGCGCCGCACGACACGGTGTTCACGATCACAGCACGGTCCCGACGCTTTTCGGT
This sequence comes from Streptomyces sp., assembly GCF_031181555.1. Lineage (GTDB taxonomy): Bacteria > Actinomycetota > Actinomycetes > Streptomycetales > Streptomycetaceae > Streptomyces > Streptomyces fimbriatus. The sequence goes on along the minus strand of NZ_JAPSKQ010000215.1, from coordinate 5,967 downwards.
CCCCGCTGTGAGAACACTTCCAGTCTTCTAACCAGCGGACACGCCGTCGAACCCCCTCTTTCGACAACCTCCGGCGACCGGGACCGACCGCCCGTCGGAAGGGGCGGGGGCGCACACCCGCGAGCGGTGGCGCCGTGCCTCACCGCGGCACCGCGAGTTCGAACCACACGGTCTTGCCCGCGCCGCCGGGCCGGGTGCCCCAGCGGCGGGAGGTGGAGTCCAGGAGCTGCAGCCCGCGACCGCTCTCGTCGTCGGGCCGGGCGACGCGTCCGTGGGGGAGGTCGGGGAGCGGGTCGGAGACCTCCACCAGGAGGACACCGCCGAGGTCCGCCGGGCGCGTCAGGCGGACGCCGATGGGGCCGGTGGCGTGCCGCAGGGCGTTGGTGACCAGTTCGCTGACCAGCAGGGCCGCGAGGTCACCGACGCTGTCGAGGTCCCAGCCGTGCAGTCGGTCGCGGACGACGGAACGGGCGGCGCGCACGGCGCCCGGGTCCGCGGGGAACGTCCACGCGGCGCAGCCGCCTTCGGTGTCGATCACGTGGATCACTTCCCCGCCCAGCGAGTCCACCCATGTCCGGTTTCGTGGGGTTAATGGGCACATACCCGGCATCCCGGACGGTGTACCGCGCACGACGGCGCGTTGTGGCACGAACGGCGCGGGAGGACACGCTCTCGCCGGCGGGACCACGCCCCGGACGGCGCGTACGGCGTGCGAGGCGCGCACGGCGTGTGCGCGCAGGGCGCGCAGGGCGCGTGGGGCGGTACGGCGGACAGGGCGCGTACGCCGCCTACGGCTGCCGTGCGGTGAGACCGAGGTGGGCGAGGGTGTCCCGGACGGCGGGGACGTCGTGGTCGAGCCAGTCGACGTCCCAGATCCGGGCGGGGGTGAGCCAGCGCAGCGCGTCGTGGTCCTGGAGGGGCCGGGGAACGGCGGACCCGGGGCGCAGACGGGCGGTCCACACCTGCAGCACGTACGGCGTCCTCAACGGCCACTCCCCCGGGACGCGTTCACCGGCCTCGGCGTCGACGCCGAGTTCCTCGCGCAGCTCGCGCACGACGGCCGCGTCCGGGGCCTCCCCCGGTTCGACCTTTCCCCCGGGCAACTCCCAGCGCCCGGCCAGCTCGGCGGGTGCGCTCCGGCGGGCGGCGAGCAGCCGTCCCCCGTGCCACAGGGCCGCACCGACCACCACGATCCGCTCGCTCATGCGCCGGAGCCTACGGGAGGCCGGCCGGGCGCGTCCGGGGCGGCCGGTGTCAGCCGGCGGACGTTCCGTTCTGGCCGATCCGCTCGACCCAGTACAGCTGCTTGTGTCCGCGGCTGTCGAGGCTGTCCGCGATCTTCTGCGCCTCGGCGCGGGTCGCGTACCGGCCCACTCGGTACCGATTGCCGTTGTCGTCCTGCCGCACGACGAGCCAGGGAAGAGTGACCGTGCCGTCGTTCATCGCGCCCCTCCACTTCCCGCCCGCGGCCTGTGCCGCGCCCCGCCCGGTAAGGAAACCGCAGTCCGCATATGCCTGAGCCTACGCCTTACCTTCACGCAGCGAATACGCCTTTTCACAAAGAGGCACGCAACCAGCCAGTACGCAGGGGGCGCGCGGTGGTGGATGCGCCGTGCGCGGCGACCGATGCATCCGGTCAGCGGCATACCGCCTCGTACGCGCCGCCCCTGGGCGGCCTGCGAGAACGGCCAGATCGCTACGGCGGCGGGGCGCCCGTGTCCCGGACGGCGCGCCGGAGCGGAGGCGGTGTCGGGGGCGCGAAAGGAGTGCGACGGCGCGCCGGCTCGGCGGCCGACGCGCCGGCCGGAGCGCCCGGCCGCGTCACCGGGCGGGCGCTCCGCCGGCGGGAGGGTGTCACGGCACCGGAGCGGCGCTACTTCACCGGCAGGTGGTAGGCGACCCGGTAGCGGTCGGCCGGGATGACCACGTCGGCCGTCTCCACCGGGCGCCCCGAGGCGAAGTACGTGCGCTGGATGACGAGGACGACATGTCCGGGGACGCCGCCCAGCAGGGCCAGTTCCTCGGCGAGGCCGGGGCGGGCGCCGACCTCCTCGGTGACGTTGTCCACGATCACGTCGATGGCGCGCATGCGCTCGACGACGCCCATGCCGCCGAGCGGGCCCTCCTCGGGCAGCATCACGGGCGTCCGGCCGGTCAGGGCCAGCGGCTCCCAGGAGGTGGAGAGCATCACCGCCTCGCCGGCCTCCCGGAAGAGGTACTTGGTGCGCATCACGCGGTCGCCGGGCTCGAGGCCGAGCCGCTCGGCGATGGCGGCGCCGGCCTCGGTCTGCTCGCTGCTGGACTCCCAGGTGCCGTGGACGCTCGTGTCGGCCTGCTCCTGGCGGAAGGGCGTGGCCCCGCGCTCCGGCCGGAACCCGGAGCGGGCGACCCGCCGGGGCACCGGCCGCTCGCGCACATACGTCCCCGAGCCGGAGCGGCCCTCGACGAGGCCCTCCGCCATGAGCACCTTGCGCGCCTCCAGCGCGACCGTGTCCGAGACGCCGTACTCCTCGCGGATCCTCGCCTGCGAGGGGAGGCGGGTGTGCGGTGGCAGCTGACCGTCGACGATCTTCTTGCGAAGATCACTCGCGACGCGCAGATACGCCGGCTGCTCACCGATTGTCACTGGCCGCTCCCATCAGGTTGTACAGACAGCAACAGCGTGACAACCGTAGGTTGTCCCAGGCAAGCAAAGGCCAGAGAATCACTCGATGTGATGACATGCACCGCACGAGGGCTTTACCAGGCACTTTCTCCCCGCTATAGCGGCCTTCACACCTCCTTCTCGCCGCTCCCGGTGTCGCGCTCGGCCTCCTCGTCGTACGCGGGCGGCGAGGAGGCCAGGCCCAGAGCCTTGCGCGCGGTGACCGACCGGTGGGGGTCGATGAGCTCCCAGCCCTTGTCGTAGTGCTCGTAGTACGTGTCCGCGTCGTCGGGCAGCGCCCAGCCGTCCATGGCATAGGCGGCCCGGAGCGCGTAGCACCGCCCGTCGGCGGTGTCGGTGAGGCGGGCGTCCCCCGGGTAGGCGCCGTCGGGCAGGGTGACCAGGGCGAAGACCTCGCCGTCGTGCTCCCCCGCACAGGGCACCCGGTCGGCGTCGAGGGCCACACCCTCCAGGCCGCCGGGCGCGTCGAAGCAGTCCCCCTCGCGCAGCGCGAG
>NZ_JAPSKQ010000215.1:0-2708 GCF_031181555.1 Streptomyces sp. | reverse complement strand
GGACGACAGCACGGACCCGGCGATCGCCATGCCCCGGCCGCGTTCCCCCCGTCGCCGGATCTGCCGCAGCGCGATCAGCCCCAGCACGAGCCCGACGGCCGGCAGGAAGCACAGCACGCCGAACACGAGGGCGGCGACGGCCACCCCGTTGACGGCGGCCGGCGGCCGGGGCCCGCAGGGCCCGTCCAGTCCGTGGGGCGCGAGGCCGGCCGGCCGCCGTAGGGGAACTGCGGTGGCGCGTACGGACCTGGGGGACGGGGAGCGGGACACGGGCCCTGAGGTCCCCGCGCGTCCTGGGGGTGCTGGGGCCCGGAGGGCGGAGGTATGGGCACGGAGCGCACCGTAGGCGCGGGGCGGGCGGAGGAAGAGCACGAGTGACGAACACGACGGTCCGGGCGGCGAACCGCCTGACGGCGCGCTGGGCCGCGGAGGTGTCCGGGGGCACGGTGTTCCCGGCCGCAGACCCGGTGCGCTTCGGGCTCCTGGCCGCCTGCGGCACCTCGGCCGGCCGCTCCCCCGGCATCAGCACCGACCCGCTCGCCGTGGGCTCCGCCCGGCAGCCGGTCACGGCCGCGTTCGGCGCGGACGGCTTCCGGGCGGCCGCGGTGAGCGCGATGGGCATGATGTTCCCGGGCAAGGACTCCGGCGAACCGCCGCACCGGAAGACGACGGTGACGGCCCGCTTCACCCGGCCCTTCGGCTTCCTCGCCGTGCACCGCGCGACGCGCCTCGTCCTCGCGGCGGGCCGGGTCACCGACCCGAAGCCCCTCCCCGAGGACGAGGGCGCCTGTGTGCCGAATGGCTCCGAGAGCTGACGCGGCCTCAGGACCGCGTCAGGGCGGCGTCAGAACTGCAGGGCCCAGCCGTTGAGACGGCCGGAGTCCCACCAGGCGTTGTCGCTGACCCGGAGCTTCCACGTGCCGTTCGCCGTCTCCGAGGAGGCGTCGACGGTGTACGTGGTGTTGATGTCGTCCGCGCTGCCGCCGGTGCCGTACGACTTCAGCGTGTACGCCGTGCCGTCGGGGGCGATCAGCTGGACCTGGAGGTCACCGATGTACGTGTGGGTGATGTCGACCTCGACGGCCAGGTCGGAGGGCGCGTTGCCGGAGACGCCGGAGACGGTCACCGGGGACTCGACGGTGGAGTTGTCGGCGACGGTGTAGTCGGCGGTGTTCTCGAAGCGGTCACCGGTCGGGGGCGGGGTGGTGCCCCCGCCGCCCACGTGCAGCAGGCGGTTGGGCGAGCCGCTGCCCGGGTTGCCGACGACGCCGGTGGTGGCGGCGGAGGTCAGCGCGGAGGAGACCTGGGCGGGGGTGGCCGAGGGGTTGTCGGCCAGGTGGAGGGCGGCGGCGCCGGCGACGTGCGGGCTCGCCATGGACGTACCGGAGATGGTGCTGGTGGCCGTGTCGCTGGTGCGCCAGGCGGAGGTGATGGAGGAGCCCGGCGCGAACAGGTCCAGCACCGAGCCGTAGTTGGAGTAGCTGGCGCGGGCGTCGCTGGACGTGGTGGCGCCGACGGTGATCGCCTCGGTGACGCGGGCCGGGGACTTGGTCGAGGCGTTGGTGGACTCGTTGCCGGCCGCGACGACGAAGGTGACGCCGGTGGCGATGGCGTTGCGGACGGCCGTGTCGATCGCGCTGTCGGCACTGCCGCCGAGGGACATGTTGGCGACGGCCGGCTTGACCGCGTTGCGGGCCACCCAGTCGATGCCGGCGACGACCTGGGCGGTGGTGCCGGAACCGGAGTTGTTCAGCACCCGGACACCGACGATCTTCGCCTTCTTGGCCACGCCGTAGGCGCTGCCCGCGACCGTGCCGGCGACGTGGGTGCCGTGGCCGTGGCCGTCCTGGGCGGTGTTGTCGTTGTCGACCGCGTCGTAGCCGTCCGAGGCACGGCCGCCGAAGTCGCTGTGCGTGATGCGGACGCCGGTGTCGATGACGTACGCCGTCACGCCCTGCCCGGCGGAGTCCGGGTAGGTGTAGGAGCTGTTCAGCGGGAGGTTCCGCTGGTCGATCCGGTCCAGGCCCCAGGAGGGCGGGCTGGGCTGGGTGCCGGTGATGCGGAAGGTGCGGTTCTGGATCACCGAGGCGACGGCCGGGTCGGCGGCGAGGCGCTCGGCCTCGGCCTCGGACGCCTGGACCTCGTAGCCGTTCAGGGCCTTGGTGTAGGTCCGCTCGATCTCGGCGCCGTACTTCTTGGCCAGGGCACGGCCCTCGGCGGAGCCGGAACGGGCCTCGTCCGCCTTGAGGGTCACGATGTAGCTGCCGGCGACGGCGTTCGCGGCGCCCTCGTACTGGATGCGGCCTTCGGACGCGGCCGGGGCCGCGCCCGCGGGGAGGGCGGAGACGAGACTCGCGACGAGGGCCGCGGCGGTCGCCGCGCCGAGCGTGGTGAGTCTTCGGGTGGTGCTCCGCCGGGGGTGACGCATCACTGCCATCTGAGGGGTCCTCCTCAATCGGTGGTGCGTTGATGTGGGGGGCGGTGCGGTCGATCGGCGACGCACGGGCCGCGGGCGCGGCGAAGCAACCCAATTATTGGCAGGATCATGTCAATGACTGGGCGACCGATTCCGTGCGTCAGCCGAAAGATTGAGGGTTCCACAGGAATTGCACAAGGGTCCTGCGCGAACGTAATGTCCTTGCCATACGCCCGTCACACGCTCCCGGCCACCTGCCGGACGCCCGCGGACCGCGGGCGGGTTGGCCGGT
>NZ_JAPSKQ010000049.1 GCF_031181555.1 Streptomyces sp. | reverse complement strand
AGCGCCGGGCCCAGCACCGTGCGAGGAAGATCCGCGACGCGACGAAGAAGCTGGCGCCGCAGGAGCCGGGCTGGTTCGACGAGGCACTCGACTGGCTGAACGACAACCTGCCGGACGTCCTGAGCTTTCTGGCCGGAACCGCAGGCGTCGTGGCGATCCTCTTTGCGGGACCGCTCGGGTTGGCGATGGTGGCGGTGCTGATGCTCACGGCGTCCGGGCTGAGTGCGACGGCGCTCGGTCTGCGACTCCTTGCGAATCCCGAGACGGTGGAGTCTCTGAAGGACGGCTTCACCAAAGGTGAGCTCGATGCGGACTTCTGGAGCAACCTGGTGTCGGTGGGAGCAGATACCGCCGGGGCGGTTCCCGGCCTCTCAGCGGTTGCAGCAGGAGCCAAAGGAGCTGTGAACACGCTTCGCACGAGTGGGGCAACGCTTTCGCTCGCACAGAAGGCAGTGCTGCTCGGTACCAAAACAGCGGACAACATGCAGGCCATTTCTCGGCTCGACAATCCTTTTGTCGCACGGGCCGTTCGGGGCCTCAGCAACCCCGATGCCGCAGCCAAGGCAGTGGCAGCCACGTCAGGACTGGTCGGCGTCAGTACTGCTGGATTTGGCCTCTATAACAAGATCGTGGACGCGGGCGACGACGGAATCAAGGATGAGGCCGTCGCAGGTGTCGACGGAGCGCGATTGATTCTGGACAATGCCGGAATCTTTGATGTCATCCGTCACGCCTTCTGATGTCCGAGTGAGGAGAGACGGAGTTGTGAATCCTGAAGCGTGCCGTGTGGCTTGGGACCACCCACCTAGTCGTCGGTCTTGGACAGGACACATGCTGATGAATTTCGTCGGCCTGCTGGGGTGGATCGCTTCCTGGCTCGGTCTGCTTTACGCGCTGGTCGTGTTCCTGTCTCCAGGGTTGACCTTCCTCTTCCTGCCTCCGCTCTGCTACTGTTTCTATCGACTGGTAGTGCAGTTGTGCTATTTTCGTCCAGCCCTTCGCATGCGGCGCATCATGCTGACATACCCCTGGCAGGTTCTTCGGTTCATTCCGTATGGATTGGCGGATCACTCCGAGGTCGTCAGTAAGCACTACGGGTGGTTCGAGTTCTCCAACCCAGCCCGTTCTCAGCACCGATTGCCGCTCGTCTTTCCTCGTCATCACCGTACAGAGTGGTGGCACCGCAGGATGGCACCTCGCGCCAAGTCCGTACTGAAGGCGGATATCGAGACGGTTTGGTTCGCCGGCGATCCCCGCTTCATCGGACTCATCGCTGCACCGGGTCGCGGAGGCACCCGACCTCGTCGGCTCCACGTACTCGAGCAGCGAATGGAACTGCAAGGGGGCGGCGATATGTCGAATGGGGGGCCACTGCGGAGGACATAGAGCGTAGTAGGCGCGTCGGAACCTCTCCTGCCCAACCCTGATTCACGTACGGAATCACTTGTGGCCAATTTGACAATCGTCCTCGACGACTCGTTCAACGACCCTCATGCGGAGCTCTGGTTTTTCGAGCCCGCAGGCTTCACGGCCCTTCCCCTCGACGCGCTGCTTCCTTCTCCTGATTCCCGGGCAGCGGATGATCTGCGAGCGGCGGTCACTCCGCTTCTCGACGCTGTTCCAGATGACGGAGCACGCCAGCATTTCATCGCTCAGTTCGCCACGGCACAGCGGTTGCTGGCCGCGCTCCGTGAGGTCGGCACCGTCCATTGCTCCATCGGTCTCCACCGCGACGACGTCGGTGACGTGTCCGCCGGGAACAGCAGGGTGCCGTTGTTCTCTCTCTTCACCGTTTCATGGCGGGACACCGGCGTTGCCCCGCGAGGCGTCACCGCGGCCCGTGCGGTGACGTCCACCGACGGGCACGCGCGGATCGAGTTCGCCGAACTTCCGTGCGGGCCCGCCACGTTCAGCGAGACGGTGTCGGCACCGACCCCCGGCAGCGGGCTGCCGCGGCAACCGCTCCTCCAACTGCACGCGCACCTGCCCCACCCGGACGGCAGACGCCTCGCCGTGCTCACGCTCACCACGACGGCCCAGGGGCGACGGGACGAGTACCGGGCGATTCTGCGGCTGATCGCCGAGAGCGTCGATTTCGACAATCCCCTGGGGAACGCGAGCGGCGGTGCGTGAGCAAGCCGGTGGGGGCCCGTTGCTCCGTCGACGTGGTTACTCACCCGCCCCCTGCCGGGTAGGACCCCCACCATGACCACACTCGGCGCAGTCTTCCGTCCGCAGCTCGCCCCCGAGCGTCTTCGTTCCGTTGCCCGGCTCGCGGATGAGGTGGGGCTCGAGGAGCTCTGGTTGTGGGAGGACTGTTTCCGGGAGGGCGGGATGTCGGCCGCCGCCGCCGCGCTCGCGTGGACCGAGCGGGTGCGGGTCGGGATCGGGCTGTTGCCCGTGCCCTTGCGGAACGTCGCCGTCACCGCCATGGAGGCCGCCACCCTGCACCGCATGTTCCCCGGGCGCGCGATCCTCGGCGTCGGACACGGGGTGCAGGACTGGATGGGCCAGGTCGGGGCGAGAGCCGAGTCGCCGGTGACCCTGCTGCGGGAGCACCTCGTCGCGCTGCGGGGCCTGCTGCGAGGGGAGCGGATCACGACCGACGGGCGGTACGTCAAGCTCGACGACGTCGCCCTCGACTGGCCGCCGGAGCACGAGGTCGAGGTGCTGGCCGGGGCCACCGGGCCGCGCACCGTGCGGCTCACCGGTGAGGCCGCCGACGGCACCATCCTCACCGCCACCACCTCACCGGAAGGTGTCCGGCACGCACGCCGGCTCATCGACGAGGGGCGCGTCGCGGCCGGTCGCGGCGCCGAGCCGCACAAGGTCGTCGTCTACCTGCTCGCCGCCACGGGACCCGGCGCCGGCGAGCGGCTGCGGGCCGAGCTGGTCGCCGAGGGCGTCGGCGCGGAGCCGGACCTCGGGGTCGCCGGGGACGCGGGCGCCGTCGCCAAGGCGGTCCAACGGCTGGCCGAGGCCGGGGCCGACTCGGTCGTCCTCCAGCCGACCGGCGACGAACCGGACCCCGAGGGCTTCGTGCGGTTCGTGGCGGAGGACGTACGGCCGCTGGTGTCGTGACCCGGACGTGACCCGGACGTGATCCGGTCGTAATCCGGCCGACGAGGCGCATCCCGGTCCTGCATGATCGGGGCATGTCGGACAAGCGGACCCGTTCTTTTGACGATCTCGTCGCGGAGGGCGCCTCCGTCCCCACCGAGGGATGGGACTTCTCCTGGTTCGAGGGCCGGGCCACCGAGGCCAGGCCCTCCTGGGGGTACGCCGTGTCGATGGCCGAGCGGCTGGGCCGGGCCGGTGCCGCGCTGGACATCCAGACCGGGGGAGGGGAGGTGCTCGAGTTCGCCCTCGCCAAGGCCCCCCGGCGTCCCCCGCTCACCGTCGCCACCGAGGGATGGCCGCCCAACGTCGCCAAGGCCACCGCCCTGCTCCGGCCCCGCGGTGTCGCCGTGGTCGCCTCGCCCGAGGACGCGCCGCTGCCCTTCGCCGACGGGGCCTTCGACCTCGTCGTCAGCAGGCATCCCGTCGAAGCGCGCTGGGCCGAGATCGCCCGGGTGCTGGAGACCGGCGGCACCTACTTCGCCCAGCACGTCGGGCCCGGCAGCGTCTACGAACTCGTCGAGTACTTCCTCGGGCCGCAGCCGGAGGAGCGGCGCAACGCCCGGCACCCCGACCGCGAGCGGCGGGACGCCGAGGCCGCCGGGCTGGAGGTCGTCGATCTGCGGGCCGAACGGCTCCGCATGGAGTTCCACGACATCGCCGCCGTCGTCCACTTCCTGCGCAAGGTCATCTGGATCGTCCCGGGCTTCACCGTCGAGGCGTATCTGCCGCGGCTGCGCGCCCTGCACGAGCGGATCGAGACCGAGGGGGCGTTCGTGGCCCACAGCACCCGCCATCTCATCGAGGCGCGCAAGCCCGGCCCCGGCCGGACGGCGCGGTGACGACAGCGGTGCCTGCCCTCTTCCCTTCCCGTCCCTCTCGTTCCTCGCCGCCCTTCTCGTCCCCCTTGCCCCCCTTGCTCTTCTCGTTCTTCTCGCTCTTCTTGTTCGTTCTTGCGGCGAGTCGAGGTCGGAGTTTCCGCATCGTTATCGGGGGCGGCTCGCCTCCGAGGCCCGGCATCACGTAAGTTCAGACCAAGGTAATTCGCGCAAGCAAAGCTGCGCGGGCGGCACCGCGCGGTGGAGGGGGCTGCGCGGTGCCCGTGCCCCGCATCCCGCCGTACGCCGCTCGCCGCGGGGCGGGTCAAGCCGGCGTTCGGCGCCGGGTCACCCGTCGGGGGGACGGCCGGAAGGGTTGTCGCGATGCGGGTCCTGTGGCGTCACATCCTGCACAGTCGCCTCTCGGCGCGCGTTTTTCGGCGGAATACCGCTGTGTTTCGGTCACGCGGGCGGCCTGAACGGCGGCTTCCGCGGACGCCGAGGCGTCGTCATCCGATTCCGGAGAGTAGTTGTGGCACGCCGATGCACGCAGCATCACTTACGAAGGGTTATGGTGGAAACCCCCCCTCGGGCCGGTCCGTCTCCCCCCCACGGACCGGCCCGTTTTTCTTCTCCGCTCCGACCCCCTGGCTGGAGTCCCGGGCATGTCGACGAGCATCCGGCCCCGCCATCCGTACCGCGGCCCGACCGGCCCGGTCCGTACGGCCGGTACGGACCGCCCGGCCGACCCGGTCGGTGCGGCCCACCAGGCCCGCACGGCCACCCCGGTCAGTACGGCCTGCCCGCCGCGCCCGGTCAGTCGCCCGGCCCCCACGGTGCTCCGGGCCACCCCGTCCATCCCGCCCACTCCGCCCCCCACGCCCAGGCGCCGGGCTTTCCGTCGTATCCGGCGCCCGGAGCAGCCCAGCCGTATCCGGCGGCCGGTGTTCCGCCCCACGCCCGGGCGGCCGGCGTCCCGCCGTACCACGACCCGTCCCGGCCCACGGTCATGCCCGGCACCGTGCGGGCCGCCCAGGTGGTGATCTTCGCGACGACCGGGCTCGGGGTGCTGCTCACCGTCCTGGCCGGTGTCGCCGCCGGTGCCGAGGCGGCGGGGCGGTTCCTCGGGACGTACCTGATGGCCCTGGTGCTCTTCGTCCTGGCGTTCCGGTACCCGAAGGCGGGCAACGGCGTGCGGACCGCCTCCATCGTCCTGGCCTCCCTCCAGATCCTGTTCGCCCTCAGCGCGACGGCGCGGGGCGTCCCGCTGGGCGTCCTGCCGCTCGGCAGCGCGGTCGCCGTCATCGTCCTGCTCGGACAGGGCGGCGCGGGCGACTGGTTCCGGCGGTACCGCGCAAACGGTGTGCCGCCGCAGCACATCCGACAAACGCATCACCCCCGGACTTTGGGGACCCCCGCCCCGGCAGGGGTAGGCTTCGCCTCCGGGGACCGCCACACGGACAGGGGCCGCCCGCGGCCGGGAACGGGCCGCGCCGCGTGCCGCGGCGGGTGCCGTCCCTGTCCGATCCGTACGGAGGGGCTGACGATCACGTGAACCTGCGCGACAAGCTGCGCGGCCTGCTGGTCAGGCTGTACGCGCGCCGGGTGGAAGGCCACCTGGACACCGCTCAGGTGCCCAAGCACATCGGCGTCATCATGGACGGCAACCGCCGGTGGGCGAAGGCCGCGGGTTCCAGCACCGTCCACGGCCACCGGGCCGGTGCCGACAAGATCGAGGAGTTCCTCGGCTGGTGCACCGAGACGGACGTCGAGGTCGTCACCCTCTGGCTGCTGTCGACGGACAACTTCGACCGGCCGAAGGAGGAACTCGTCCCGCTGCTCGGCATCATCGAGGACGTGGTCCGCACCCTCGCCGCCGACGGACGCTGGCGAGTGCACCACGTCGGGACGCCCGACCTGCTGCCCTCCGGGATGCAGACCACCCTGAAGGAGGCCGAGGAGGCCACCGCGCACATCGACGGGATAGTGGTCAACGTCGCCATCGGATACGGCGGCCGCCAGGAGATCGCCGACGCGGTGCGGTCCATGCTGCTCGACGCCCACGAGAAGGGCGTCTCGATGGACGAGCTCGCCGAGGCCGTCGACGTCGACATGATCGGGCGTCACCTCTACACCCGCGCCCAGCCCGACCCGGACCTCGTCATCCGCACCAGCGGCGAGCAGCGGCTGTCCGGATTCATGCTCTGGCAGACCGCGCATTCGGAGTACTACTTCTGCGAGGTCTTCTGGCCGGCCTTCCGCAAGGTCGACTTCCTGCGCGCGCTGCGCGACTACGCCGCCCGCCACCGGCGCTACGGCGGCTGACCGGCCCCGGCCGACCGCCTTCCCGGCGTCCCCCGGCGTTCCCGCAGGTCACCGGCCCCCGCACGGGCCCGTCCGGGCCCCGGAGCGTGTCCGTCCGGGTCCGCCCGGCCTCCCGCGCGGGACTGCCCGCGCGTGCCCGCGCACCCGGGCCGAACGCCCCGCGTAACGCGCAATTCACCAGCGCGCCGTCATATGCCGTGGCATGGCGGGGCTTGTTCGAGGGCATAACCCAGACAGGTCGACACCCGAACCACGGGTGTCGGATCTCAGCGGGCGGCATGGGAGCCGTCCGCCCGGGAGGCCCTTTGCATCAGCCCCACCGTGTGGTCACGGCACGGAAGAAGCAGCGGAGGGCCGGTTCTCGGCCCGCTGCGCATGGGGGCCGTTCACCGGCCGCGTTGTTCCCGCCCGCCCGGCCCAGCATCCACTCCGTCGCTCCCCGACCTCATCCGAGGGGGTACGTCCTTCCGTGGTGACCAGCGCAAAGCGCCACAAGCCCGACCGGCGCACCTATGTTCTCGACACCAGCGTTCTGCTGGCCGACCCGAACGCCCTGAACCGCTTCGACGAGCACGAGGTCGTGCTCCCCATCGTCGTGGTGACGGAACTGGAGGCCAAGCGGAACCATCCCGAACTCGGCTATTTCGCCCGTCAGGCGCTGCGTCTGCTGGACGACTACCGGGTGCGGTACGGCCGTCTCGACGCCCCCATTCCGACCGGGGACCTCGGCGGAACCGTGCGGGTCGAGCTCAACCACTCGGACCCCAGCGTGCTGCCCAGTGGCTACCGCCTGGGGGACAACGACTCCCGCATCCTCGCGGTCGCCCGCAACCTGCAGGCCGAGGGGTTCGACGTCACCGTCGTGTCGAAGGACCTGCCGCTCAGGATCAAGGCGTCCTCCGTCGGTCTCCTCGCCGAGGAGTACCGCGCGGAGCTCGCCATCACGGACGCCTCCGGCTGGACCGGCATGTCCGAACTGACCCTTCCCGGCGAGCAGGTGGACATCCTCTTCGAGGAGGGGCACGTGTACGTGCCCGAAGCCGCCCAGCTGCCCGTGCACACCGGGCTGACCATCCAGTCGGAGCGCGGCAAGGCGCTGGGGCGGGTCACCGCCGAGGGCAACATCCGGCTGGTGCGCGGCGACCGGGAGGTGTTCGGCATCAAGGGCCGCAGCGCCGAGCAGCGGATCGCGCTCGACCTGCTGCTCGACCCCGACGTCGGGATCGTGTCCATGGGCGGCCGGGCCGGCACCGGCAAGTCGGCGCTGGCGCTGTGCGCGGGGCTCGAGGCGGTGCTGGAGCGCCGGCAGCACCAGAAGGTGATGGTCTTCCGCCCGCTGTACGCGGTGGGCGGGCAGGAGCTCGGCTATCTGCCCGGCACCGAGGCGGAGAAGATGAGCCCCTGGGCGCAGGCCGTCTTCGACACGCTGTCGGCGGTCACCAGCCGTGAGGTCATCGAGGAGGTCACCGCGCGCGGCATGCTGGAGGTCCTGCCGCTGACGCACATCCGGGGCCGCTCGCTGCACGACGCGTTCGTGATCGTGGACGAGGCGCAGTCGCTGGAACGGAACGTCCTGCTGACCGTTCTGTCCCGTATCGGGGCCGACTCGCGGGTCGTTCTGACCCATGATGTCGCCCAGCGGGACAATCTGAGGGTCGGCCGGTACGACGGTGTGGTCGCCGTCGTCGAGAAGCTGAAGGGTCACCCGCTCTTCGCGCACGTCACCCTGACGCGGTCCGAGAGGTCCCAGATCGCCGCCCTTGTGACCGAAATGCTCGAAGACGGGCAGATCTGACCCGCGGGTTCCAGCAAGAGCCGTTTACGCGGTAGTTGGCGCCGTCCGGAAAGGCGTAGAGCCTAGCCGGGCGGCGCCGGCGCGTGTGTGGCTTTCCTGGATTCCCCGGGAGCGAACGGGGTGTGAGCTTTCACACGCAACGGGGAATTGCCTTGCACCGTCGGGTTACGGCAGAGTCTCACTCCTGTCAGGCCCCGCATACGACACACCTGTACCCCTGGGGTACCCCCACACTTTTGTTGTGGGGCAGGTACGGCACCACGGCAAGACACTGTTTCAACTGCATAGCGTCGTCGTATGCCGCCCGAGCAGCACGCGGCGCTCCCTCCGTGGGAGTTGCCCACCGGGCCCGTGCCTCCCGTGACCCGCAGTTGGGGAGGCCAGTGTCAGGGGCACGATTGCGTCCGCGAGGGTCACCGAAGCGGGCGATGCTGGAAGGAAACCGTGTGAGCCGGATCTCGGTCCGGGGATTCGCAGTGGCCTCGGCCACCGCGGTCACCGCTGTCGGAAGCGTCGTCGGCGTTGCCTCGGGCAGCACCGCGCAGAACAACGACGCCGAAGCGACGGCAAGCGGCACCACGCTGCTCGCGGACATCCCCGCGGGCCAGCAGGCCCAGGTGCAGACCGCGTCCCTGACGCAGCAGGCCGAAACCATGGCCATCGCCGCGGACGTGAGCGCCAAGAAGGACGCGGAGGAGGCCGCCCGCAAGGCCGCCGCCGAAACCGCGATCGCCAAGAAGGAGGCCGCCGAGAAGGCGGCGAAGGCGAGGGCGAAGGCGGAACAGGAGGCGAAGGAGCGCGCGGAGGCCAAGACCGCCGCCAGCCGCTCCGCGACCCGCGACGCCTCCGACATCGCCGTCCAGAGCTCGTACACGGTCGCCGAGGTGCAGGCGATCGCGCGCCAGATGGTGCCCGCCGACCAGTTCCAGTGCTTCAGCAACATCGTGGACCACGAGTCCACCTGGAACTACCGCGCCGTCAACCCCTCCTCCGGCGCCTACGGCCTGGTCCAGGCGCTCCCGGGCTCCAAGATGGCCTCCGCCGGCGCCGACTGGCAGACCAACCCGGCCACCCAGATCAAGTGGGGCCTCAACTACATGAACGACCGCTACGGCAGCCCCTGCGGCGCGTGGTCGTTCTGGCAGGCCAACCACTGGTACTAGAAGCCCCGGGAGCCACCCGGCTCCCCCGGTCCTCCGGTCCGGTCCCCCGGCCGCCGCTCAACCCCGGCACAGCCCCGCACCGTCCTACGGTGCGGGGCTTTCGCCATGTACGGTCTGACCGATGACTCCAGGGGGAGTGGTGGGGAGCAACGGGGGAAGAGGACGGATCATGTCGCGAGTGCCAGGGTGGCTCGGCCGGGTCGGAGCCCGACTGACCGAGGTCAGCAAGCGGTTGGAGGAGCGACGCGCCGAGGTGGAGCGGGGCGGCCGGGAGGACGAGGAGTCCGAACGGGAGACCGTCCCGCAGTCCGTGCCGCCGCCGCCCGACCACGCCCCCCTGGTCCCGGCCCGGCCCGATCCGGCGCAGGCCGTGCCGTGGGGGGTGCGGGTCGCGGCCGAGGCCGGCTGGCGGCTGCTGGTGCTGGCCGGCACGGTCTGGGTGCTCATGCGGGTCATCAGCGCCGTGCAGCTGGTGGTGCTGGCGTTCGTGATCGCGCTGCTGCTCACGGCGCTGCTGCAGCCGACGGTGGCGCGGCTGTGCCGGATAGGGGTCCCGCGCGGACCGGCCACCGCGCTGACGGCACTGTTCGGGTTCGTCGTGATCGGCCTCATCGGCTGGTTCGTGACCTGGCAGGTCATGGAGAACATCGACCACCTCTCCGACCAGGTCCAGGACGGCATCGACGAGCTGCGCAACTGGCTGCTCAACAGCCCCTTCCACGTCACCGACAAGCAGATCAACGAGATCGCCAAGAACCTGCGGGAGGCGGTCGGCGCCAACACCGAGCAGATCACCTCGGCGGGCCTGGAGGGCGTGACGGTCGTCGTCGAGACGCTCACCGGCCTCCTGCTGGCGGCCTTCTCGACGCTGTTCCTGCTCTACGACGGCAGGCGCATCTGGGAGTGGTCGCTCAAGCTCGTCCCGGCCGCGGCCCGTCCGGGTGTCGCCGGCGCGGGGCCGGCCGCGTGGCGGACGCTCACGGCGTACGTGCGCGGCACGGTGGTGGTGGCCCTGATCGACGCGATCTTCATCGGCCTCGGCATCTACTTCCTCGACGTGCCGATGGCGGTGCCGCTCGCCGTCTTCATCTTCCTGTTCTCCTTCATCCCGCTCGTCGGTGCGGTGGTCTCCGGAGCGCTGGCGGTGGTCGTCGCGCTCGTCACGCAGGGCGTGTTCACGGGCGTCATGACGCTGGCGGTGGTCCTGGCGGTGCAGCAGATCGAGGGGCACATCCTCCAGCCGTTCATCCTGGGCCGCGCGGTGCGCGTCCACCCGCTCGCGGTGGTGCTGGCGGTCTCCACGGGCGGCATGGTGGCCGGCATCGGCGGCGCGGTGGTCGCCGTACCGCTGGTCGCGGTGACCAACACCGTCGTCGGCTACCTGCGCGCGTACTCCCAGGAGGCGGCCGTACGGCAGGCCGTCAGGCCCCGGGGTGCGACGGCGATGTCATCGGCGCACGCCCCCGCGCCGGCGCCCACCGGCACGGAACCGCCGACTCCGCCTCCGGCAGCTCCGCCGGCTCCGCCGGAGGAGAAGCGGACGGGGGACACGCCCGACCGGTAGCGGACCTCCGTAGACGACAGCGGGCCCGTCCACCACGACCGGTGGACGGGCCCGCTGCGCGGACGGGCGCGGTGTCACTCCGCGAGGGCCGCCTCCGCGTCCAGCGTGGCGGCGACCGCCTGGATCACCGCGGCGATCTTGAACGCCTCCTGGATGACCTCACGCTCCACGCCGGCCTTGCGCAGCACCTGCTCGTGGGAGTCGAGGCACATGCCGCAGCCGTTGATCGCGGAGACCGCGAAGGACCAGAACTCGAAGTCGACCTTGTCGACGCCCGGGTTGCCGATGACGTTCATCCGCAGACCGGCGCGCAGGTTGCCGTACTCGTGGTCCGACAGCAGGTGACGGGTGCGGTAGAAGACGTTGTTCATCGCCATCACCGCGGCGGCGGCCTTGGCGGCCGTGTACGCCTCCGGCGACAGGTTCGCCTTCGCCTCCG
This sequence comes from Streptomyces sp., assembly GCF_031181555.1. GTDB lineage: Bacteria > Actinomycetota > Actinomycetes > Streptomycetales > Streptomycetaceae > Streptomyces > Streptomyces fimbriatus. Next base: position 27,396 of record NZ_JAPSKQ010000049.1, on the reverse strand, counting down.
GCTCCAGCTCGCGCAGCACGATGGCCGAGCGCGAGGCGATCGCCGTCGACAGCACCGTGCCCCACAGCTGCTGGGCCGGGAGGTCGGAGTTGCCGATGACCGAGCCCAGGTTGAGCTTCAGGTCCTTGGCGTAGTCCGGTATACGGGACTTCAGGGAGTCGAGCGACATGTCAGGTCACTCCCCGGCCAGCAGCGCGACCGGGTCCAGGGTCTCGTCGCCCTTGGACCAGTTGCACGGGCAGAGCTCGTCGGTCTGCAGGGCGTCCAGGACCCGCAGGACCTCCTTCGGGTTACGGCCGACGGAGCCGGCGGTCACCATCGTGAACTGGATCTCGTTGTTCTGGTCCACGATGAACACCGCGCGCTGGGCGAAGCCGTCCTCGCCCTCGATGCCGAGGGCGCGCATCAGCTCGTGCTTGGAGTCCGCCATCATCGGGAACGGCAGGTCACGCAGGTCGTCGTGGTCCTTGCGCCAGGCGTGGTGGACGAACTCGGAGTCACCGGAGAAGCCGAGGATCTGGGCGTCGCGGTCGGCGAACTCGTCGTTCAGCTTGCCGAAGGCCGCGATCTCGGTCGGGCACACGAAGGTGAAGTCCTTGGGCCACGCGAAGACGACCTTCCACTTGCCCTCGTAGGTCTTGTGGTTGATCGTCTCGAACTCCTTGCCCTTCTCCAGCGAGACGCAGGCGGTCAGTTCGAACTCGGGGAACTTGTCACCGACAGTGAGCACAGGCTCTCCTTGCAGCGAAGAAACACCCGTTTTGCAGGTGTTTCCCATGGGTTGGACCTTATTGATGTTGGCACAGGGTGCATTGATTAGTGAAATAGCTACACTCGGTCGTGTTGATCGGAGGTAGCTATTGGTGACTGTGCGTAAAAGGCGCAGGCAACCCAGCATCGCGCAGTTGCGTGCCTTTGCCGCCGTGGCCGAGCATCTCCACTTCCGGGACGCCGCCGCGGCGATCGGGATGAGCCAGCCGGCCCTGTCGGGCGCCGTGTCGGCGCTGGAGGAGGCACTCGGTGTCACGCTCCTGGAGCGTACGACGCGCAGGGTGCTGCTCTCACCGGCCGGCGAGCGGCTCGCCGCCCGCGCCAAGGCGGTGCTGGCGGAGGTCGGGGCGCTGGTGGAGGAGGCGGACGCGCTGCGGGCGCCGTTCACCGGAGCGCTGCGACTCGGTGTGATCCCGACGGTGGCACCGTACCTGCTGCCCACGGTCCTGCGGCTGGTCCACGACCGCTACCCGCACCTCGACCTCCAGGTGCACGAGGAGCAGACCGCCAGCCTGCTGGACGGGCTGGCCGGCGGCCGGCTCGACCTGCTGCTGCTCGCGGTGCCGCTCGGGGTCCCGGGGGTGACCGAACTTCCCCTGTTCGACGAGGACTTCGTGCTGGTCACGCCGGTCGGCCACGGGCTCGGCGGCCGGGAGGGCATCCCCCGCACGGTGCTGCGCGAGCTCAACCTGCTCCTCCTGGACGAGGGCCACTGCCTGCGCGACCAGGCCCTCGACATCTGCCGCGAGGCCGGAAGCGCGGGGGTCGCGGCCACCACGACGGCGGCGGGACTGTCCACGCTCGTGCAGCTGGTCGCGGGCGGCCTCGGCGTGACGCTGCTGCCGCGCACCGCCGTCCAGGTCGAGACCACCCGCTCCGGCCGGCTCCTCACCGGCCGCTTCGCCGATCCGGCCCCCGGCCGCCGCATCGCCCTCGCCATGCGCACGGGCGCGGCGAGGGCGGCGGAGTACGAGGAACTGGCGGCGGCACTGCGCGAGGCGATGCGGGACCTGCCGGTACGGATCGTGCGGGACTGACCCGCGGCACGCCTTCCGGACCTTCCCGGGCCTTGTGCTCTTCCCGCACCTCTCGCACCTCCCGGCCCTTCCGGCCGCCGGGGGCTACTCCGTGCGCAGGCCGTCCGGGCGCATCATGCGCAGCAGGGGCGGCAGACTCAGCAGGGTCACCACCACGACCACCGCCGCGCCGATCCCGGTCATCTGCAGCACGCTCGGCCAGTCCACGCGGACCGACGTCGCGGTCATCCGCAGCAGCACCGCGCCCAGCGTCATGCCCACCGCCGACGCCAGCAGCAGCCCCAGCCCGATCGGGATCGCCGTCTGCCACAGCACCGACAGGCTCAGCGTGCGCCGCCGGGTGCCGAAGGCGACCAGGGACGACAGCAGCTTGCGGCGCTCGCGCAACTGCTCCAGCTGGGAGACCAGCAGGCTGGCCCCGATCAGCGCGAGCACGGCCGTGGCGCCGGCGAACAGGCCGGTGCGGATGGACGCGTAGCGCTCGGAATGCTCGGTGGTGGACCAGTCCATCGGGTCGGCCAGGGGATCGATCGTGGCCGCCGTGTTGCGCGCGTACTCGCGGGCGTGCGGCACCGAGTCGTCGATCGCCAGGTACAGCTCCCCGCTGACCGCCTGCGCCATGCCCGCGGGCATCGCGCCCGGGGTCATCAGGAAGCCGTTGCGCCTGGTGCCGGTCGGGTCCTCGATCGCGTCGGCCTGCCCCACCCCCTCGGGGAGCGTCCAGACGACGGTCCCGGTCTCGCCGGAGTCCTCCTGCGTCTCCAGGTACAGCTTCCGGCCGGGCTCGTTCAGCGACGCCGTCTCGTCGTCGTAGTCGCCGCCGCGGAGCACGAACGCGTCACCGTCCCGGCAGTCCGGCAGTTTCGCGACCTCCCGCAGGGTGGCGCAGTCGCCGATGGTCAGCAGTGCGCCGAGCTGCGGTTCCTTCGGCGGCGGCGTGTCGTGGAAGTAGCCCTCGGACAGGGCGTGGACCCGCCGCACGCCCTCGGTCCGTTCCAGCTTCGCCGCGGCCGCGGCGAGGTCCGTGCCCTCGGGCACCCGTATCTGCATCTGGGCCCGCGACACGTCGTAGCCGGTGGCCTCGGTGTAGTCGCTCTCCACCCCGGCGAACAGCATCTGCAGCGCGATCGCCCCGGCCACCGCGACCGCGATGCCGTTGACCATGCGGGCCGCCGCACCGCTGCTCAACTGCAGCCGGCGCACCGCGAGTTGCCAGGACAGGCTGCCCCGTCCGAGCCGGGCGACGACCGTCTCGACGATCCACGGCAGCAGCGCGGTCACCCCGACGAGCAGGCAGATGACGCCGCCGACGACCAGGTACTGGTTGAAGTCCCCGTTCTCCCGGCCCTGGCCGATCATGGGGGTGAGCATGCCGATCCCGCCCAGCGGCAGCAGCAGCCGCCACCACAGCCGGCGCCGCGCGGGGCGTGCCGCGCGCACCACGCCCAGCGGTTCGATGACCACCGAGCGCAGCGCGAGCAGCGTCACCAGCACCGCGGCCGCCGGGACCGCCACCGCGACCAGCAGGACCAGCAGCGGCGAGGGGTTCAGATAGCTGGGGAACACGCTGACGCCGAACACCTCGAAGGAGGCGGCGACCTCCCGCCCGATCAGGAAGAAACCGGTGCCGAGGACCAGCCCGAGCAGTGCCCCCGCGAGCGCCTCGCCCGCGGCGATCCGCCGGGTCGCCCGGCTGTCGGAGCCGACCAGCCGCAGCGCCGCCAGCCTGCGGTCGCGGCGTTCGCCGCCGAACCGCACGGCCGCGGCGATGAACACGGCGACCGGCATCAGCAGCACCACGAAGACGACCAGGACCAGGAGGACCAGGACCGGGTCCGTCTCCTCCTCCGTCGGGTGGGGGTTTCCGAACTCGTCGATGCGGGCCACCGTGGAGCCGTCGATCCGCTCCGCGAGCCCCTCGGCGCCGGCGTAGTAGGCGAGTTCCTGCGAGCCGATGAGCCCCTGCTCGCCGATCGTGCCCACGACGTCGTACGGCAGCCGCTCGCGCAGCAGCTCGCCGCGGTCGGAGTCCAGCAGCTCCCTCAGCGCCGGGGAGACGACCATCTCACCGGTCGCCGGGAACTCCTCCAGGCCGGGCGGCAGCGGTGCCTCGGCGCCCTCCGGCTCCATCAGCCGGCCGCGGACGTTCCGGTCCAGGTAGGTGGTGTCGATGTCCGCGACGACCAGGGTGTCGTCCGCCTTGGGCATGACCTCCTGGGCGAAGGTGTAGTCGAGGCGCGCCTCCTCGCGCCGGTTCCGCTCCGCCAGTGCGCCCGGCAGGGCGGTGGTGAGCAGCAGCAGCGCCACCCCCAGTCCGACGCCGACGGCGGTGAGCAGCGCCCTGACCCATCCCTCGCGTCCGCCGGCGAAGGCGAACCGGGTCCCCATGGCCAGATCGCGGGCCCACTGCCGCGCCCTCATATGACGCGCTCCATGTCCCGGGACCTGCCGTCGCGTACGACGATCTCGCGGTCGGAGTACGCGGCCACCCGCGCCTCGTGCGTGACGAGGACGACGGCGGCGCCCGCGGACCGGGCGGCGTCGGTGAGCAGTTCCATCACGCGCTCGCCGTTGAGCGAGTCCAGCGCGCCGGTCGGCTCGTCGGCGAACACCACCCGCGGGCCCGTGACCAGCGCCCTGGCCACGGCGACCCGCTGCCCCTGACCGCCGGAGACCTCGCCGGGCCGCTTCTTGCGGACGTCGTCGACCTCCAGGCGCTCCAGCCAGGTCAGCGCCGCCCGTTCGGCCTCCTTGCGGGGGGTGCCGTTCAGCCGCAGCGGCAGGGCGACGTTCTCCACGCAGGTCAGCTCCGGCACGAGCTGCCCGAACTGGAAGACGAAGCCGAACTCCGAGCGCCTGAGCGCACTGCGCCCGGCGTCGTTCATCGCGGTCAGCTCACGCCCGTCGTACGTGATCGACCCGGAGTCGGGCGTGACGATACCGGCGAGGCAGTGCAGCAGCGTCGACTTGCCCGACCCGGAGGGTCCCATCACGGCGACGACCTCGCCGGGGTGGATGGAGAACGCGGCGCCGTCGAGCGCGGTCGTCGGGCCGTAGGCCTTGCGCAGGTCCTCGGCCGCGAGCAGGGTGCCGGCGGGGGCGGAGGTCATCGGGCCACCGCCTCACGGAGCTTGTCGAGGCGCGCCGCGGTCAGCTCCAGCCAGCGCAGGTCGGCCTCCAGGTGGAACAGGGCGTGGTCGCAGATGAGCTGGTCGGCCAGGTCGCCCTTGCGCTTGCGGTCGGTGAGGATCCGCATGCCGCGCAGATGCTCCGAGCGCTGCGTGTCGAGGATGTCGGCGGCGTCGCGGCTGGTGAGCAGGGCGAGGACGACCTTGGTGTAGAGCGTCGACTGCAGGTACGGCTCGGGCTTCTCCGGTGTGGCGAGCCAGCGCTCGACATCGGTGATGCCGGCCTCGGTGATCGCGTACCTCTTGCGCTCGGGGCCGCCGCCGGACTCGATGCCGTCGACTTCGACGAGCCCGTTCTTCAGCAGGCGGGACATCGTCGAGTAGACCTGGCCGTAGTGCAGCGGCCGGTCGTGACCGAACTTCTCGTCGAAGGCCCGCTTCAGGTCGTAGCCGTGGCGCGGGCCGGACTCCAGGAGCCCCAGAAGGGTGTGACCGATGGACATGCCGAGCACTCTACACACCGTGTATACGCCCTGTGTATACGCCGAGTGTGCAGACCGTGGCGGGGGGTGCGGGGCCCCAGGTGGGAGCCGATTGTCACGGTTCTGTCACTGGGGCCGGATGCCGGGGCGGTCGTCGGGGACGGGCGGCGGGTGGTCACCCGGGGGAGTCGCCGGGAGGGCGGCGGGCAGGGGCGTCCGGTGGTGGTGCGGGTGGGCGGCCGCGGCGGGGGAGGGGGCCCGCCTCGCCGGGGAGGCGGCCCGCCTCCGCGAGTGCCCGGCGCAGCAGGAACTCGATCTGGGCGTTGGCCGAGCGCAGCTCGTCGTTGGCCCAGCGGGCCAGCGCCTCGTACACCAGGGGGTCCAGCCGCAGCAGCACCTGCTTGCGCTGCTGCGGCCTGCGCCGAGGGGCCGTGCCCTCGGGGGAGTCCGAGGGGCCGGTCACTGGTAGAGGGTCCCGGTGTTGAGGACCGGCTGCGCGGAGCGGTCCCCGCACAGCACCACCATCAGGTTGGACACCATCGCCGCCTTGCGCTCGGGGTCCAGCTCCACGATGTCCTGCTCGGCGATCCGGTTCAGCGCCGACTCGACCATGCCGACGGCGCCCTCCACTATCTGCTGCCGCGCCGCCACGACCGCACCCGCCTGCTGCCGCTGGAGCATCGCCGAGGCGATCTCGGGGGCGTAGGCGAGGTGCGTGAAGCGGGACTCGATGATCTGCACGCCGGCCGCCTCCACGCGGGCGTGCAGTTCGACGGCGAGCTTCTCGGTGATCTCCTCGGCGTTGCCGCGCAGCGAGAGGCCGTCCTCGTCGTGGGCGTCGTAGGGGTACTCGATGGCGATGTGCCGGACGGCCGCCTCGGTCTGGGTGGAGACGAACTCGACGTAGTCGTCCACCTCGAAGGTCGCCTGGGCGGTGTCCTCCACCCGCCACACCACGACCGCGGCGAGCTCGATCGGGTTGCCGTACGCGTCGTTGACCTTGAGGACGGCGGTCTCGTGGTTGCGCACGCGCGTGGAGATCCTGGTGCGCGAGGTGAAGGGGTTCACCCAGCGCAGGCCGTCCTGCCGGATCGTGCCCCGGTAGCGGCCGAAGAGCTGGACCACCCGCGCCTCGCCCGGCGCCACCATGTTCAGCCCGCACATCGCGAGGAACGCGGCGAGGGCGACGAGGATGCCGCCGATGATCAGCACGGCCTTGGCGCCGGCCCCGGTGACCGCCGTGGCGGTCACGATCAGCCCCGCGCCGATCAGCAGCCCGACCAGCCCGAGCAGCAGCGCCAGCCCGCCCCCGATGCTGTGCGCCGCGAACTCCCGCACGCGCGGAGCCGGCATCTCGGGCACGTCGGCCGTGACCTGCGTGTCGTGTGCGGACATGGGTGATCCCCCGTTTCTTCGGGCGCTCTCCGTGCGTGAGGTGCACGGCTAGCGCTGGACTATCTAAGTGATATCACTTTATCGCATCCCGGCAACCTTGTGCCTCTCCCGTACGTCGGTTCCGTTGGGGTGGGTGCTGATTGTCACGCCCGTAAAGGCCGGATCGGCGGCCCTTTGTCATAGCTCCCGGTGTTAGCTTTCTGAGCTGACCTGAGCGGCGAACCTGTGTGGCTGCCGAGCACACACGAACGAAGCGGAGCGGAACGGACGCATGGGACGAGCGGAAGAAAGACGCGCACGACAGCGCGGTGGGCGCCGTGCGGCACCCAGGGGCCGCCGTTCGTCCGGAGCGGCCGGGCGCACCGGCATACGCCGCCTCTTCACCTGGAAGAAGATCGTCGGCACGTTCTTCGGGCTCTGCCTGCTCGGCATGGGCGCCTTCATCGTGCTGTACATGATGATCGACATCCCCGAGGGGAACGCCGACGCCAAACGGCAGAGCAACGTCTACAAGTACAGCGACGGCTCGATCATGGCCCGCGACGGCGAGGTCAACCGCGAGGTCGTCGACCTGGCGCAGATACCCAGGCCGGTCCAGAAGACCTTCGTCGCCGCCGAGAACAAGACCTTCTACAGCGACGCCGGCGTCGACCTGAAGGGCACCGCGCGCGGCCTGCTCAACACGCTCTCCGGCAAGGGCGCGCAGGGCGGTTCGACGATCACCCAGCAGTACGTCAAGAACTACTACCTGACGCAGGAACAGACCGTCACGCGCAAGCTGAAGGAACTGGTCATCTCGCTGAAGCTGGACCGGGAGAAGCCCAAGGACTACATCCTCGCCGGCTACATCAACACCAGCTACTACGGCCGGGGCGCCTACGGGATCCAGGCCGCCGCCCAGGCCTACTACCGCGTCGACGCCGAGGACCTCACGGTCGAGCAGGGCGCCTACCTCGCCGCACTGCTCCAGGCACCGAGCCAGTACGACTGGGCGGTCGCCTCCGAGAACGGCAGGCAGCTGGTCAAGAACCGCTGGAACTACGTCCTGGACAACATGGTCGAGGAGGGCTGGCTCGACCGGTCCGAGCGGTCGGGCATGGAGTTCCCGGTGCCCAAGGAGCCCAAGGGCGACCCGGGCATGGCGGGCCAGACCGGCTACCTGGTGGACGCGGCCAACGCCGCGCTGAAGAAGCAGCTGGTCGCCGAGGGCGCCGCCGAGGACGCCAAGCAGGCCGACGCGCTCGTCGACGCCGGCGGCTGGACCATCACGCTCAACATCGACAAGAAGAAGCAGGCCGCGCTGGAGAAGGCCGTCAGGACCCAGCTCACCGACAAGCTGGACCCGGACGAGCGCAAGGTCGACGCGGACGTCCAGGCCGGCGCCGTGTCCGTGGACCCGAAGACGGGCGCGGTCGTGGCGATGTACGGCGGCGTGGACTACCTGAAGCACTACTTCAACAACGCCACCCGCGACGACTACCAGCCCGCCTCCACCTTCAAGCCGGTCATCCTGGCCGCCGCCGTGGAGGAGCAGGCGAAGACGCAGGACGGGCAGCCGATCACGGCCAACACCCTCTACGACGGCACCAGCGAACGCCCGGTCGTGGACAACGGCCGGAAGGTCGGCTTCGCCCCCGAGAACGAGGACGACCGGAACTACGGCGACATCACCGTCCAGACGGCGATGAACAAGTCGGTCAACTCCGTCTTCGCGCAGATGGGCGTCGACGTCGGCATGGAGAAGGTGATGGAGACCGCCGGCAAGCTCGGCATGGACGTCGAGGGCCTCCAGGCGGTGCCCGCGCAGACCCTGGGCTCCATGGGCGCCAGCCCCCTGGAGATGGCGGGCGTCTACGCCACGCTCGACAACCACGGCAAGAAGACCACCCCGACACTCGTCAAGTCCGCGGAGCACCGCAGCCGGACCGTCACCGTGCCCGACGCGATCGGCGAGCAGGTCATCAGCCGCGAGGCCGCCGACACGGTCACCTCGGTGCTGACCGGCGTGGTCGACGACGGTACGGCGCGCCGGGCCGTCCGCGACAACCCGCTGCGCGACGGCCAGCAGGTCGCCGGCAAGACCGGTACCTCGGACGACAACAAGTCGGCCTGGTTCGCCGGCTTCACGCCCGACCTGGTGACCACGGTCGGCCTGTTCGGCGAGGACGACAAGCCGCCGCACAAGCAGGTCAAGATGTACGGCGCGGGCGGCGAGCCCCGGGTCAACGGCGGTGGCTTCCCGGCGCAGATCTGGGCGGCGTACACCTTCGGCGTGATGGAGGAGACCAGCAGGTTCGACCTGGAGACGAGCCAGGGCGCGGCCGTGAAGCCGTCCTGGACGCCGTCGGCGACGCAGTCGCCGTCGCGGACGCCGAGCCAGGAGCCGACCACCGAGGAGCCGACCACCGAGCCGCCGTCCCGGACCCCGTCCCAGACGCCGACGACGCAGCCGCCGAGCCAGACCCCGACGACGCAGCCGCCGACGCAGCCGCCGACGACCCCGCCGACCTTCGAGATCCCGGAGAACCCGGACGATCCGGAGCCGGACCGGCAGGAGTAGACGGGGAAGGGACGCGGCAGGACGTCAGGGGCGCCCGGTGGGATCACCGGGCGCCCCTGACGCCGTTCGTACGGCCCGGCCGTGACCCACCGGGTCCCGGCCGCGGGCCGACCGTGACTCAGCCGTGGTTCAGTTCGAACCACACCACCTTGCCCGTGCTCAGCCGGGTCGCGCCCCACCGCCGGGCCAGCCGGTTCACCAGGTACAGCCCGCGCCCGCCCTCGTCCGTGGCGCGCGCCTGCCGCAGCCGCGGCAGCTGCGGCACGTCGTCGCCGACCTCGCAGCGCAGCACGTCGGTGCGCAGCAGCCGCAGCGTGACCGGCCGGGTGGCGTACCGCACGGCGTTGGTCACCACCTCGCTGACCAGCAGCTCCACCGAGTCGCTCAGCTCCTCCAGGCCCCAGCGGGACAGCGTCCGCCGCACCAGGCGACGGGCCCGGCCGGGAGCGGCGTCCTCCGGCTCCAGGAACCAGTACGCCACGTCGCTCGGCGCGATCCCGTCGAAGCGGGCGGCGAGCAGCGCGATGTCGTCGTCCCGGTCGCCCGGGCCGAGCATGTCCAGCACCTCGTCGCACAGCGCCTCCAGCGGCGGCGGATGGTCCGGGCCGGTCAGCTGCGCGGTCGCGGCGAGCTTCTCGCGCAGCTGCTCGATACCGGTCCACACGTCCCGCAGCCGGGACTCCACCAGGCCGTCGGTGTACAGCAGCAGGGTCGCCCCGGCGGGCGCGTCCAGCTCCACGGCCTCGAAGTCCACCCCGCCGACGCCGATCGGGGCGCCCGCGGGCACCCGCAGCACCTCCGCCCGGCCGCCCAGGTGCAGCAGGACGGGCGGCGGGTGTCCGGCGTTGGCGACGGTGATGCGGTGCGAGACCGGGTCGTAGACCGCGTACAGACAGGTCGCCATGCGGTCCACGCCGAGCCGCTGGGCCTGCTCGTCGAGGTGGTGCAGCACCTCCTGCGGCGGCAGGTCGAGCCCGGCCAGGGTCTGCGCGGTGGTGCGCAGCTGGCCCATGATCGCGGCGGACGTCATGGAGTGCCCCATGACGTCCCCGACGACCAGGGCGACCCGGCTGCCCGGCAGCGGGATGGCGTCGTACCAGTCGCCGCCGACCCGCGCGGTCTCCGCGGCCGGCAGGTAGCGGGACGCCAGCCGCACGCCGGTGCAGCGGGGCAGGTGCTCCGGCAGCATGGTGCGCTGCAGCTCGTCCGCGATGTACGCCTCGCGCCCGTACAGCACCGCCTTGTCGATGCCGAGGGCGCTGTGCGTGGCGAGCTGCGCGGCGACCAGCAGGTCGTCGGCCTCGAACGGGATGCGCTCCGGGCGGCGCAGGAACAGCGCGGCGCCGATCACCCGGCGCCGGCCGCGCAGCGGCGCGAGGATCGCGCGCTGTCCGTCCGGTACGGCCGCGGCGCCGTCCTCGCCGAGGAGTTCGGGCAGCGCGGCGCGGGCGGCCGGCGCGTCCGTGAACACCGGCCGGACGCCGCGCAGCACCTCGGCGAGCGCGCTGCCGGGCCGCACCGTGCACAGTTCCTCGCCGACCGAGTCCAGCTCGTTCGGCTCCGGCGGGGCGATCGGGGCGAACCCGCCCTCGGTGTCGCGCTCGGCGGGGATCCGGTCGCTGCGGCGCAGCCGCAGCACCAGCGGGCCGGTGGGCCGCTCGTCACCGACCGGCAGCGGCTCGCGCAGATAGACCAGGATCGTGTCGGAGAAGGTGGGCACGGTGGCCCGGCACAGCCCCATCACGATCTCGTCCAGGTCGATGCCGCGGGCGATCCGCCGGGTCGCCGCGCCGACGAACCTCAGCCGGTCCCCGTCCCGCCGCATCGGCGTGGGCCGTCCGGGCGTGGTGACCTGCCCGGTGCGGCGCTCCCGGCCGCCCTGCCCCTGCGCCGGGCGGCCGTCCTGACCCGCCGCCGGCTGGACCGGGATGCCCTCGGGCGCGGGCCGCGGCCGGTGCGTGTCCGGCTCGGCACCGGGGCCCGCGCCCGGCTGGGAGTGCTCGGAGACGGGGCCGGCGGCCGTGTCCTGGCCGGAGGCGACCGTGCCCGGCGACGCGGGGGGCGCGGCCCCGGGAGCGGCGGACTCACCGCCGGAGCGGGCCTGCGCCGGTAAGGCGGCTCCCGTGCCCGGCGCGCGGACCGGTTCCTGGGTACGCACGAGTGCCCCGCGGGGATCCGCGGGGTCCACGCCCGGCTGCGGGCGGTCGAAGGAGGTCGGCTGCTCCGTCACGCGTGTGAAGTCCATCCGTCCGGGACTGCGCGTCGTGAGCGCAGTTCGTCCCGCCGAAACTCCGATACCCGCAATACGTGCCTCAGGAACGGAATTCCCGCGTGGTCAGAGGTTGCCCCTGTGCCGCCGGCCGACCTTTCCCGGCCCGTACCGGTGTTGCCGTACCCCTCGCTCACGTCCTGCCGCCCCTCGGTGACGATCGGTCAAGCCCAGCGACTGTTCCGTTGGTTGCTGCCCCCGTGCCCTTGCGGAGGACGATCCTACGTTTCTTGCCCGGGGGCGTATCAAGGGTCTCACGGGGACAGATGCGCGGGAGTACGGTCCCAGTCCCGTGGCAGTGACGGTACCGTCCAGGACGGATCCGGGCGCCAGTCCTGCCAGCCGTCCGAGAAGGGCGGCCCCCAGGCGGCGATCACCTCCACCGCGGCCCGGCCGGCCTCCCGCACCCTCCCGGCCAGTGCCTCGTCCACCAGTCCGTCGTGCTGCGCCTGCGCGAACTCGTCCTCGTCCCGCCACTGCCACCTGCGGTCCGGCTGCACGGAGATGTCCAGGAAGTGGTCCTCGGAGTCCACCCCGCCCGCCCAGCGGGCCAGCGGCTCCTCCAGGTTCACGTACCAGTTCTTGAACCGCCAGTCCGGGTCCCAGAACAGCCACACCGACCAGGGCTCACCGGGCCGGGCCAGCTTCAGCACACCGGTGCCGAACCAGCGGTCGCGCTGCACGGCGCGCGGCTTGGTGTACCGGGTGGCCAGCGGCTCCCGGTGCACGGGTGTGCCGTCGGCCAGCACCGGCTTCACGCACTCGGTGCCGGGCGCCATCCACACGGCGAGCAGCTCCGAGTCGTCGCGCACGACCGTGACGGGGCGCACGATGTGGAAGCGCGCGCCGCCGTTCTCCCGGTACCGCCACAGGATCTGCGTCCCGGGCGCCCAGAAGCCCGCCGCGCCGCCCGCGTCCCCGCGTCTCACCGCTCCGCCCTCTGCCATGCGCAGATATTAGGTGCCCCGGGCACACGACGCTGCGGCCCCCGTCACGGTTCACCCGGGGCACGACGCCCTACGGCCGGGTCATCCGCAGCACGTCCAGCGCCTCGTCGAGCTGCTCGGCGGTGAGGTCCCCGCGCTCGACGTAGCCGCTCTCCAGCACCACCTGCCGGATGGTCTTCCGCTCCGCCAGCGCCTTCTTGGCGACCTTGGCGGCCTCCTCGTAGCCGATGTACTTGTTGAGCGGGGTGACGACGGACGGCGAGGACTCGGCGTACTCCCGGGCGCGGTCGCGGTGCGCGACGATCCCGTCGACCGTGCGGTCGGCGAGCAGCCGGGAGGCGTTCGCGAGCAGCCGGATCGACTCCAGCACGTTCTTCGCGATGACCGGCAGCATCACGTTGAGCTCGAAGTTGCCCGAGGCGCCGGCGGTGGTGACGGTCACGTCGTTGCCGATGACCTGCGCGCACACCATCAGCACGGCTTCCGGGACGACCGGGTTGACCTTGCCGGGCATGATCGAGGAGCCGGGCTGGAGGTCGGGGAGGCTGATCTCCGCGAGGCCGGTGCGCGGTCCGGAGGACATCCAGCGCAGATCGTTGGCGATCTTCGTCAGACCGACGGCGATGGTCCGCAGCTGGCCGCTGGTCTCCACGATCCCGTCCCGGGCGCCCTGCGCCTCGAAGTGGTCGCGCGCCTCGGTCAGCGGCAGCCCGGTGACCCGGGCGACCTCCTCGATGACGGCGGCGGAGAACCCCGGCGGGGTGTTGATGCCGGTGCCGACGGCGGTCCCGCCCAGCGGCAGTTCGGCGAGGCGCGGCAGGGAGGCGTTCAGCCGCTCGATCCCGTACCGCACCTGGGCCGCGTATCCGCCGAACTCCTGGCCGAGCGTCACGGGCGTGGCGTCCATCAGGTGCGTCCGCCCGGACTTCACCACGTCGGCGAACTCCTCGGCCTTGCGCTCCAGGGAGGCCGCCAGGTGCTCCAGGGCCGGCACCAGATCGCGGGTGACGGCGGCGGTGGCGGCGATGTGGAGGGAGGACGGGAAGACGTCGTTGGACGACTGGGAGGCGTTGACGTGGTCGTTGGGGTGCACGGCACGCCCGAGCCGTTCGCTCGCGAGGGTGGCGACGACCTCGTTGGTGTTCATGTTGGACGAGGTCCCCGAGCCGGTCTGGAACACGTCGACCGGGAAGTGCTCGTCCCACCTGCCCTCGGCGACCTCGCCGGCCGCCTCCTGGATCGCCTCGGCGATGTCCTTGTCCAGCACCCCGAGCCGCGCGTTCACCTTCGCCGCGGCGCCCTTGATGCGGGCGAGGGCCTCGATGTGGGCGCGTTCGATGCGCTGCCCGGAGATCGGGAAGTTCTCCACGGCGCGCTGGGTCTGGGCGCGCCACTTGGCGTCGGCCGGGACCTTCACCTCCCCCATGGAATCGTGCTCGATGCGGTAGTTCCGGTCGTCGTCCGTGGTCGTCATCGTCGTACCTCCGAAGGTTCACAGCAGCGGTTTCGGCGGGGTGTATTCCCTTTCCCCGCCGACGCCCCGTCGCCAGCATCCCGCGCGGACACGCGGAACGGACTCCGCCCCGCCGCGCGCGGCGGCGGGGCGGGGCGTTCCGGTGGGGAGCGCGGTGGTCAGGTGCCCCGGAGGGTCACGTCGTCGACCATGAAGCCCGTCTGCAGGGACGCGTCCTCACTGCCGGTGAACGTCACGGTCACCCGACGGCCCGCGTACGCCGTCAGATCGACCGAGCGCTGCACGTATCCGCTGCGGGCGTCGGCGTTGGACAGCGTGGCGAGCGTGCTGCCGTCGGCCTTCACCGTGAACCGGTCGTACGGCGTCGAGCCGGACTCGTCGGTGTCGATGTGCAGCCAGTAGTCCAGCGTCACCCGGGCGCACCCGGACGGGACGGTCACCGTCTGGCCGATCGTCTCGGTGCGGGTGGAGCCGTACCCGGCCAGCCAGGCGAAACGGGTGCCGGTGCGGGCGGACTGGCCCGTGTGGGCGCCGATGGCGCCGGTGTCCCCGGTCCACGGCGCGGTGCCGCTCTCGAAACCGCCGTTGGCGACGGCACCGGCGGTGTCGCAGCTTCCGGTGCCGGTCTGCACGGCCTGCTGCCAGAGGGTGTGGGCGATGCCGTCGGCGGCGCGGTCCAGGCCGGTGGTGTTGATGTTGGAGAGGGTGTCGCAGGAGCGGTGGTAGCAGGGGTCGTAGGACGCGCCGGCCGTGCCGCCCCACTTGGCGGCCTGCGCGGACGTCTTGCGGGCACCGGCGCCCATCGCGTAGCCGGAGGTCGGTATGCCCGCCTGCGCGAAGGGGTAGTCGTCGCTGCGTCCGGCGCCCTCGGTGTTCTCCTCGGGCCGCAGGCCCAGCGAGTCCCAGTACGCCTTCAGCGGCGCGGCGGCCGGCGAGGTGATGTGGTTGACGAAGTAGCCGCCGTTGGTGGAGGCGACCATGTCGAAGTTGTAGTACGCCCGGATCCTGGAGCGTTCGGCCGAGGAGAGCGAACGGACGTAGAACTCCGAGCCGTTGAGGCCCTGCTCCTCGTCGGTCCACCAGGCGAAGCGGACCCGGTCGCGCATGGCGGGGCTCTGCTGCGCCAGCGTCAGGGCGGTCTCAAGGAGCGCGGCCGATCCGGAGCCGTTGTCGTTCATGCCGGGGCCCGCCGAGACGCCGTCGAGGTGGGCGCCGAACATGTACACGTTGTTCGCGTCGCCGTGCGGCCACTCGGCGATCAGGTTGGGACCGGCCCCGCTGGTGCAGCCGGAGGTGCAGGGCTGCTCGGTGACGGTGTAACCGGCCGCCTGGAGCCTGCCCTTCACGTAGGCGACGGAGTCGCGGTAGCCCTGGCCGGTGGCGCGGCGGTTGCCGCCGTTGCGGCCGGCGATGGCGCTCAGTTCGCTCAGGTGCGCCCTCACCTTGGTCACGTCGACGTCGGGCGCGGCGCTCGCGGACGTGGTGGCGGTGGAGCCGGCGGCGACGGCGGGAGGCGCTCCGCAGCCGAGCGCGACGGCGAGGGACAGGGAGAGGCTCGCCACGGCGAATCTTCGTTTCACCTTTTCTCCTCCGGGAGGTGGCTGTGGGGTGAGCCGTGCATGACATGACGTGGCATGTGCATGTCGGAGTGGCGAGAAGGTTCGCAGTGAAGGTTGAGGGGGTCAACGGAATCGGCGCCCGTGCGGGCAGGTTGTCCAAAAAAAGAACACGAAGTCCGCTATCCGGACGGCCGGCCGACGGCGGCCTGAGCCGTCCCGCGCCGGGGTGGTCCGGGCACACCGCCCACGACCGGTTCGGGCCCGGCGGCCTCCGCCGGCTCGAGGAGAACCGCGCCCCGGGGAGTTCCCCGTCCACGACCTGATCGCGGCGGCGCCGCGGTACCGGCCCGGCGGACGGTAGCGGGCGGACGGCGGCGGACGGCACCCGGGACGGCGGCGGGCCGGCCCGGGGAACACCCGGACCGGCCCGCTCGCCGAAGGGGGAAGCCGGTCACGCCAGCCCCGGCCCCCGCACCGGAATGCTCGTGAACGTCGGCTGCGGAGCCGGGTCCTGGAAGAAGTCGTTGCCCTTGTCGTCGACGACGACGAACGCCGGGAAGTCCTCGACCTCGATCTTCCAGACGGCCTCCATGCCCAGCTCCTCGTACTCGAGGACCTCGACCTTCTTGATGCAGTCCTGGGCCAGGCGCGCCGCCGGTCCGCCGATGGAGCCGAGGTAGAAACCGCCGTGCGCGGCGCAGGCGTCGGTGACCTGCTTGCTGCGGTTGCCCTTGGCGAGCATGACCTTGGAGCCGCCCGCCGCCTGGAACTGCTCGACGTAGGAGTCCATCCGGCCGGCCGTGGTCGGGCCGAAGGAGCCGGAGGCGTAGCCCTCGGGGGTCTTGGCCGGACCGGCGTAGTACACCGGGTGGTCCTTGAGGTACTGCGGCATCTCCTCGCCCGCGTCCAGCCGCTCCTTGATCTTGGCGTGCGCGATGTCGCGGGCCACGACCAGCGGGCCGGTGAGCGAGAGGCGGGTCTTCACCGGGTGCTTGGTGAGCTCCGCGAGGATGGCGTCCATCGGCTGGTTGAGGTCGATGCGGACGACGTCGCCCTCCGACTCCAGCTGCTCGTCGGTCGTCTCCGGCAGGAAGCGCGCCGGGTCCTTCTCCAGCTGCTCCAGGAAGACGCCCTCGGCGGTGATCTTCGCGACGGCCTGGCGGTCGGCGGAGCAGGAGACGGCGATCGCGACCGGGCAGGACGCGCCGTGCCGGGGCAGGCGGACGACGCGGACGTCGTGGCAGAAGTACTTGCCGCCGAACTGGGCGCCGATGCCGATCCTCTGCGTCAGCTCGAAGACCTTCTCCTCCAGCTCCTTGTCCCGGAAGCCGTGGCCGAGCGGCGAGCCCTCGGTCGGCATGTTGTCCAGGTAGTGCGCGGAGGCGTACTTGGCGGTCTTCAGCGCGTACTCGGCCGAGGTGCCGCCGACGACGATCGCCAGGTGGTACGGCGGGCAGGCGGCCGTGCCGAGCGAACGGATCTTCTCCTCCAGGAACTTCATCATGGAGGTCTCGTTCAGGACGGCCTTGGTCTCCTGGTACAGGAAGCTCTTGTTGGCCGAGCCGCCGCCCTTGGCCATGAACAGGAACTTGTAGGCGTCGCCGTCGGTCGCGTACAGCTCGATCTGGGCCGGGAGGTTGGAGCCGGTGTTCTTCTCCTCCCACATGGTGAGCGGGGCCATCTGCGAGTAGCGCAGGTTGAGCTTGGTGTACGCGTCGTAGATGCCCCGGGACAGGGCCTCCTCGTCACGGCCCCCGGTCAGCACGTTCTGGCCGCGCTTGCCCATGACGATGGCGGTGCCGGTGTCCTGGCACATGGGCAGCACGCCGGCCGCCGCGATGTTCGCGTTCTTCAGCAGGTCCAGGGCGACGAACTTGTCGTTGGACGACGCCTCGGGGTCGTCGATGATGCGGCGCAGCTGGGCGAGGTGCGCGGGGCGCAGGTAGTGCTGGATGTCGTGGACGGCCTCCTCGGCGAGCTTGCGCAGCGCCTCGGGTTCCACCTTGAGGAACGTCCGCCCGTCGGCCTCGAAGGTGGAGACACCTTCGGAGGTCACCAGCCGGTAGGGGGTGGTGTCCTCCCCCATGGGGAGCAGATCGGCGTACTCGAACTCAGGCATCTCGCCCATTCCTCACTCGACAGATGACCGCCCGCCTCCGTTGGCGGGCGGTCACCAGCGTAGGACCTGCTCCCGACGGCGAGCCTGTGAGGTTGTCCTCAGTCGCCTCCGACGGGGGGTAGTCGCGATCTATCGCGTTTGGGTAGGCTGGCGCCGTGGACCTTCAGAAGCACGCCCAGCGGCCGGACACGGCCCCGCGCCCCGCCGAACTGCGCGCCTCGGACGCCGACCGCGACCGCGTCGCCGACCTCTTGCGCGAGGCCCTCGCGGAGGGCCGTCTGACCGCCGAGGAGCACGCCGAGCGCGTCGGGGGTGTGCTGGCAGCCAAGACGGTCGGGGAGCTCGAGGTGTTCATCCGGGACCTCCCGGCCGCCCACCAGCGGCGCGCGGTCCATGTCTCCGCGCCCAGCCGCCCCACCGCCGGCGCGATCCCGGCGGACCCCGACGACAACGCGGTCGCGGTCTTCAGCAGCGCCGTCCGCAAGGGCCGTTGGCGCGCGGGCCGCCGGATCCACGCGTACGCGGTCTTCGGCAGCGTCGAGATCGACCTCAGCGAGGCGCTCTTCGACCACCAGCAGGTGATGATCAAGGCGTTCTCGGTCTTCGGCAGCGTCGAGATCCGCGTCCCGGAGAACGTGTCGCTGCGCGGCATGGGCGGCGGGGTGCTGGGCAGCTTCGAGGTGGACACGCTCGACTCGGCCGATCCGGAGGCCCCGGTCGTCTACGTCGACGGCTGGGCGGTGCTGGGCAGCATCGAGGCGCGGCCCAGGCGCGGCAAGCTCGTGGCGGACATCCTCGACAAGGTGCAGCGCTCGGTCGAGAAGGGTTTGCGCAGGCGTTCGGACCGTTGACGCCCGTGAACCGGCCGGAAGCGGAGCCGGTTCGTCCAGGGGGGCGGGGTGGGTCCGGTACCGAAATCCGGTGCCGGGTGCGGCGGTTCGGGACTCAGTGCATAGGCACGCGTACAACGGGTAAGCCTTGCTGCATCGTGTCTCGCTCGCGAAGCCGTCGTCAGGAGTAGACCGTGCTGCAACCGCCGCATTCGTCCCTGCAGGTAGCTGCCGTTCCGGCCCAGCGAGTGGCAGCGCGGGACAGGGACCAGGACGCCCCCTGGCACACCGAGGCGGTGTGCCGGCGCGACGAGGCCGGGCTGTTCTTCGCCCCCTCGAAGGAACCCACCGCCGCCCGGCTCTCCCGCGAGGAGGCCGCCAAGCGGGTCTGCGCACGCTGTCCGGTGATGGTGGAATGCCGTGAGCACGCCCTGCTCCAGCCCGAGCCCTACGGCGTCTGGGGCGGCCTGACCGCCGCCGAGCGCCGCGTGGTGCTGGCCCGGCGCCGGCGCCGCGAGATGGAGCTGAAGAAGACGGCGCGCACGGCGGGACGCATAGCCGCGGCGGGCTGACACCGACACGAGCAGGGCGCCCCCTCCGCACAGGGGGCGCCCTGCTGTCACCGGGGGGTCGTCCCGCCCCGGGGCCACCGCGCGGCCGACGGGGTCACTTGGCCCGGTCGAAGTCGATCGCGCTGTAGGCACGCAGCTTGCTCAGCCGGTGCTCGGAGTCGATCCGGCGGACCGTGCCCGACTTGGAGCGCATCACGATCGAGTCGGTCGTGGCGGTCTCGGAGCGGTAGCGCACCCCGCGCAGCAGCTCGCCGTCGGTGATGCCGGTCGCCACGAAGAAGACGTTCTCGCCGGAGACCAGGTCGTCCGTGGTCAGCACCCGGTCCAGGTCGTGCCCGGCGTCGACGGCCCGCTGCCGCTCCTCGTCGTCCTTGGGCCACAGCTTGCCCTGGATGGTGCCGCCCAGGCACTTCACGGCGCAGGCCGAGATGATGCCCTCGGGGGTGCCGCCGACGCCGAGCAGCAGGTCGATGCCGGTGCCCTCGCGCAGGGCGAGGATCGAGCCGGCCACGTCGCCGTCGGAGATCAGCTTGATGCGCGCGCCGGTCTCCCGGATCTCCTTGATGATGCCCTCGTGCCGCGGCCGGTCCAGGATCACCACGGTGACGTCCTCGGGGGTGACCCGCTTGGCCTTGGCGACCCGGCGGATGTTCACGTTCACCGGCGCGTTGATGTCGACGAAGTCGGCGGCCTCCGGCCCGGTGACCAGCTTGTCCATGTAGAACACGGCCGAGGGGTCGAACATCGAGCCGCGCTCGGCGGCGGCCAGCACCGCGATCGCGTTCGTCATGCCCTTGGCGGTCAGCGTGGTGCCGTCGATCGGGTCGACGGCGATGTCGCACTCCGGCCCGGTCCCGTCGCCCACGCGCTCCCCGTTGAAGAGCATCGGGGCCTCGTCCTTCTCGCCCTCGCCGATGACGACGACGCCGTTCATCGAGACGGTGGAGACGAGGGTCCGCATGGCACGCACCGCGGCCCCGTCGGCGCCGTTCTTGTCCCCGCGCCCGACCCAGCGGCCGGCTGCCATCGCCGCGGCCTCGGTGACCCGTACGAGCTCCAGGGCGAGGTTGCGGTCGGGGGCCTCGGAGGGCACATCGAGTTCGGACGGCAAGTGATGGTGTTCGGTCATCGGAGCGCACCTTTCTGTACGACGACGGCCGGATGAGGGTGTGAGCCACGACTCTATCGCCAGACAGACAGAATGAGCAGGGGCCCCCACGGATGAGCGCTCCGGGTACCTGCGACGATAGGGGGCGTGGCAGGAACGAACAGCATGCAGAAAACGGCCCGGGACATGGTCCTGTCCCTGGGCCTCATCGGACTCGTGGCGGGTGTCGTCTGGCTGTTCATCCCGCACGACGACAGTCCGCCCGACCTCAAGCGGGTGGACTACCGGGTCGACCTGCTCACCGCCCGCCGGGCCGCCTCCTACCCGGTGGCCGCCCCCGAGGGCCTGCCCGAGGCGTGGAAGCCCACCTCCGTCCGCTTCCGCGGCGACGAGGGCGACGCCTGGCACCTCGGCTACCAGACCCCCGACGGGGAGTACGCGGCGGTCGAGCAGTCCACCCAGAAGCGGCAGCTCTTCATCGAGGACGCGACGCAGGGCGCGGAGGAGACCGAGGTCACCCAGCAGATCGGCGGCAAGACCTGGACCCGGTACGAGGGCGGTCACTACGACGCCCTGGTGCTCGAGGGCACCGAGGGCTCGACCACGGTGGTGACGGGCACGGCGTCGTTCGGGCAGCTGACGAAGATGGCCGAGGCGCTGCGGACCGGGTGACCACGCCCGGCACGCGACGGGGCCCCGGTGGATCGGCCGATCCACCGGGGCCCCGTCGCGTGTGCGTCGCGTGCGCGCCGGTCGCGGCGCCCGCTCGGTCAGACGGTCGTGACGACCTGCTCGTACGCCAGGCGCGGGCTGCGCGGGAACCAGGCGTCCGGGCCGGGGCGGCCGATGTTGACGACCATCAGCGGGGTGTGGTCGTCGTCCAGGAACTCCTTGCGGATGCCCTCGAAGTCGCAGCCGGTCATCGGGCCGGCGGCCAGACCGGCGGCGCGCACGCCGACGATGAAGTAGGCGGCCTGGAGGGCGGCGTTCAGCAGGGCGGAGTTCTCGCGCACCGGACGCTCGCCGAAGAAGGCGTCCTTGGCCTGCGGGAAGTGCGGGAAGAGCTGCGGCAGCTCCTCGTGGAACTCGTTGTCGGCGGAGAGGATCGCGACCAGCGGGGCGGCGGCCGTCTTGGCCCGGTTGCCCTCGGCCAGGTGCGCGACCAGACGCTCGCGGGCCTCGGGGGAGCGGACCAGCGTGACGCGCAGCGGGGACTGGTTGAAGGCGGTCGGGCCGTACTTGACGAGGTCGTAGATCGCCTGGACCTGCTCGTCGGTCACCGGCTCGTCGGTGAACGTGTTCGCGGTGCGCGCCTCGCGGAACAGCAGGTCCTGGGCGGCCGGGTCAAGTACGAGAGTCATGCGTGAACCTTCTTGCGTGTACGTCGGGTCCGAGCGTCCCGTGGAGGGGGCCACGGATCGGCTGACGGAACGACCGTACGCGCATGAAGTTCAATGCTCAACTAAATCTGGGGTGTGGTGATCCACTTCACAGGGGTCTACCCGTCCTCCCCGGCACCCTCCGCCCCGGCACCCTCCGCCCCGGCCTCCTCCGCCAGCGCCGCGTCCAGCCGCGCCCGCGCCCCGTCCAGCCAGCGCCGGCACACTTTGGCCAGCTCCTCGCCCCGCTCCCAGAGCGCGAGGGACTCCTCCAGCGTCGTACCGCCCGCCTCCAGCCGCCGGACGACCTCGATCAGCTCGTCCCGCGCCTGCTCGTACCCGAGCTCCTCGGACGCTGCCTTCTGCTTCGTCTTGCCGGTCATGCGCTCACCCTTCACCTTCACGTATCGACTCGAACTGTGAACTCGCCCTCGGACACCCGCGCCCGCAACGCCTCGCCGGCCTCCACCTCGCCCGGAGCGCGCACCGCGTGCCCGTCGGCCCGCTGGAGCACGGCGTACCCGCGCTTCAGGGTCGCGGCGGGGGACAGCGCCACCACGCGCGCGTGCGTGTGCGACAGCTCGGAGTCGGCCCGGTCCAGCTGGTGCCGCAGGGAGCGCCGCCCCCGTTCGAGCAGCGCCGTGACCTCCTCGGCCCGGGCGTCGACCATCCGGTGCGGGTCCTGCAGCGAGGGCCGGGCCAGCGCATGGGCCAGCCCGCGCTCCTCCCGGTCCAGCAGCGCCTGGACGCAGCGCCGCGCGCGGTCGCGCAGCATCCGCACCCGCTCGTACTCCTCGCCCACGTCCGGCACGACCTTCTTGGCGGCGTCGGTCGGCGTGGAGGCGCGCAGATCGGCCACGTGGTCCAGCAGCGGGTTGTCCGGCTCGTGCCCGATCGCGGAGACCACCGGCGTACGGCAGGACGCGACGGCCCGCACCAGCTGCTCGTCGGAGAACGGCAGCAGGTCCTCCACGCTGCCGCCGCCGCGCGCCACGATGATCACGTCCACGTCGTCGAGCGCGTCCAGCTCCTTCACGGCCTGGACGACCTGCGGCACCGCGTGCACCCCCTGCACGGCGACATTGCGCACCTCGAAACGGACGGCGGGCCAGCGGTGCCGGGCGTTCTCCAGCACGTCCCGCTCGGCGGCCGAGGCGCGCCCGCACACCAGCCCGATCAGCTGGGGCAGGAACGGCAGCGGCTTCTTCCGCTCCGGCGCGAACAGCCCCTCCCGCGCGAGGGACTTCTTCAGCTGCTCGAGCCGCGCGAGCAGCTCCCCGACCCCCACCGGCCTGATCTCGGCGGCCCGCAGCGACAGCTGCCCGCGCGGGGCGTACCACTCGGGCTTGCAGTGCACCACCACCCGCGCGCCCTCGCTCACGACGTCGGCCACGGCGTCGAACACCTGCCGGTAGCAGGTCACGCCCACGGAGATGTCGTACGACGGGTCCCGCAGCGTCAGGAACACCACCCCGGCGCCCGGCCGCCGCGACAGCTGGGTGATCTGCCCCTCGACCCACACCGCGCCGAGCCGGTCGATCCACCCCCCGATGAGCCGCGACACCTCACCGACCGGCAGGGGCGCTTCCGCAGACGTGTTGACAGCCATGCCGCGAGGGTAGTGCGCCCCACCGACAACGCACCGTGATCGAACCCCCCGGGCGCGGCCCTTACGATGGGACGCATGACCGCTTCGCCTGGCCGCCGTGTCCTGCTCGCCGCCCCCCGGGGCTACTGCGCGGGTGTGGACCGCGCCGTGATCGCCGTCGAGAAGGCCCTGGAGCAGTACGGGGCCCCCGTCTACGTCCGGCACGAGATCGTGCACAACAAGTACGTCGTGCAGACCCTGGAGAAGAAGGGCGCCGTCTTCGTCGAGCGGACGGAGGAGGTGCCCCCGGGCAACATCGTCATGTTCTCCGCGCACGGCGTGGCGCCCGTCGTCCACGAGGAGGCCCGGCAGGGCCGCCTCGCCACCATCGACGCGACCTGCCCGCTGGTCACCAAGGTCCACAAGGAAGCGGTCCGCTTCGCGAACGAGGACTACGACATCCTCCTGATCGGGCACGAGGGCCACGAGGAGGTCATCGGCACCTCCGGCGAGGCTCCCGACCACATCCAGCTCGTCGACGGCCCCGAGGACGTCGCCAAGGTGGAGGTCCGCGACCCGTCCAAGGTCGTCTGGCTCTCCCAGACCACCCTCTCCGTCGACGAGACCATGGAGACCGTCGACGCCCTCAAGGAGAAGTTCCCCCAGCTGATCTCCCCGCCCAGCGACGACATCTGCTACGCCACGCAGAACCGCCAGCTCGCGGTCAAGCAGATGGGCGCCGAGGCGGACCTGGTGATCGTGGTCGGCTCGCGCAACTCCTCCAACTCCAAGCGTCTGGTGGAGGTCGCCAAGCTCGCGGGCGCCCGCGCGGCGTACCTGGTGGACTTCGCCGACGAGATCGACGAGGCCTGGCTGGAGGGCGTGACCACGGTCGGCGTCACCTCGGGCGCCTCGGTGCCGGAGGTGCTGGTGGAGCAGGTGCTGGAGTGGCTGTCGCAGCGCGGTTTCGAGGACGTCGAGATCGTCAAGGCCGCCGAGGAGTCCATCACCTTCTCGCTCCCGAAGGAGCTGCGCCGCGACCTGCGCGAGGAGGCGGCGGCCCTGGTGGCCGAGCGCGGCGGATCCGGTGCGGATTCCGGGGAGTGACCACGACGGTGGCGGTCGCGGCCACGGTGGTCGATGCGTGGCCGGACCCGTGGTCGACTCCGTGACGGTCTCCCGTCCGTCGTAACGTGGGGCCATGCAGATCTTCGGCGTGGACATCGGCGGATCCGGGATCAAGGGTGCCCCGGTCGACCTGGACGAGGGGGACCTGGCGCAGGAGCGCTGCAAGGTCCTCACCCCGCACCCCGCCACACCGGACGCGGTGGCGGACGGCGTCAAGGAGGTCGTCGACCACTTCGGCTGGACCGGCCCGGTCGGCATCACCTTCCCCGGAGTGGTCACCGAGGGCACCACGATCCGCACGGCGGCCAACGTCGACAAGAGCTGGATCGACACCGACGCGCGCGTGCTGCTCGGCGACCGCCTGGGCGGCCTGCCGGTGACGGTGGTGAACGACGCGGACGCGGCCGGTGTCGCCGAGATGCACTTCGGCGCCGGGCGGCACCGCAGGGGCACCGTCATCCTGCTGACCTTCGGCACCGGCATCGGCAGCGCCCTGTTCGTGGACGGCGTCCTCGTCCCCAACACCGAGCTGGGCCACCTGGAGCTGCACGGTCACGAAGCGGAGAAGCGCGCCTCCAGCAAGGCCAAGGAGGACCGCGACCTGTCGTGGGAGGAGTGGGCGCACCGGGTGCAGACGTACCTGGCCCACGTGGAGATGCTGTTCTCGCCGGAGCTGTTCATCATCGGCGGCGGCGTCAGCCGCAAGTCCCACAAGTTCCTGCACCACATCGAGGGCATCAAGGCCGAGATCGTCCCGGCGCAGCTGCAGAACAACGCGGGCATCGTGGGGGCGGCGATGCGGGCGGCCACGGGCGTGTAGGCGTACGGGGCGTACGGGGGCGGGGAGGGCCTGTCCGCAGCCGCCTGGCGCCTCACCCCTGCGGCCGGCCCCTCGCGGTCCTCCGGTGGACCGTGCGGGCCCTGCGGCCGAGCACGATCAGCCCGGCGACGAGCGTCCCCCCGTACAGCCAGCCGGCCTGCGTCGCGAGGCCCGTCACCAGTCCCATCAGACGGCCGCCGGTCCCGTCGTCGCCGTCGTCGGCCACCGGGACCAGCCCCACGGCGAAGGCGATCGGCACGATGACGGGCGCGGTGAGCAGGTCCCCTTCGCGGACCCAGACCGCGGTCAGCACGCACACCGGCAGGAACAGCACGCCGTACACCGTCTGGGACGCCCCGAACGCCACGGCGACCAGGAGTCCGAGCACGAGCATCACCAGCCCGCAGAACAGGCCCCCGCCCAGTCCGGTGAGCCGCGGGTTGGGCAGCCGCCGGGCGGCCGGCGCGGGAGCGGGGCGCCGCGCGGGCACCGGCCGGCGCTGCGGCGCACGGGCGGGCCGGGCCGGCCTGGCGGACCGCGCGACACCGCCGCCCGCCGCCCGCCCCGCCTGCGGAGGCAGCGGGGACCCGGACGGCCTGGGCGACCTGGACGGCTTGGACGGCCTGGGCGGCGTGTCGTGTCGCGGTCCGTACTGCGTGGGTCGCGTCCTGGGGTGCTCCATTGGACCAACTTAGGTCGTTTTATGTGCCGAATGGCCGCTCAGACACGCCGTGGACCGAGGTCTGGCCAGACGTTCGATACGTCGCCGGGTCGCGGGCGGGCACGCCGTAGACTGGTGGATCGGCCCACGCAGCCCAGTCGGCGGGTCCTCGTCACCCCCTCCTCACGTACGGGAAGTCGCAACGTGTCGCTCACGATCGGAATCGTCGGCCTGCCGAATGTCGGCAAGTCGACCCTGTTCAACGCCCTGACCAAGAACGACGTGCTGGCGGCCAACTACCCGTTCGCCACGATCGAGCCGAACGTCGGCGTCGTCGGTGTCCCCGACGCACGGCTGGCCAAGCTGGCCGAGATCTTCGGCTCCCAGCGCGTCCTCCCGGCCACGGTCGACTTCGTCGACATCGCCGGGATCGTGCGCGGTGCCAGCGAGGGCGAGGGGCTCGGCAACAAGTTCCTGGCGAACATCCGCGAGTCCGACGCGATCTGCCAGGTCATCCGCGCCTTCAAGGACGAGAACGTCGTGCACGTCGACGGCAAGGTCTCGCCGAAGGACGACATCGAGACGATCAACACCGAGCTGATCCTCGCCGACCTCCAGACCATCGAGAAGGTCCTGCCGCGCCTGCAGAAGGAGTCGCGGATCAAGAAGGACGTCGCGCCCAAGGTCAAGGCGGTCGAGGAGGCCAAGGAGATCCTGGAGAAGGGCGACACGCTCTTCGCGCACGGCATCGTCCAGGGCAGCGAGCGCGCCGAGCTCCTGCACGACCTGCACCTGCTCACCACCAAGCCCTTCCTCTACGTCTTCAACGTGGACGAGGACGAGCTGACCGACGACGACTTCAAGAACGAGCAGCGCGCCCTGGTCGCCCCCGCGGAGGCGATCTTCCTGAACGCCAAGCTGGAGGCGGACCTCGCCGAGCTGGACGAGGAGGAGGCCCTGGAGCTCCTCCAGTCCGTCGGCCAGGACGAGCCCGGCCTCGCCACCCTCGCCCACGTCGGCTTCCGCACCCTGGGCCTGCAGACCTACCTGACGGCCGGCCCCAAGGAATCCCGCGCCTGGACCATCAAGAAGGGCGCCACCGCCCCCGAGGCCGCCGGTGTCATCCACACCGACTTCCAGAAGGGCTTCATCAAGGCCGAGGTCATCTCCTTCGCCGACCTGGTCGAAGCGGGCTCGGTCGCCGAGGCCCGCGCCAGGGGCAAGGCGCGCATGGAGGGCAAGGACTACGTGATGCAGGACGGCGACGTGGTGGAGTTCCGCTTCAACGTGTAGCGGGTGACCTGCCGCCGCTTCGCTGACCTGGCATACGTACAGGTCATAGGGGTCTGACTCCTCGGAGGCAGGCCCCTTGATTTTTACCGTGCTGGACAGGTGCTGGATTTTCCGATCTCCGTGCCTCTGGCCGGACCCGGCGTGCGACTTCCACCGCACCGGGGCCGGACCCTCGGGTCAGGTGCGCAGGTGGGATGCGCCGTTGAGGTCGACGATGGTTCCCGAGGCCCATGCCGCGGCCGGGGACGCGAGGAAACGCACGGTGGCGGCGATCTC
>NZ_JAPSKQ010000214.1 GCF_031181555.1 Streptomyces sp. | reverse complement strand
CCAGCCCGCGCACGAACAGCTCCTCGACGACCTCCTTGAACGTCGGCAGCATGCCCGCGTGATGGGCCGCGATGCCGCGCTCCAGGCCCTCCAGCCACTCGTAGTAGCCCAGGACGTGCAGGTCCTCGGCCGGGATGGAGGCGGTGCGCTCCTCCACGAGCGAGCGGACCCGGGCCCGCGCCTCCTCGTCGTTGAGCCTGAGGCCCGCGTACAGGCACTGCTGGACGGCGGCCTCGCAGGCGGCCCGGCTGAAGATGAACGTGATCGCGGGCAGCAGGCCCTCGGCGTCGAGCCGCTCGATGACCTCGGGCCGGCTCGGTGTCCACACGCGCGAGCGCTGCCGGCGCTCCCGCTCCCGCTCTGCCTCCCGCATGTTGCCGCGCCCGCGTCGCCGGTCGCCCCACGACGGGCGGCTCGCCTCCAGGCGGGCCATGCGCGTGAGGTCGGGGTTGACGGCCTTCTTCCGGCCCTCGCCCTCCTCGAACAGGTCGTAGATCCGGCGCCCGGCGAGCACGTGCTGGAACAGCGGCACGGGCCGGTGCTCGGAGACGATCACCTCGGTGTCACCGCGGACGGTGTCGAGCCAGTCGCCGAACTCCTCGGCGTTCGACACCGTCGCCGACAGTGACACCAGGGTCACCGACTCGGGGAGGTGGATGATCACTTCCTCCCAGACGGCACCGCGGAAGCGGTCGGAGAGGTAGTGCACCTCGTCCATCACCGCGTAGCCGAGGCCGAGGAGCGTCTGCGAACCCGCGTACAGCATGTTCCGCAGCACCTCGGTGGTCATCACGACCACCGGGGCGTCGGAGTTGACGCTGTTGTCGCCGGTGAGCAGGCCCACCTTGTCGGTGCCGTAGCGACGGCACAGGTCGGCGTACTTCTGGTTCGACAGCGCCTTGATCGGTGTCGTGTAGAAGCACTTCTTGCCCTGCTGCAGGGCGAGGTGGACGGCGAACTCGCCCACGATCGTCTTGCCGGATCCGGTGGGCGCGGCCACCAGCACGCCCTTCCCCGCCTCGAGCGCCTGACAGGCCTCGATCTGGAAGGGGTCGAGGCCGAAGTCGTACATCTCGCGGAAGGAGGCGAGCGCGGTGGCCTGCTCGGCAGCGCGCCTGCGTGCTGCCGCGTACCGCTCGGCCGGTGAGAGGTCCTCTGTCATCGTACTTTCGAGCGTACCGGGCCGCGCCGACAACAGGACGATCATTATCCGGATCGGTCCCTGGGGGATCCGAAGAACCGCCCAGCTCAGGGGCCCACGATCCGCACGGCGGCGCGTACGCACCGTGCGGTCAGCGGCAGCGGCCCGGCCGGCTCCCCGTCCGCGTACCCGGTGACCCCCTCGGCGGCCAGTTCCACGCTCGCCGCCCGGAACACGGTGACCTTCGGATGCCCGACATGCGCCCCCCGGTACACCGTCGGGAACACCCGCAGCAGCGTGGCCCGGCCGCAGTCCCCCACCACCGTGACGTCCAGCAGCCCGTCGGTGAGGTCGGCGCCGGGACAGATCCGCATGCCGCCGCCGTACGACGGTCCGTTGCCGACGGCGACCAGCGTGGCCTCGACCTCGCGGACGTCACCGCCGTCCAGGGTGATCCGGTAGGGGAACGGCCGGAAGGCGGCGAGCTCGGCGACCATGGCGAGGTCGTACCTGAACCGTCCTGCGGGCAGTCGCATCCGGTTGCCGCGGTCGTTGACCCGGGAGTCGAAGCCGGAGGCGAGGACGGTGCCGAACCAGCGGTCGCCGACCCGTCCGAGGTCGACGTCGCGCACCCGGCCGCACTTGAGGGCGTCGGCGATCATCCGGCCGGCCGCGGCCGGTTCCCTCAGCGGCATGCCGAGGGCGCGGGCGAAGTCGTTTCCGGTGCCGACGGCGACCAGGCCGAGCGGGGTGCCGGTGCCGACCACGGCCCGCAGCGCCAGGTTCGCCATGCCGTCGCCGCCCACGGCGATCAACGCGCCGGTGCCCTCGGCGACGGCGGCACGCGCGCGTGCCAGGGCGTCCTCGGCGTCCGTGCCGAGAACCGTCCGCACCGAGAAACCGGCGGCCCGCAACGCGGAAGCGGCCGGCCGCGCCGCTCGGGCGCCCCGGCCGCGGCCCGCGGTGGGGTTGACGAAGAGGGTGATCTCGCTGGTCACGGGAGTGACCCTACGAGTTGCGGCCCGGTCCTCAGGTCACGTCGTCATAACCGTTGACCCGGTCCTTGGTCGCCTGCTCGGGCAGGGCGGCCACGGGTTCCACCGGCTCGATGGCCTCGGGGGTGAGATCCAGCTCGGAGGCCTCGTCGTCGGCGGGGCCTGCGGCCTCCTTGCGGGCGCGCCGTTTGTCGTTGAGCAGCGAGAACGCCACAGCGGCGAAATAGAGGAGGACGATCGGCCCGGAAAGCGCGATCATCCCCACCGGGTCGGTCGTGGGCGTCGCGACCGCGCCGAAGACGAAGACGCCCATGACGACACCGCGCCACCAGCCGATCATGCGGCGGCCGGAGACGATGCCGACCATGTTCAGCATGATGAGCAGGAGGGGAAGCTCGAAGGCCAGGCCGAAGATCAGCACCATCCTGATGGTGAAGTCGAGGACCTCGTCGAGCGAGAGGATGTTGGCCGATCCCCCGGGCGTCAGGCTGAGGAGCACCTTCACACTGATCGGGAGGATGGCGTACGCCAGGTAGGCACCGCCCGCGAACAGCGGAACCGCGGCCGAGACGAAGATGTAGGTGTACTTCTTCTCGTGCTTGTGCAGCCCGGGGGCGACGAACGCCCAGAGCTGGTAGAGCCACACAGGGCTGGAGACGACAAGGCCGGCCATGAGGCTCACCTTGATCGTCGTGGTGAACGGCGACGTCAGGGTGTTGAAGGACACGATGGCGCAGTTGCCACCGTCGCTGTTCGCCAGATCCTCGCACTTCGGCACCGGCTCCGCGAGGAACTGCATGAGCTGCTC
Organism: Streptomyces sp.; assembly: GCF_031181555.1. Lineage (GTDB taxonomy): Bacteria > Actinomycetota > Actinomycetes > Streptomycetales > Streptomycetaceae > Streptomyces > Streptomyces fimbriatus. The sequence continues at coordinate 6,038 of NZ_JAPSKQ010000214.1, read as the reverse complement.
GCTGTAGAACGCGGCCGCGATCATCACCACAACGATCACAGCGACAGACTTGGCGAGCCGATTGCGCAGCTCACGCAGGTGTTCCACCAGGGGCATCCGCCCCTCGGGATCCCTCTCCTGCTTGCGGGCAGACTTGAGCAACCCACGTTCCCATCTCGTGCGGCGGGCCGGAGATCACCGGCCCTGCGTCAGCGCTTGGTCGTGTCCGTCGGCTCCGTGACCGGGCGGGAGCTGGTCACGTCGCCGGGGGCCGCCTGGATGGTGCGCTGCGCCGGGGGCTGCTCGCCGGTGGCCGGCGGGTCGGCCGGGGCGGAGGACTTGTTGTCCTCCTTCATCGCCTTCGCCTCGCTCTTGAGGATGCGGGCCGACTTGCCGAGCGACCGCGCCATGTCCGGAAGCTTCTTCGCACCGAACAGCAGGATGATGACGACGAGGATCAGAATGATCTCGGTAGGTCCGAGCCGTCCCATAAGTCTTTACCTTCTCACCGAGGCGGGTGGGTGGCTGTCCGACCGGTCGGACATGTGCCCGAACGACGGCGCTGGCAGCGATCGTAACGCTCAGGGGTGAACGCGAGGCAATCCCCGTGCGTACTCCCGTCCGCGGTCCGGGCCTCGTTCTCCGGTCCGCGCTCTGCAGCGTACCTGCCGGTTCCGACAACTCGACAGGGCACAGCGGTGAACCGCTGTCCGGAAAGCGCTCAGAGCGCTTCGGCGGAACGGGCCGCGCCGGCCGCCGCGCGCTCCAGGTCCTCCGCGGCCCTGCTGATGCGGCGCGCGGAATCCGTGACCTGCCGGCCGAGCCGCTGCGCCTCGACGAAGACCCGGACGGCGAACACCCCGAGCACCACGAGACCCAGGAAACCCACGACAACCGCGAACATCGGCCAGAACATGAAGGCGAGCCTAGACCGTCCCCGCGAGCGGCGAACGCCCGGCCGCCCGCCCGGGCCGTCAGACCGTCGAGTGCAGCCGCAGCGTGCGCACCCCGCCGCCGGTGAGCAGCTCGACGATCCGCTCCCCGGCCGGCTTGCGGACGGCCGCCCCGCACTCGGGGCAGGTGAAGGAGTAGAAGGTGGTGCGGCTGCTGGCACCGATGGCCAGGCGCAACGCGCTCGCGGCGAGCTCGAAGCGTCCCCGGCAGTCCGGGCAGCCCGCGCGGAAGACGACCGGGGCCGCGTTTCTCATTCCCGCGAACGCGGACGCCACCGTCAGGCCCCGCACACCAGACACCGCCGACTCGCTCAAGGCACTCGCTCCCGCCTGTCGTCCTGTCCGTCCCGTACCGCGTCCCCCGCGCGCGCCTCCGTGCGGTCGGCTCATCCGGCCGCCTCGACCCCGTCGTACGCCGCCAGCGCCTCGCGGGCCGCCTGCCGGGCGCTGTCGGCGAGCTCGCGCGGCTCGACGATCCGTCCGTCGCGCCCGAGCCGCAGCGCCAGCCGCTTGAGGGAGGCCGGATCGGGGGTGCGCAGGGTGATGCGCAGCCCGCCGTCGGGAAGCTCGTCCGCGCTGTCGTGCGGGTAGTACTCGGCGACCCAGCGCCCGCCCGGCCCGACCTCGACCACCACCTCCGGGTCCTCGGCCGCGGGCTGCACCAGTCCTTCCGACAGGTCCCGCAGTTCGATCTCGGGCGGCGCGGACGGCTCGTCCAGGATCCTGATCTCGGCGACCCGGTCGAGCCGGAAGGTGCGGCGCGCCTCGGAGCGGCGGCACCAGGCCTCGACGTAGGTGTGGCCGACGCTGACCAGCCGGATGGGGTCGATCTCCCGCTCGGTGACCTCGTCGCGCGCGGGCGAGTAGTAGCGGATCCACAGCCTGCGGCGCTCGGCGATGGCCCGGTCGACGTCGGCGAAGACGCCGCCCTCCGACTCGAAGGTCACCGAGAGCCGGGAGCTGGCGCCGGCCGCCTCACCGGCCGCGGTCTCCACCTTGGCGGTGGCCCGCAGCAGTGCCTGCCGGTCGCTCTCGCGCAGCCCCGGCAGCGTGGCCACGGCGCGGGCGGCGACCAGCAGGGCGGTGGCCTCGTCGGCGGCGAGCCGCAGCGGCTCGGCCGCCTCCGCGCCCAGCGCGGCGGGGTTGTGCCACCAGATGCGCTCGCCGTCGGTGTCGATGTCCAGCAGATCGCCGCCGCGGAAGCTGGTGCCGCACATGGGCAGCACATCGAGGTCGGAGACCAGCTCGTCCTCGGTGATGCCGAAGGCACGCGCCACGTCCTCGATCCGGGCGCCGGGCCGCTCCCGCAGGTACGTCACCAGGGAGAGCATCCGCCGGGTCTGGTCGATGGCGTTCACGGGCCTGACCGGTTTGCCTGCCACGTTCTTGTCCGCTCTCCCTCAGCCCTTGGCCACGGCGCGCAGCCGGTCCACCACGTCGGCCCGCAGCTCGGCGGGTTCCAGGACCACCACGTCCGGTCCGAACTCCACCAGCCAGGCGTCCAGGCCGTGCCCGTACGGAATCTCCAACTCGTCCCAGCCGTCCCCGAGTTCCCGCACCGCGGTGGCCTTCGCCCGAAGGGGGTAACCGGCGTTCGAACGCAGCCGGATCCGCGCCGAGCGGTCGGCGGTCTCCCCCGCCCAGCTCGCCACGGTCTCGCGCACGGTGACGACATCGGGCACCGGCGCGGTGTACCGGCCGCCGCGCGAGCGCACCCTGCCGGTGATCCGGGAGAGCCGGAAGACCCGCTCGGCACCCCGGTCGCGGTCCCAGCCGGCCAGGTACCAGTGGCCGCGCCAGCACTCCAGCGCCCACGGCTCGACGTGCCGCTGCTCGGGCTGGGCGGCATTGGCCTTGCGGTAGTCGAAGACGACCGGCCGGCGGTCGCGGCAGGCCAGCATCAGCGGCTCGAAGGCGGCCTCGTGCACGGGGATGCGCGGCTCCAGCGCGCTGTGCGCCTCGTACGGGTCGACGTCCTCGGGCAGTCCGGCCGCGCGCAGCTTCTGCAGGGCGCCGCTGGCCGCGCCCGCGAGCCGGGCCTGCTGCCACACCTTGGCGGCCAGCCCCAGCGCGGCGGCCTCCTCGGCGTCGAGGGTGATGGGCGGCAGCCGGTTGCTGTCGCGGCGGGCCAGGTAGCCGACCTCGCCGTCGAGACTCTCCACGGTCTCGATGACCAGTCCGAGTTCGCGCAGGTCGTCCTTGTCGCGCTCGAACATCCGGTTGAAGGAGTCGTCGGACCCCGCTTCCAGATAGGCCTCGATGGACTCGCGCAGCTCGCGCTTGCTGAGCGGCCGCCGCGTCCCGAGCAGACACAGCGCCAGATTCATCAGCCGCTCGGCCTTGGCAATGGCCATCGACGCCCTTCGCCTCCCTATGGTGCTTACGACGGATGACCGTACCGCCCCGTGGTGTCCTGACAAAAGCCGAGGGCCCACGCCCGGACAGGCATGGGCCCCAGGTGATCGGGTCCTGTCGTACGACGATCAGACCCCGAGCAGGTCGACCACGAAGATCAGGGTCTCACCGGGCTTGATCGCCGGGGTGGGGCTCTGGTTGCCGTAGGCGAGGTGGGCGGGGATGGTCAGCTGGCGGCGGCCGCCGACCTTCATGCCCTGCACGCCCTGGTCCCAGCCCTGGATGACCCGGCCGGCGCCCAGCGGGAAGCGGAAGGGGGTGCCGCGGTTCCAGCTGGCGTCGAACTCCTCGCCCGTGCTGAAGGCGACACCGACGTAGTGAACGGTGACGGTCTGGCCCGCCTTCGCCACCTCGCCGTCGCCCTCCCAGATGTCCTTGATCTCGAGGTCCGCCGGGGGCTCGCCGCCCGGGAAGTCGATCTCGGGCTTGTCGATGCTCACGTCTGATGCTCCTGCTTGTCTGCGGAAAGGCGAACACGCACAGTCTCGCATCCCACGGGCGTCACAGCTTCGCGAGGATGTCGACCGAGAACACCAGCGTGGAGTCCTTCTTGATCTTGCTGCCCTGCGGCGGGTTGTCGCCGTAGCCCAGCTCCGGCGGGATGACGATGAGGACGCGGCTGCCGACCTTCTTGCCGGTCAGCCCCTGCGCCCAGCCCTTGACGACCTGCTGGAGCGAGAACGACGTCAGCTGCTTCCGGCCGTACGTGGAGTCGAACTCCTCGCCGCCGTCCCACAGCACGCCCTTGTACTGCACCAGCACGCTGTCCTCGGCGCCGACCTCCTCGCCGTCGCCCTCGATGACGTAGTTCGCCACGAGCTTCTTCGGAGCGGCGGCGTCGGGCACCTCGATGGAGGGTGCCTTGCCGTCGGTGCCGGTGCCGACCTCGGGCAGACCGGTGTCGTCCTGGGCGACCTCGGTGCCCTTGGCGCTGCTCGTGGCGTTGAAGGTGTCCTTCACGTCCACGACGAACACCAGCGTGTCGGTGCCCTTGATGCCCGCCTGCTGGTTGCCCTGCTCGCCGTATCCCCAGGTGGGCGGGACGGCCATCTGGACGCGGCTGCCGGTCTTCTTGCCGATCAGGCCGTACCGCCAGCCGTCGATGATGGCGCCCTGGGTGAGCGGGAGCGCCAGGCGGGCTCCCCGGTCGTAGGAGTTGTCGAACACCTTCCCGCTGTTCCAGATCTGACCCAGGTAGTGGGCCACCACGAAGTCGTTCTCCGCGACCGTCTTCCCGCCGCCGGCGATGACCGTCTTCACCGCGAGCTGCTCGGACGGGTCGCCGCTGCCCTTGGCGACGGTGGGCTTCTGGTCGAACTTCGTGCCCGCGGTGATCGCCGGCAGCGGGCCGTCGACGATCTTCGGCGGAGGCGCCTCGGACGTCCGGGGCGCGGAGGGCGAGGCGCTGTCGCTGGCCTTGCTCGAGTCGGACTTGTCGTCGCCGCACGCGGCGAGGGTGACCAGTCCAGCGGGTACGGCGATGAGAAGTGAGCGTCGGCGCACGGTGGGGGCCTCGTAATCGGTCGATCTCGGTGGATGGCGTCCGCGCAACTCTACGGCGTGAGAAGGGCGCCGCACGGTGTAACGTACGGCGCCCGTGTGACGTTCCGGGAATTTTCGGATCCCTGGCGGAACGCGCGGCTCACATTCCGGCGATCAGCTTCTCCACCCTCTCGTCCACCGAACGGAACGGGTCCTTGCACAACACGGTCCGCTGGGCCTGGTCGTTGAGTTTGAGGTGGACCCAGTCGACGGTGAAGTCGCGGCGCTGCTCCTGGGCCCGCCGGATGAAGTCGCCGCGCAGCCGGGCCCGAGTGGTCTGCGGCGGCACCGACTTGCCCTCGAAGATCTTCACGTCGTTGCAGATCCGGGCCGCCTGCCCCTTTTTCTCCAGCAGGTAGTACAGACCACGACGGCGGTGGATGTCGTGATAGGCGAGGTCTATCTGCGCGACCCGCGGATGCGACATGGTCATGTTGTGCTTGGCCCGGTACCGCTCGAGGAGCTTGTACTTCATGACCCAGTCGATCTCGGTGCCGATGCGGTCGAGGTCCTCGGACTCGATCGCGTCCAGCGTACGGCCCCACAGCTCCAGCACCTGTTCGACGGTGCCGGTGCGGATGCCGCGGCGCTCGCAGAAGTCCAGCGCCTTCTCGTAGTACTCGCGCTGCACCTCCAGCGCGGAGGCCTCCCGGCCGCTGGCCAGGCGCACCTTGCGGCGCCCGGTGATGTCGTGGCTGACCTCGCGGATCGCCCGGATGGGGTTCTCCAGGGTGAGGTCGCGCATCACGGTGCCCGCCTCGATCATGCGCAGCACCAGGTCGGTGGCCCCGACCTTGAGCAGCATGGTCGTCTCGGACATGTTCGAGTCGCCCACGATGACGTGCAGGCGACGGTAGCGCTCGGCGTCGGCGTGCGGCTCGTCCCGCGTGTTGATGATCGGCCGGGAGCGGGTCGTCGCCGAGGAGACGCCCTCCCAGATGTGCTCGGCCCGCTGGCTGACGCAGTACACGGCGCCGCGCGGCGTCTGCAGCACCTTGCCGGCACCGCACAGCAGCTGGCGGGTGACCAGGAACGGGATGAGGATGTCCGCGAGCCGGGAGAACTCCCCGTGCCGGGCCACCAGGTAGTTCTCGTGGCACCCGTAGGAGTTGCCCGCCGAATCGGTGTTGTTCTTGAAGAGGTAGACGT
>NZ_JAPSKQ010000213.1:6494-9209 GCF_031181555.1 Streptomyces sp. | reverse complement strand
CCGGTGAGGACCGCAGCTGACCGGGGTCCCGCACGTCACGGCACGGCGGGGAACACCGCGGCCGCCTCCGCTGTTGATTCCCAGCGGCACAAGGAAAGGCGGAGCCGTGCACGGTGAGTACAAGGTTCCCGGCGGCAAGCTCGTCGTCGTGGACGTGGACGTGGAGGACGGCGTGCTGCGCCGCGCGCGCGTGGCGGGCGACTTCTTCCTCGAACCGGACGAGGCGCTCGACGCCGTGAACCACGCCCTGGACGGCGCCCCCGCCGACACCGACGCGGCCGGTCTGGCGGCGCGGATCGACGCCGCCCTCCCCGAGGGGACCGTGATGTACGGGCTGACCTCGGAGGGCGTCGGCATCGCGGTGCGCCGTGCGCTCGCGCACGCCACCGACTGGACCGACTACGACTGGCAGCTGATCCACGAGGGCCCGCAGGCCCCGGCGCTGCACATGGCGCTGGACGAGGTGCTCACGGCCGAGGTCGCCGCCGGCCGCCGCCCGCCCACGCTGCGCGTGTGGGAGTGGGGCGCCCCGGCGGTGATCATCGGCAGCTTCCAGTCCCTGCGCAACGAGGTCGACCCCGAGGGGGCACGGCGGCACGGCATCGAGGTCGTGCGCCGCATCTCCGGCGGCGGGGCGATGTTCGTGGAGCCCGGCAACACCATCACGTACTCCCTGTCGGTGCCGGAGGCGCTGGTGCAGGGGCTGTCCTTCCAGGACAGCTACGCCTACCTCGACGACTGGGTGCTCGGTGCGCTCGGTGACATGGGGATCAGGGCCTGGTACCAGCCGCTGAACGACATCGCCACCGACCAGGGCAAGATCGCCGGCGCCGCGCAGAAACGGCTCGTGGGACCGGCCGGCGGTCCCGGCGCCGTGCTGCACCACGTGACCATGGCCTACGACATCGACGCCGACAAGATGGTCGACGTGCTGCGCATCGGACGGGAGAAGCTGTCCGACAAGGGCACGGGGAGCGCGAAGAAGCGGGTGGATCCGCTGCGCCGGCAGACCGGTCTGCCGCGCGAGGCCGTCATCGAGCGGATGACCGACTCGTTCCGCCTCCGGTACGGGCTCGCCGACGGCAAGGTGACGGACGAGGAACTGGCCCGCGCGGAGGAGTTGGCGCGGACGAAGTTCACCTCGCCGGAATGGACCGCCCGGGTGCCCTGACGGGCGCAAACCACCTGTCCTCGCAGGAACCGCGGCAAACGGCCGCCCGGGACGGTACGCCCTCGTCACCGCCTGCCTACGGAGCGAGTTGACCCTTCCGCACCACAACAATGCGTGTGACACTGGCGTCCCGTCCGCAGTGCGGACTCCTTCCGCACCGTCCCCCACGAGAAGTGCGCCGTGCGTTCCTTGCCTCTGCCGATCGCCCTGACCGCGCGCCTGTCCCCGGTGGTCGTCCTCGCCGCGGCGGGCTGGGCGTTGTCCTCCGGCCCTCTCGCCGCACCGCAGGCCGCCGAGAAGAAGCCCACGGAGAGGGCGACGGAGAACCGGTCCGCCTCCGCCCCCTCGACGACGCAGGTGGCGAAGACGTACACCGCCGCGCCCGCGCCGTGCACCGCGCTGGCCGAGAAGACCGTCAAGTCCCTTGTGCCGGGCGCCGAAACGGCCGGCAAGGAGATACCGTCCACGGACACCGAGCTGCGCCGCACCTGCTCCTGGAACGCGCTCGAGGGCTACGAATACCGCTGGCTCGACGTGTCCTTCGAGGTGCTGGAGTCGGACGAGGCGGCACAGCGGTCGTACGAGGGGCGCCTGGCGGAGAAGAGCGGCGGGGGCGCGGTTCCCGGGCTCGGTGACGCCGCGTACTCCGTGGTGAACCTCGCCACCGAGGACGGGCAGCAGACCCGGGAGGGCGTGGTGGTGGCCCGCGCCTCCAACGCGCTGGTGATCGTGACGTACAACGGCAGCGACTTCGAGTCGAAGAAGGCGCCGGGCACGGACGAGATCAACAAGGGTGCCATCAGGGCCGCCAAGGAGGCGACGGCGGCCCTGGAGGACGAGCGGGGCTGACCGGCCGCCCTCAGGGCGTGCCCTCGCCCCCCGACGCCGAACCGGAATTCATGGTTCCGTGACATCTGTCACACCGTGTCCTCGATCTGCGCGGGTCGCTTAGTAGAACCCGCTCCGGCGACATAAGGGATTTGTCCGGCTTGCCATGAGCGCGGGGCGGGCCGAGGCGGGTGGTGATCCGGCCGGGTGCCGAGAGTCGCGGGTTTTTCGCCGTGCGGGGGTTCCTGACGAGGCGGCAGGCGTCCCGCGGGGTCCGTGGCGGGCGGGTCGGCACGCCCGCCCGCCCGCCGCAAGCCCCCCGCAAGCCTACGAAGCGCAGTAGTACAACGGCCCTTTGCGCCCGGTGCCGGGCCGTCCCAAGAATGACCAGCCTCCGGACAGCAGGGGTGAGGTCACGCATGGGAAAGCATCGCCATCAGCAGAAGTACCGGCGGACGGCCGTCGCGGCAGTCGCCTTGGGCGTCATAGGCATACCCTCCGCCGCCATGGCCTGTGCCGACTGGCCCGACGACGGGCAACGGCAGCACCAGGACGCCGCCACCTCGGTCGCGGCCGAGGACAGGTGGGACGGTCCCGGCTGGTACCGCCAGTGGAGCAGCCAGCAGCACGGCGAGCCCACGGCGGCACCGTCGGACACGCCGACCGCCACCGCGGGCGCTCCGAAGACCGGGGCACCGAAGGCCGGCGCACCGAAG
>NZ_JAPSKQ010000213.1:0-6394 GCF_031181555.1 Streptomyces sp. | reverse complement strand
CCGGCGCACCGAAGCGCAGCAGTGCCGAGCCGTCGCACAAGCCGTCGCACAAGCCGAAGAAGACGGCCCCCGAGGCATCCACGTCCAGGCCCGCCACCGCGGCCCCCGAGCCCACCACGGCCGCCCCCGAACCCACCACGGCCGCTCCGAAGCCCACCGCCAGTGCTTCGAGCCCCGCCGCGACGGGCGGCAGCCAGGCCTCAGGCGCCGTCGCCAAGGTCGTGGAGCTCGTCAACGCCGAGCGCAGCAAGGCCGGTTGTTCCCCGGTGAAGGTGAACGCCGCCCTGACCGAGGCCGCGCAGAAGCACAGCGAGGACATGGCGGCGAGCCGCAGCATGTCGCACACCGGCTCGGACGGGTCCTCGCCCGCCGACCGCATCACCCGCGCCGGCTACAGCTGGAGCACCTACGGCGAGAACGTCGCCTACGGCTACTCCACTCCCGAGCAGGTGATGACCGGCTGGATGAACAGTCCCGGCCACAAGAAGAACATCCTCAACTGCGCGTTCAAGGAGATCGGCGTCGGTCTCGCGCAGCCCGGCTCCTACTGGACCCAGGACTTCGGCGCCGCCCGGTAGGCACCACACGCCCACGCACGCCGGTGACCCGCCATCGGCCCGGCCCCGGGGAAGGGCCCTTCCCCGGGGCCGGGTGCGAGCCGCTCGCCGCGAGCACCGCGCCGGGCCGGGCGGGGTGCTCGCGGGTGGCGCGGACGGCGTGGGCGGAACGGCCGCGGTCACGGGCGTCCCCTTCGACGGAGGTACCGGTCAGCGGTCGAGTGCCGGGATGATCTCCGTGCCGTACGCGTCGATCGTCGTTTCCTGCGCGTCGTGCATGTCGTACACGGCGAACTGGTCCACACCCAGGTCGCGGAGGTGCCGGAGCTTCTCGACGTGGGCCTCGGCCGGGCCGAGCAGGCAGAACCGGTCGACGATCTCGTCGGGGACGAAGTCCGTGGACGGATTGCCGGCCCGCCCGTGGTGGCTGTAGTCGTAGCCGTGCCGTTCCTTGACGTACGACGTCAGCGCCTCGGGGACCAGGTCGGAGTGCTCGCCGTAGCGGGCGACCAGGTCGGCGACGTGGTTGCCGACCATGCCGCCGAACCAGCGGCACTGCTCGCGGGCGTGCGCCAGGTCGTCACCGACGTACGCCGGGGCGGCGACGCAGACGGTGACGGAGGCGGGGTCGCGCCCCGCCTCCGCGGCCGCGGCGCGTACGGCCCTCACCATCCACTCGGTCAGATACGGGTCGGCGAGCTGGAGGATGAAGCCGTCGGCCCTCTGTCCGGCGAGGGCGAGCGCCTTCGGCCCGTACGCCGCCATCCAGACGGGCAGCTTCCCGTTCCTCACCCACGGGATCCGCAGCGGCTGCCCGTCGACCTCGGCCTCGCGCCCTTCGGCGAGGTCGCGGATCACGTCGATCGCCTCGCCCAGGCGGGCCAGCGTGTGGGGCTTGCGTCCGGCGACGCGCATCGCGGAGTCGCCGCGGCCGATGCCGCAGACGGTGCGGTTGCCGAACATGTCGTTGAGGGTGGCGAAGGTGGAGGCGGTGACCTCCCAGGTGCGGGTGCCCGGGTTGGTGACCATCGGGCCGACCTTCAGTTTCGTGGTGTTCGCCAGGATCTGGCTGTAGATCACGAACGGCTCCTGCCAGAGCACGGCGGAGTCGAAGGTCCAGCCGTGGGTGAAGCCGTTCCGCTCGGCGCGCTTCATCAGGCTGACGACCCGTGAGGCCGGCGGGTCGGTCTGCAGGACGAGTCCGAAGTCCATGCGGGGCGCTCCTAGGTGAGGTACTGACAGGTGGACCGCGGGGTGTAGGCGCCGTGCCCGGCGCGCCCGGTGTACTCCCGCTCGGTGATGACCGGTTCGCCGCGCGAGAGGACGGTCTCGACGCGGCCGGTGACCCGCCTGCCCTCGTAGGCCGAGTAGTCGACGTTCATGTGGTGGGTCTCGGCGGACATGACCTGCTCGGCGTGCGGGTCGTAGATCACGACGTCGGCGTCGGCGCCCGGCGCGATCGTGCCCTTCTTCGGGTACAGGCCGAACATCCGGGCGGGGGTGGCGCAGGCGATCTCGATCCAGCGGCGGCGGGAGATGTGCCCGTCGAGGACGGCCTGGTGCAGCAGGTCCATGCGGTTCTCGACGCCCGGCAGGCCGTTGGGGATCTTCGAGAAGTCGCCCCGGCCGAGCTCCTTCTGGCCGGTGAAGCAGAAGGGGCAGTGGTCGGTGGAGACCACCTGGAGGTCGTTGGTGCGCAGGCCCCGCCACAGCCGGGCCTGGTGTTCGCGGGGCCTGAGCGGGGTGCTGCACACGTACTTGGCGCCCTCGAAGTCCGGCTCGGCGAGGTTGTCGGTGGACAGGAACAGGTACTGCGGGCAGGTCTCGCCGAAGACGTTCAGGCCCTCGTCACGCGCCCGGGCCAGCTCGGCGACCGCCTCCGCGGCGGACACGTGCACGACGTACAGCGGGGCGCCCGCGACCTGCGCGAGCCGGATCGCGCGATGGGTCGCCTCGGCCTCCAGCAGGGCCTTGCGGACCTCGCCGTGGTAACGGGGGTCGGTCTCCCCCCGGGCCAGGGCCTGTTCGACGAGCACGTCGATGGCGATGCCGTTCTCGGCGTGCATCATGATCAGCCCGCCGTTCTCGGCGGAGCGCTGCATGGCGCGCAGGATCTGGCCGTCGTCGCTGTAGAAGACGCCGGGATAGGCCATGAACTGCTTGAAGGAGGTGACGCCCTCCTCCACCAGGAGATCCATCTCCTTGAGCGTCTCCTGGTTCACGTCGGAGACGATCATGTGGAAGCCGTAGTCGATGGCGCAGTTGCCCTCGGCCTTGGCGTGCCAGGCGTCCAGCCCCTCGCGCAGGGAGTGGCCGACGCTCTGCACGGCGAAGTCGACGATGGTGGTGGTACCGCCCCAGGCGGCGGCCCGGGTGCCCGTCTCGAAGGTGTCCGAGGCGAAGGTGCCGCCGAAGGGCAGCTCCATGTGGGTGTGGACGTCGACCCCGCCCGGGATGACGTACTTCCCGGTGGCGTCGATGGTCCGGTCGGCGGTGAAGGCGTCGGCGGCCGGGGTGGCGGAGGCGGCGAGGGCGGCGATACGGCCGTCCTCGATCAGGACGTCGGCGTGGGTCTCGTCGGAGGCGGTGACGACGAGGCCACCACGGATGACGGTACGGCTGCTCATGCTGCTCCCTCTCCTCGCGTGCTCGGTGCTGTCAGGGGGCGGTCAGCGGCGTGTAGGCGCCCGGGGCGCGGTCGCGGTAGAACTGCCAGCGGTCGCGCACCTCGCGCAGCTTGGCCAGGTCCAGGTCGCGGACGACGAGTTCGGTCTCCTTGTCGCTCGCCACCTCGCCGACGAACCGGGCCTCGGGGTCGACGAAGTAGCTGGTGCCGTAGAAGTCGTTGTCGCCGAGCTCCTCGGCGCCGACCCGGTTGATCGCGCCGACGAAGTACTCGTTGGCGACGGCCGCCGCCGGCTGCTCCAGCTGCCACAGGTAGCCGGAGAGGCCCCGTGAGGTGGCCGACGGGTTGAAGACGATCTCGGCGCCCGCGAGGCCGAGTGCCCGCCACCCTTCCGGGAAGTGGCGGTCGTAGCAGATGTAGACGCCGACCCTGCCGACGGCGGTGTCGAAGACCGGCCAGCCGCTGTTGCCGGGGCGGAAGTAGAACTTCTCCCAGAATCCCTTCACTTGGGGGATGTGCGTCTTGCGGTACTTGCCGAGGTAGGAACCGTCCGCGTCGATCACCGCCGCGGTGTTGTAGAGGACCCCGGGCTGCTCCTCCTCGTACATCGGCAGCACCAGCACCAGCCCCAGCTCCCCGGCGAGCGCCTGGAAGCGCTTGACGATCGGTCCGTCCGGGATGCGTTCGGCGTAGGCGTAGAACGCCGGGTCCTGGACCTGGCAGAAGTACGGTCCGTAGAACAGCTCCTGGAAGCACAGCACTTGGGCGCCCTGGGCGGCCGCGTCGCGGGCGGCCCGCTCGTGGACCTGGATCATCGACTCCTTGTCGCCGGTCCAGGCGGTCTGGAAGACGGCGGCACGGATCACTGGGCTCATCGGGACCTCCGGTCGCTCGGTGTGCGGTGAGCCTAGGAAGCGGACGCGCCCGCTTTGAGTTGCACCGTGTCACGTCTGCGGGGGCGTGGCGTGTCACCGTGTCACCGTTCGACGAGCCCATGTTTCACCGCCGTTGTCGCAGGTGGTCCCTTGTTTCACTGCTGTTGCGCGTCGTGCGCGAGGAGCGCGATGTGCACCGAGGCGGCCTGTTCGAAGTCGTCGAGGTCCACGCCGAGGCGGGCCTGTATCGCCTCCAGGCGGCGGTACAGCGCGGGCCGGGAGACGTGGTGCAGCTGCGCGGTGCGGGACTTGTTGCGGCCGGTGGCGAGGTAGGTGCGCAGCACGGACAGCAGGTCCTCGTCGGGCTCGCGCAGCAGCCCGTCCAGTTCCCGTTCCGCGAAGGACTGCACCTGGGGGTCGTCCCGCAGCAGCCGGATCAGCCCGCGCAGGTGGACGTCCCGGAGGCGGACCACGGCCGGCAGGTCCAGCGCGGCGGCGGAGCCGGCGACGGCGTCCACCACGTGCCGGGCCTCGCGCAGCCCGGCGGGTACGTCGTCGAAGGCGGTGCGCGCGTCGGCCGCCGCCACCACGACCGGGGCCGCCCCCGGCTCGGAGCGCAGCCGGGCCGCGAAGTGCGCGGTGAGTGCCTCGGCGTCCTGGTCCCGGGCGAGGCTGAGCAGCACGGCGGTCACCGCGTCGGCCAGCTCGGCGACGACGCCGGGCAGCCCCAGCAGGCGCAGGACGCGGTCGAGCCGGTGCGCCTCCCGGCCGCGTACGACGAGGGGTACGAAGGTGCGCCGGTTGACCGGCAGCCCGGCCGCGCGGGCCCGGGGCAGCAGTTGCCGGGCCGGGACGATCCCGCTGACCAGGTCGGTCAGCAGGCTCTGCGCGGACTGCTCCTCCCAGGAGCGGGCGGCACCGCCGCCGAGCATGCGGTGCAGGACGAGGGCCTCGGCGGCGCGGTCGGCGAGCAGTCGTCCGGTGGCCCTGTCGCCGCGGTAGCCGCACAGCACGATCCGGCCCCAGCGTTCCCCGCGCCCGCCCAGTTCGGCGCGGATCCAGCCGTCGCCCTCGGTGCCGCCGGCCTGGCGGGCGATGCGCTCCCAGTCGCGCAGCACGTCGTCCACGGCCGGCCGCTCCCCCGCCGTGCCGAGGACGCGGTGGGCGAGGTTGGTGACGACGACGGGGCAGCCACTGTGCCGGGCGACCTCGTCGAGCAGGCGCTGCAGCGGGGCACCGGCGGTGATCAGCGCGGTGAGTTCGCCGCGCACGGCCTCGGAGAGGCTGACGGCGGCGAACTTCCGCCGCACCAGGCGGGACTGGACCTCCTCGGTCAACTGGGCGAAGGGGAACGGCCGGTGGAGCACCACCAGGGGCAGTCCGCAGCGCTCGGCCACGCGCCGCATCGCGTCCGGCGGGGACGGGAAGGCGCGGCCCAGTCCGAGGACCACGGCGGCGGCCTCCGCGCGGTGCAGGGAGCGGACGTACTCGGCCTGTCTGCCCTCGTCACCGGCGAGCAGCACCCCGGTGGTCAGCACCATCTCGCCGCCGCTGAGCATCACCCCGACGTCGGCCGCCTCCGCGACGTGCACCCAGCGCACCGGCCGGTCCAGCCGGTCGGCGCCGGCCACCACCTCGGGCTCCCCGGCGAGCACCCGCTCCAGCGCGAGGACCTGCCGGACCGACAGCGCCGGTGCCGACGTCTCCCAGGACTCCGAGGCGGTGGTCATGGCGACTTCCCCTTGCTGGGTGTGCTGCTACTGGATGCTCCTCAGAGCGCGCTCGAGGATCGCGGCCCCCTCCTCGGCCTCCGCGACGTTGAGGGTCAGCGGCGGGGCGATGCGCAGGGCGCTGGTGTCGTGTCCGCCGCCCTTGCCGATGAGCAGTCCGCCCGCGCGGGCCTCCTCGAGGACGGCGGACACGGCCGCGGGGTCGGCCTCGTCGGTGCCGGGCTTCGTCAGCTCGATGCCGATCATCAGCCCGCGCCCGCGCACCTCCCGTACCGCCGGCACCTGGGCGGCGGCGGCCCGCAGCCGCTCGATGAGCATGCCGCCGACCCGGCGGGCGTTGCCCTGGAGGTCGTGTTCCAGCAGGTAGGTGAGGTTGGCCAGGCCGGCGGCCATGGTGATCTGGGTGCCGCCGAACGTCGAGATGCTGTGGGCGTCCAGGCAGTTCATGATCTCGGAGCGGGCGATGACGCCGCCGATGGACATGCCGTTGCCGATGCCCTTGGCGAAGGTCACGATGTCGGGCGGGCCGCTGCGGCCGTGCGCCTGCCAGCCCCAGAAGTGCTCGCCGGTGCGGCCCCAGCCGGTCTGCACCTCGTCGGCGATCCA
>NZ_JAPSKQ010000212.1 GCF_031181555.1 Streptomyces sp. | reverse complement strand
CATCTCCTCCGGCCCGCGGCTGCGGAACCGGCCGGCCGCGAAGCGGACCAGGGACATGTTCATCTCGAT
Source organism: Streptomyces sp. (assembly GCF_031181555.1). Classification (GTDB taxonomy): domain Bacteria; phylum Actinomycetota; class Actinomycetes; order Streptomycetales; family Streptomycetaceae; genus Streptomyces; species Streptomyces fimbriatus. The sequence goes on along the minus strand of NZ_JAPSKQ010000212.1, from coordinate 9,162 downwards.
CAGCGTGTTGCGCGCGTACTGGTACTCGGGCGTGCCCTCCTCCAGTACCGCCAGCTGCCGGAAGAAAAGCTTCGACAACTCCCGCGCGTCCCTGGGCGCCACCTTCGACGGATCCGCCGTCTCCGGCATCCCGGTGGTGATCTCGTCGGTCCGCACGGTCGTCATCGTCATGATGCACCCTTCCTGTCCAGCGACTCCACCGTCGGCAGACGACAGAGCGCATTCCCCGACTTCGACCGTACATGCCCGGAACGAGACGAACGGTGCCGGGTTCCTTGCGGCGGACGCGGGACCCGGCCTCGTGCGAGGGGGCCGTCGCCGTGCTCACCCCCGTCGGCGCGGAGCTGCTCGTGCCCTCGTGTCCGGACGCGCCCACCGGCGTCCGGATAGCAGACGGCGTGTGGCGGCACAACCCGTCCGTGTGCACATCGTGCCGGACAGGCTGTGGTGCCCCACGCCATACCGTCGTTCGTCGAACCACCCCTACGGTGCCGGGCACCGGACCGCTCCCGCCGTTCCGCATCGGCGGAGTGATCCGGTGTCCCCCCACCCGAGCACCCGAGGGAGCCGCCATGCAGTCGCCGCCGACACGGGGAGCCGCCGCCCCACCGTGCCCCGCCTCTTCAGCGCCGCCGTCCGCCGATCCGCTGCCGCACCCGGCGGAACGCGTGTGGCGAGCTCTGCTGTCCCGCCTGGTGGTCGTGGTGGTCCTCGCGCTCGGAGCGGCTCTGACCGGTCCGGCACCGGCCGCCCACGCGGCGGCCGGACTGATCGGGGTCACCGGCTTCGGCACCAACCCCGGTCAGCTGAACATGTACGTCTACCGGCCCGCCTCCCCGGCCCCGAACCCGGCGGTGGTGTTCGCGCTGCATGGTTGCACGCAGAACGCCCAGGGCTACGCCGACCACTCCGGGCTTCCCGAACTCGCCGACCGGTACGGGTTCCTGGTGGTGTTCGCGGAGACCACGACCTCGAACAACCTCAACAAGTGCTTCAACTGGTTCCAGACCGGTGACAACCGCAGAGGCCGGGGCGAGGCCGCCTCCATCCGCCAGATGGCCGCGCACACCGTCTCCGCCTTCGGCGCGGACCCCCGGCGGACCTACGTCACCGGCCTGTCCGCCGGAGGCGCCATGACGTCGGTGATGCTCGCCACCTACCCGGACGTCTTCCGGGCCGGCGCGGTCGTCGCCGGACTGCCCTACGGCTGTGCCGACGACGTCCTCGGCGCGTACTCGTGCATGAGCCCCGGAACCGACCTCGCCCCCGCCCAGTGGGCCGAGCGGGTTCGCGACGCCCATCCCTCGTGGTCCGGCCCGTGGCCGCGCGTGGCCGTCTGGCACGGCGACCGGGACACCACCGTCGTCCCACGCAACGCCGACGAACTCCGGGACCAGTGGACCGCGCTGCACGGCCTGCCCCAGACCCCGAGCCGCACCTCGGTCATCGGCCCGAACTCCACTCGGCACGAGGAGTACCTGGCCGGAGACGGATCGGTGGCCGTCGAGGTGAACCGCGTCCCGGGCATCGGGCACGGCACTCCGGTCGATCCGGGCAGCGGCACCCAGCAGTGCGGCAGCACCGGAGCCGCGTACTTCCCGGACTCGATCTGCTCCAGCTACTGGATCACACGGTTCTTCGGCCTGGAGGATCCCGGCTCCGAGCCCGGTTCGCTGCCCGCTCCGACCGGTCTGGCCACCACCGGCACCACCGACACCAGCATCGGCCTGAGCTGGAACCCGGTCGACGGCGCCACCGGTTACGCCGTCCACCGCGACGGCTCCCCGATCGCCACGTCCGGCTCGACGTCGTACACCGACACCGGGCTGTCCCCGGGCTCCTCCCACACCTACGCGGTGGCCGCCCTCGGCGCCGACGGCAGGACGGGACGGCTCTCCGGTGCCGTCACCGCGCGGACCACCGGTGCCACGGCCGCCTGCTGGACCGCCACCAACTACGCCCACGTCCAGGCGGGACGCGCCACGACCAGCGGCGGCCTCACCTACGCCGTGGGCTCCGGCCAGAACATGGGTCTGTACAACACCTTCGTCACCCGCACTCTGAAGGAGTCGCCCGTCGGTTACTTCACCGTTGCGGACACCACCTGCCCCTGAGGGAGGCCGTGCGGCTGCCTCACGGCCGCCGGGGTGCCTTGCCGGGCACGGACGCCGACGCAGCGCGACGGAGCGTCGGTTCCACGGGTACGGCTGCCGGTCCCCCTCGCGGTGGGTGGGGACCGGCGATGGCCATGCGGCGGGCTGCGGCCGAGGCGCCGACACCGCATCACGGTTCCGGATCCGGCCTCGCCCCACGCCGCCCTCCGGGTCAGTCCTTCAGGGCGTAGAAGCGCATCGGGGAGTTCGGCTCGAAGCCGATACGCGGATACACAGGGGCCCCGGCGGCGGTCGCGTGCAGGGTCGCCCGGGTCGTTCCGGTGGCGCGGGCGCCCTCGTGCAGTGCCTTTCGCGTCACCGCTTCCGCGTAGCCCCGGCGCTGCCGCTTCGGATCGGTGGCGACGAGCATGACGAAGAGACGGCCCTCCACCTCCATCGTGGCGGCGCAGGACACGGGGGTGCCGTCCCGTACGCCCAGGTAGGCGTACACCTGGTTCTTCCACAGCGTGGAGCGGGCGAGACCGTCACGACCGTCCTCCAGCGGGAAGCCGTAAGCACGCGAGTTGATGTCCGCAAAGGCCTGCAGGTGTTCGTCGGCGGTCACGCGTACGAACGTCAGGTCGGGGTGGGTCGGTTCGGGGACGGGCAACAGGTCTCCTGCCATGCCCGTGCCGGGGAAGGCGTGCACGAGGCCCGCCTTCCCGGCCGCCGTCCCGAGCACTGCGCGTGCCTCGTCGTCGAGGAGGTCCTCGAAGACCCACAGGAAACCCGGACGCTTCTTCGACCGCATGATCTTCGCCGCCTCGTTCAGGCGCTGCTCCAGGAGTCCGGCGTCCGTGCCGACCTCGGTCAGCGTGACGCAGTTCCAGAAGGCGAACCGGCAGTCGGCCCAGCGGACGGCGATGCCCGGAAGGTCGCGGACATCCGCATCCGGATCTCGGTCGAGGACCATGACCCGCCAGGCGGCAGCGAGTTGTTCCATCGATTCGACCGAGTCCGCGAGATCGTGCATGGGAACCCCTCGATTCGTCGAGCATGTGGAAGTCGTCCGAGCAGCACACGCCTCCTGCCCATCGCAGAGCTCGCTCATCCCCCATCCGCTCCGACGAGACCTGAAAGCGTCAGATGTCCCGGTCTTGCGGACGGCGGCTCGCAGGTCGTCCGGTCACGTCCCTCCCCTTGAGCGCCGGCATCCCCGTCCTGCCACCGCCCGCCGGCCGCAGGCGCCGGCCCATGGCAGCCCGGCACACGACACGGCTACGAACTCACAGCCGCCGCGCCCGGACATGGGGCAGGGCTCCCGCCGGAGGCGACCGCCGGACGGGCCGAGCACCTCTCCCACGGGGCCGGTGACCCCGTTTCGTGCCGTTCCGCGCCTTCGAAGGAGGGTGAAGGTCGTGGAGATCATGGACAGCTCCCGCGATGAGCGGGAACACCAGGCGACCGCCGCCGCCCGCTACGACGAGACCGGCGAGCAGCGCCGAGAGGTCGAGCGGCAGTAGGAGGCCGGCGTCGGCTTCCCCGACTCGCCGGAAGCACCGGCGGTGCGGCGGCCCGCCTGCTCGGCCGGCAGGCCGTGCCGGTCGCCACGGTGATGGAGGCGGTCCGCACCGAACCCCCTGGCGCCGTCCGCCGCGTTCGAGCGGATCCTCGGCGTGTCCAAGGAGCCGCGGGCATGGGGCTTCCTGCCGCGCGGCGCCCGGGCCGCACGCAGCATCGCCCGGATCTCGACGCGGGAGAACGGTCGCGAGTTGCCGATCGGCAGCGGTTCCGGCGGCATCGTGTGGACCAGCAGGACCACCGCCGGCAGTCCCAGCCCGGCCTCGGTGAGCAGGATGCCCCTGCTCCGGTCCACCACGTCCGCGAGCACACGGCGCGCCCTCGTCACGAACAGGCGTGCGCAGGGCCGGGTTCCTCGGGAAGACCCGGCCCTGCTTGTCGGCTGTCGCACCCGTACGTCGCCTTGGCACGGCGCTTCCGGTCGGCGGGACGGACGCTACGGCGCCACGCAGCCGATCGTGCCGACCGGGAAGTCGTTGCCCGATGACGTGGCCGTGAAGCCGAACGTCACGCTCCCGTCAGGATTGATCACGCGGTTGTGATCGGCGTTCTTCACCGTCACCGCTCCGTCGGATCCGGTGGCCAGGGAGCCGTTCCACACACTGCTGATCCGGGTGCCGGGACCCGGCTTCCACTGCACGGCCCAGCCGTCGAGCGGTGACGTCCCGTGGTTCATCACCTCGACGGAGCCCTGGAAGCCGCCGCTCCAGGAGTTCACCACGTTGTAGACGGCCATGCAGGAACCGGTGTGCGTCGGCGTGGGAGTCGGCGTCGGGGTCGGGGTCGGGGTGCCGCCCGGGTTCCGGATGCCGGTCACCTCGCCGTTGCCGCCGTCGAAGACGATGTCGGAGCAGGAGAAGAAGTTCTCCTGGCTGTCCGAACGCACCCACTGCATGAAGATCAGCGCGTCGCCGGAGCGGCCGGAGGGCAGCTTCAGGTCCCAGTGGTAGTGGCCGCCGTTGGTGCCCGGTGAACCCTGCTGGGGCGGGTTGGTGACGGTCTGGATGAGCTCCAGGTCGTCCCAGCCCAGCTGGGACGTGGGCGACCAGCCGGGCTTGGTGAGGTAGACCCGGAAGTCACCGGGGTGGGCGGCCCAGTTGCTGTACTGCACCTTGATCGTCGCTCCGGACGTCAGATGCGTCCGGGGCCAGTCGGCGCGGGCCGCGTTGTAGGCGGAGAAGTCGTACGGAGACCGGTCACCGGCGCTGCAGAGAGTGCCGTCCGGTACGTAACCGGGGCCTCGTCCGGCGGCCCTGGAGTCGAGGACGGCGAACCAGTTGTACAACGCCGACGAGCCGCTCTTGCTCAGCGCGTCCCTGCACGCCGGGTTGGTCGGGTTCAGCGCACCGGTGCCGGTGATGGCGTCCAGCTGGCAGAGGTAGGTGCGCGAGCCGGGCATCATCGCCACGCCGTGCGCCTGCGCGTTGTTCTGCCAGAGGAAGCTCAGGCCGAGTCCTCCGAGCAGGGTGGCCAGTACCGCGGCCAAGGAGACGAATCTGCTGCGTAAGGTCATGGGATCTCCCGTCCCGATAGCGAACCGATCATGACAAGTGGAGGGAGCTGGAACCCGCCCGTCCGGGGTGGGCACCGGCCGGACGGGCGGGGGCTTCAGGAGCCGGTGCACTGCGGGGCGGGGGCGCCCGCGGTGCCGTTCGCGGTGAAACCGAACGAGGTGGTGGCGCCTGGTGAGAGGGCGCCGTTGTGGGCGGTGTTGCGGACGGTGGCCCGGCCCTGGGCCACCGACAGCGTGCCGTTCCAGAGGTTGGTGACGGCCGACCCGTCCAGGTCCCACTCGACCGACCAGCCGGTCAGCGGTCCGGTCCCGGTGTTCTTGACGGTGACCTCCGCCTGGTAGCCGCCCGACCAGGAGGAGGCGAGCCGGAACTGGGCGGTGCACGCCTGGGGCTCAGGGGTCGGCGTGGGGTCCGGTTCCGGGTCCGGTGCGGTGTCGTAGGACAGGCCGTGGCCGTACGGGAAGAGCGGGGTCTTGCCGTCGCCGTCGTTGATGGGCTGCTGGGAGGCGCTGCGCATCCACGTCACGGGCAGCTTGCCGGTCGGGGCGTGGTCGCCGAACAGCACGTCGGACACGCCGTTTCCCTCGGTGCCGGGCAGCCAGGCGGCCAGCAGCGCCTTCCAGTCGGGCAGTCGGTCGGCGATGTCGAGCGGACGCCCGGAGACCAGGACCACGACGACCGGCACGCCGCTCGCCTTCAGCCGGGCGAGGGTCTGCAGGTCCTCCTGGTCCAGCCCCATGCTCCCGGGCCGGTCGCCCCGTCCCTCCGCGTAGGGCGTCTCCCCGACGACGGCCACGGCGGCCGTGTAACTGCCGTCGATGCCGTTGCCGTAGCGGTCGTACGTCACCCGGGACGGGTCGGTGACGGTGGCGCGGATGCCCTGCAGGATGGTGGTGCCCTCGGTGACGGGGCCGCTGCGGCCCTGCCAGCCCACCGTCCAGCCGCCGCTCTGGTTGCCGATGTCGTCGGCGGACTTGCCGGCGACGAACAGCTTGGCGTTCTTCGCCAGCGGCAGGACGCCGCCGTCGTTCTTCAGCAGCACCTGCGAGGCCCGTACGGCCTCCCGGGCCAGCGCCCGGTGCTCGGCGGAGCCGACCTGCGAGGTGAAGGAGCGATCGGTGAGGGGGCGTTCGAACAGGCCGAGCCGGAACTTCTTGGTGAGGATGCGGCGGTTGGCGTCGTCGACGCGCGCCATGGAGATCCGGCCGGCGCTCACCTCGCCGCGCAGCAGGCTCAGGAACTTCTTGTAGTCGTGCGGCACCATCACCATGTCGACGCCCGCGTTGACGGCCGTGGTGATCTCGGCGGCGGTGAAGCCGCTCCGGCCGTCGAGCTGGTCGATCGCCGCCCAGTCGGAGACGACGAACCCGGTGAAGCCCAGCTCCCCCTTGAGGACGTCGGTGACCAGGTACTTGTGGGCGTGCGACTTCACCCCGTTCCAGCTGCTGTAGGAGAGCATCACCGAGCCCACGCCCCGCCGCACCGCCTCCTGGAACGGCGGCAGGTGGACCGCGCGCAGCTCGGCCTCGGACAGCTCCGTGTCGCCCTGGTCGACCCCGCCGGTGGTGCCGCCGTCGCCGAGGTAGTGCTTGGCGGTCGCGAGCACCGAGGCCGGGTCGGCGCCCAGGGTCCCGCCCTGCATGCCGGTGACGAACGTGGCCATGGAGGTGGGCAGTTCGGGTTTCTCGCCGAACGACTCGTAGGTCCGGCCCCACCGGTCGTTGCGGACCACGCACAGGCAGGGCGCGAAGGACCAGTCGATGCCGGTGCCCGCCACCTCCTCGGCGACCGCCCGGCCGATGCGCTGGACCAGCGCCGGGTCGCGGGTGGCGCCGAGGCCGATGTTGTGCGGGAAGACCGTCGCGCCGCGGACCGCGTTGTGCCCGTGCACGGCGTCGATGCCGTAGATCATCGGGATGCCCAGTGGGGTGCCGAGGGCGGTGCGTTGCAGCGAGTCGTACGTGTCGGCCCAGGTCCGGGCGTTGTTGGGGCTGACCGTGGAGTCACCGCCGGAGAGCACCGAGCCGATCCGGTACGTGGCCAGGTCGGACTGCGGGACCAGCGCGTCCTTCTCGATCTGCGTCATCTGGCCGATCTTGTCGTCCAGCGACATCCGGGACAGCAGGTCGTCGACGCGGTCCGCCACCGGCAGTGACGGGTCCTGGTAGGGCGGAGCGGCGGTCGAGGACGGCTCCGGGGGCGGAGCGGCGCCGGTGAGCCCGGTCAGGGACAGGGCCACGGCACACAGCGCGGCGATGATCGCCGGGCGGCGGGGGGACGGCGAGCGGCTCATGCGGACGGGCCTTCCGGGACGGTCCGGCAGGGGGCGGCCCCGGGGCCCGCCCTGTCGGTGCAGGGAGGAAGAGCAGGCCCCGGAGCAGAGGGACACGGCGGGCGCGGCCCGCCGGTCGCGTCACGCGGTCGTGCAGGCGGTGCCGTTCAGGCTGAAGCCGTTCGGCTGCGCGAAGGTGCCGCTGTAGGTTCCCTGGAACCCGAAGCTCTGGCTTCCGCCGGGCGCGATCCGCGCGTTGCTGTTCAGCCCGCTCGCCGTGACCGCGCCCGAGGAGGGAGTGACGGTGGCGTTCCAGGCGTGGGTGATGCGCTGCCCGGAGGGCAGGGTGAAGGCGAGCTTCCAGCCGTCGACGGCGGACGAACCGGAGTTCTTCACGGTGACGTTCGCGGTGAAGCCGCCCGGCCAGACGTTCGTCGCGTACGACACCGTGCACGCCACCGGGCCGCCGGGGCCGGGGTCGCCCGGGGTGCCGCCGCCGGTGTTGACGGTCGAGGAGAAGGAGTTCACCGCGAGCCCCGTACCGTTCTGCCAGGGTTCGAAGCCCGCCTGGACGCTCGTCAGGTACCAGTCGTCCTGCGCCATTCCGCGCGCGACGGCCTGCCGGACGAAGTCCATGACGTCGAAGCTCCAGCTGCTGATCGCCGAGGGGGCGACGAAGGACAGCACGTCGTTGGAGCCGTTGCTGCCGGACCACACCTGCCAGGTGCGCCCGCCCACGGTGGCCGTGCCGACCTGGGAGCCGATCGGCTGGATCGGGCCCACCTTGTTGAACCAGATCATGATCTCGGTCCGGTTCACGCCGTCGGTCCGGGGCGTCGGGTCCAGCCAGATGTCGTACGAGGCGTTGTACACGGCGTCGCTGACATAGCCGTAGGAGATGCTGCTGGGCGCGCCGGAGATGCCGCTGATCCGCGCCGGGAGGTTGGTTCCCGGCGAGCAGTTGGTGTAGTGACAGCCGTTGAAGACCGACGGGTACGACTTCGGGGCGCCGTTGGTCGGCACCGAGCCGTCGGCCTGCGTGACCCGGAAGCCGGTGTCCGTGGCGGTGACGCACTGGGTGGCGCTGGTGCCCCAGCGGTTGTTCTGGACGACGTAGCGCCCCTGGATCGTGGTCGATCCGTACGGTTCGCAGATCGTGGTGTCGGCCTGCGCCGGCGCCGTCGCGGTCACCAGCGCCGCGACCGTGGCGAGAGCGGTGAGCAGTGTTGCGAGCAGGCCGCGTACGGCGCGGGTTCGGTGCGGTAACCGTCGCATGCGGGGGACCTCTCCAAGCGGGTGCGGGGGCCGACCGGCGGGAGTGCTTCCCTCCTTCCGTGAATGGGAGCGCTCCCATCAATCGGTTCGAACGGGACTGTAGAAGGCATACATGTCCCTGACAAGACTGTGAGCGCGGACGTGTCGAAGCAAATTCGAAGGCGCAGGTCAGACGCGATGATCCACAAGGGGGGCATCCACCGGAAGCACTCGGAAACACTCCGAAACATTCGGTGACGGCGTGGTCCGTGCGCCGGACAGCGGGCAGGGGGGCGGCACCGAGCCCATTCCTTCGGCGCGACCAACTCAACAGCCTCATCCATGAGTACGCGCAGGTCGCATAGAGTGAGGCAGGTTGTCGGCACGCACAAGCCTGGTCAGGAAGCGCTTGGCGGCCTGTGCATCCCGCTTGCCCTGGACGAGGATG
>NZ_JAPSKQ010000048.1:3554-39850 GCF_031181555.1 Streptomyces sp. | reverse complement strand
TCCTGCCCGTAACCGCCGTTCACCGTACCGAGGTACGTGGTGTCGAGGCCGACGGAGCGGCTGGTGCCGTGCATGGTGAGGGTGCCGTGCAGGGTCCACTTGGAGCCGCCGCGGTAGACGAAGCGCGTACTGGCGAAGTCGATGTACGGATAGCGCTCGACGTCCAGGAAGTCGGCGGAACGCAGGTGGTTGTCACGGGTCTTGTTGCCCGTGGTGATGCTGGAGGCGTCGATGCGCACCGAGACCTGGGAGTCGGCCATGTCCGGCGCGATGCGGATGCCTCCCTCGAAGCGGGTGAAGCGGCCGTGGACATGGGCCATGCCCACGTGCTTGGCGATGAAGCGGATCGCGGTGTGCGGCGGGTCGAACAACCAGGTGCCGGCCGGCGGAAGTTCCAGTTGGCGGGCGGACTCCAGCGCGATGCGGACCGGGGGAAGGGCCGCACCGGCGGTTATCTCGATGGTCTGGCGGGCGGGGGACAGGCCCTCGGCCACGGTCGACACGCTGTAGGTGCCCGGGGGCAGCGCCGCCGTGAAGAACCCGTACGGATCGGTGGTGCCGCGGGCCGCGACCCGGTGGCTGTCCAGCGCGGTCACCGTGACGTCGACCCCGCCCATGGGCTGCGCCATGGAGTCGACGACCTCACAGCCGAACGCTCCCGCACCGGGCGGCAGGGGGATCGTCAAGCCGGGCGCGGCATCGGAGGCACTGTGAGACCGCCGGCGCCGGAGCAGACCGAGGACCATGGTGTTCACCTTTCTTGACACGTGTCACCCTCGCGCGCCCGGCCTGTCCGTTGTGTTCGCGACCGCCAAGGACCGTCGGAAACAGGGAACGGATGCGAAGAGTGCGGTTCGCCGACGATCATAAAGGCGCCGGTGCGGAGCGTTTGCTCCCCGGTCGGGACCAGGTGCAACGCCCTTCCGGCGGGCAGGCCCTCGCTCCCCGGCGCGGCCACCGGTCGTGGCGTCGCACCCGGCCTCGATGCTTTGCATCTCCGCTGCGGCAAAGAACACCCGAAGTGCCACGCCATTTCCGCACGACTCCCGCGCCATTCCCGCACGGCTTTCGCGTCGTTCCCGCACGACTCGCACCCCGGGCCCCTCCGCCCCCTGCCCGGCCCGTGTTCAGTCGATGACCGCCGTGGCCTCGACCTCGACCAGATGCTCGGGCACGTCCAGTGCCGCGACGCCCAGCAGCGTGCCCGGCGCGACCGGGGTCACGCCCAGTTTCGCCGCCGCCCGGGCGATGCCCTCCAGGAGCAGGGGCATCTTGTCCGGGGTCCAGTCGACGACGTGGACGGTCAGTTTCGCCACGTCGTCGAAGGAGCCGCCGGCCTCGGCCAGGGCGGTGCCGACGTTGAGGTAGCACTGCTCCACCTGGGCGGCGAGATCGTCTTCGCCGACCGTGACCCCGTCGGCGTCCCAGGAGACCTGCCCGGCGACGAAGACCAGTCTCGACCCGGTCGCGATCGACACCTGGTGGTACGCGTCGATCTCCGGCAATCCGCTGGGATTCACCAGGGTGATGGCCATGCCGTCCCGCCTCCTCGGTCATGAGGGCCCGCCCGATGCGGACCCGATCCGTACGTGCTCTCTCGTGGTTACTCGAAAACCGTAGGAGAGTGAGCGCTGACGTGGAAGAACGCACTTCTCGGTGACCGAGGAACCTGACGGTGACCGAGCAGTCCACGGATGCGGACCTGACGCGCGCGGACCCGCCGGCGCGAGGGACCTTCTCGGACGTCGCCGGCAGGCGGGCGCGCCTGATCACCGAGGCGCTGGGGGAACGCACCCCGCGGGAGACGGTGCCCCGGATGCGCGACGGGACCCACCGGCACCTCGCGCACCTCGAGGCGTCCCGCCGCGCTTCTGCACCTGACCCCTGACGGCCGGTCCGCCCGCACCCGGCCCGGGCCGCGGGAGTGGCCCGGTTCACATGGCGTACCGGACGTGCCACCGACACGATGGTCTTCGTCACCGCCGGCTGAAGGGATCACGAATGTTCCGCAAGGTGCTGGTCGCCAACCGCGGTGAGATTGCGATCCGGGCGTTCCGCGCGAGCTACGAGCTGGGCGCCCGTACCGTCGCAGTCTTCCCGTACGAGGACCGCAACTCGCTGCACCGGCTGAAGGCCGACGAGGCTTACGAGATCGGACGGCCGGGACATCCGGTGCGGGCCTATCTCTCCGTCGAGGAGATCGTCCGTGCGGCACACCGCGCGGGAGCCGACGCCGTCTACCCGGGCTACGGATTCCTGTCCGAGAACCCCGAGCTGGCCCGGGCGTGCGAGGAGGCGGGCATCACGTTCGTCGGACCGGACGCCGGGATCCTGGAGCTGACCGGGAACAAGGCGCGCGCCGTGGCCGCCGCCCGGGAGGCGGGTGTGCCGGTCCTGGGCTCCTCGGCGCCCTCCACCGATGTGGACGAACTCCTCCGCGCCGCCGACGGCATCGGCTTCCCCGTGTTCGTCAAGGCGGTCGCGGGCGGCGGCGGCCGCGGGATGCGCCGGGTCGAGGACCCCGCTCAGCTGAGGGAGGCCATCGAGGCGGCGTCCCGGGAGGCGGCGTCCGCGTTCGGCGATCCCACCGTCTTCCTGGAGAAGGCCGTCGTCGAGCCCCGCCACATCGAGGTGCAGATCCTCGCCGACGGGCACGGCGACGTCCTTCACCTGTACGAGCGGGACTGCTCCGTACAGCGCCGCCACCAGAAGGTGATCGAACTCGCGCCCGCGCCCAACCTCGACCCGGCGCTGCGCGAGCGGATCTGCGCCGACGCCGTGCGGTTCGCCCGCCGGATCGGCTACCGCAACGCGGGCACCGTGGAATTCCTCCTCGACCGCGACGGCAACCACGTCTTCATCGAGATGAACCCGCGCATCCAGGTCGAGCACACGGTGACCGAGGAGGTCACCGACGTCGACCTCGTGCAGGCGCAGCTGCGCATCGCCGCCGGTGAGACGCTGGCCGACCTCGGCCTCGCCCAGGAGAGCGTCACCCTGCGCGGCGCCGCGCTGCAGTGCCGCATCACCACCGAGGACCCGGCCAACGGCTTCCGTCCGGACACCGGCCGGATCAGCGCCTACCGCTCACCCGGCGGCTCCGGCATCCGCCTGGACGGCGGTACCACCCACGCCGGTACGGAGATCAGCGCGCACTTCGACTCCATGCTGGTCAAACTGACCTGCCGGGGACGGGACTTCGCCACCGCGGTGGGCCGTGCCCGGCGCGCGGTGGCCGAGTTCCGCATCCGCGGCGTGGCCACCAACATCCCGTTCCTGCAAGCCGTCCTGGAGGACCCGGACTTCGCGGCCGGGCAGGTCACCACGTCGTTCATCGAGCAGCGCCCGCATCTGCTCACCGCACACCACTCCGCCGACCGCGGTACGAAGCTGCTGACCTACCTCGCCGACGTCACGGTGAACAAGCCGCACGGCGAGCGGCCCGACCTGGTCGACCCGCTGACCAAGCTGCCGCCGCTGCCCTCAGGTGAGCCGCCGGCCGGCTCCCGGCAGCGGCTCGCCGAACTCGGCCCCGAGGGCTTCGCCCGATGGCTGCGCGCCTCCCCGGCCCTCGGCGTCACCGACACCACCTTCCGCGACGCCCACCAGTCGCTGCTGGCCACCCGGGTCCGCACCAAGGACCTGCTCGCCGTGGCCCCGGTGGTGGCGCACACCCTGCCCGGGCTCCTCTCCCTGGAGTGCTGGGGCGGCGCCACGTACGACGTCGCCCTGCGCTTCCTCGCCGAGGACCCGTGGGAGCGCCTGGCCGCCCTGCGGGAAGCCGTACCGAACATCTGCCTGCAGATGCTGCTGCGCGGCCGCAACACCGTGGGCTACACCCCGTACCCGACGGAGGTGACCGACGCCTTCGTCCAGGAGGCGGCGGCCACCGGCATCGACGTCTTCCGCATCTTCGACGCGCTGAACGACGTCTCCCAGATGCGGCCCGCCATCGACGCCGTGCGCGAGACGGGAACGGCCGTCGCCGAGGTCGCCCTGTGCTACACCGCCGACCTGTCCGACCCGTCCGAGCGGCTCTACACCCTGGACTACTACCTGCGCCTGGCCGAGCAGATCGTCGAGGCGGGCGCCCACGTCCTGGCCGTCAAGGACATGGCCGGCCTGCTGCGGGCACCGGCGGCGGCGACGCTGGTGTCGGCCCTGCGCCGGGAGTTCGACCTGCCGGTCCACCTGCACACCCACGACACCGCCGGCGGCCAGCTCGCCACCTACCTCGCCGCGGTCCAGGCCGGGGCGGACGCGGTCGACGGGGCGGTGGCGTCCATGGCGGGCACCACCTCGCAGCCCTCCCTGTCGGCGATCGTGGCCGCCACCGATCACTCCGACCGGCCCACCGGGCTCGACCTCCAGGCCGTCGGCGACCTGGAGCCCTACTGGGAGAGCGTCCGCAAGGTCTACGCCCCCTTCGAGGCGGGCCTGGCCTCGCCGACCGGCCGCGTCTACCACCACGAGATCCCCGGCGGGCAGCTCTCCAACCTGCGCACCCAGGCGATCGCGCTCGGCCTCGGCGACCGCTTCGAGGAGATCGAGGCGATGTACGCCGCCGCCGACCGGATGCTCGGCCGCCTGGTGAAGGTCACCCCCTCGTCGAAGGTGGTCGGTGACCTGGCCCTCCACCTGGTGGGCGCGGGCGTCTCCCCGGCGGACTTCGAGGCGGAGCCCGACCGGTTCGACATCCCCGACTCCGTCATCGGCTTCCTGCGCGGCGAGTTGGGCACCCCGCCCGGCGGCTGGCCCGAGCCGTTCCGGAGCAGGGCACTGCGGGGCCGCGCCGAGCCCAGGCCTGTGCAGGAGCTGACCGCCGACGACCGCGCCGGGCTGGCGAAGGACCGCCGGGCGACCCTCAACCGGCTGCTGTTCCCCGGACCGACGCGCGAGTTCGAGACCCACCGGCAGACCTTCGGCGACACCAGCGTCCTGGACAGCAAGGACTTCTTCTACGGGCTGCGCCCCGGCAAGGAGTACGGCGTCGACCTCGACCCCGGTGTGCGACTGCTCATCGAACTCCAGGCCGTGGGCGACGCCGACGAGCGCGGTATGCGCACCGTGATGTCCACCCTGAACGGCCAGTTGCGGCCGATCCAGGTCCGCGACCGGGCGGCGGCCTCCGACGTGCCCGTCACGGAGAAGGCCGACCGGGCCAACCCCAACCACGTCGCGGCGCCCTTCGCCGGCGTGGTGACCCTCGCGGTCGCCGAGGGCGACGACGTGGAGGCCGGTGCCACGGTGGCCACCATCGAGGCGATGAAGATGGAAGCCGCGATCACCGCCCCGAAGTCCGGCACGGTCGCCAGGCTGGCCATCAACCGCATCCAGCAGGTGGAGGGCGGCGACCTCCTCGTGGAACTCGCCTGATCCTCCGGCCGGGGCGCGCACTCCGGTGCGCGCCCCGGCCGGCCGCACGCCCACGCCCCGGCAGACCGGCGCGTCGGTGCCGCACCCGGCCCGGACCGTCTGCGTCGGCGCCGAGGTGCCGGGCGGGCCATGTCGCCGGCCACGACCGGACGCGCTCCCTCGTCACTCGCCCGGTCGACCCGGTCTTCGCGCAGGCTCAGGACGTCCGCGACGAGACCGGCGCCGTCCGCCCGCGCTCCCCGGCACCGTGCCCTCGGAGCCCCGCGGATTTTCATTGGACACCACCTGGTCCCAGTGGCGAGTGCGGACGGCATGCAGCAGGAGAAGATCTGGGACGCCGACGCTGCCCAGCGCTATGACACGCCCGGATCCGGCATGTTCGCGCCCGAGATCCTGGAACCGACCGTGGACCGCCTCGCCCGGCTCGCGGGGGAGGGGGCGGCGCTCGAGTTCGCCATCGGCACCGGCCGGGTGGCCGTCCCGCTCGCCGGCCGAGGAGTCCCCGTCACCGGCATCGAGCTGTCACGGCCGATGGTGGAGCAACTGCGCACCAAGGCGGACGAGGCGACGATCCCCGTGATCATCGGCGACATGGCGACGACCGCCGCCCCCGGGGAGTACACCCTGGTCTACCTCGTCTACAACACGATCTCCAATCTGCTCACCCAGGCCGAGCAGGTCGAGTGCTTCCGCAACGCGGCCCGCCACCTCGGGCCCGGCGGCCGGTTCGTGGTCGAGCTCTGGGTGCCCGAGCTGCGGAAGCTCCCACCGGGCCGGACGGCCACCGTCTGGCACTGCGAGCCCGGCTACATCGGCCTGGACACCTACGACGTCCTGCGCCAGCACGTCGTGTCGCACCACTTCCGCTTCGACGAGACCGAGCGGGCTCGGCTGTTCCGCAGTCCTCACCGCTACATCTGGCCGGCCGAGCTCGACCTCATGGCCCAACTGGCCGGATTCGAACTGGAGACCAGGCACGCGGACTGGAACGGCGCGGCATTCACCGCCGAGTCGCGCTCTCACGTCTCCGTCTACCGCATCCCGCCCACCCCGGCGGCGACCCCCGGCGGGCAGCGCCGTGGCACCGGGGGAGTCAGCCCTGGCGGCCGCGGCCGGTGAGCATGTCGCGCACGCGGTCGACCATGCCTGCGCCGGGAGCCAGGAGCTTGTTCGCGGGCGGGGTGTCGGGAGCGGCCGGGTGGGGACGGGTCGGGGCGGTCTTCTTGGCCGAGCGGACCTTGTCCCCGAGGTCGTCCAGCAGCCCGGCGGGGCACGCGTCGGCCAGCAGGGGGAAAAGCCGGTCCTCCTCGTCCCGCACGTGCGAGGTGACCGCCGTCTTCAGCTGCGTGACGAGGGTGTCGAACCGGTCGTCGCCCGGAGTGCAGCTCTCCAGCTCCTTGAGCATCCGCTCGACTTCGGCGTGGTCGGCGATTTCCTTGTCGGCCAGGTCGTCGCCGTCGTCGACGTACCGGCGCACCGCCGGGTACAGGTGCGTTTCCTCGGCGACGGAGTGCCTCACGAGTTCGATGGTGAGCTGGTCGGCGACCTCCCGCTGCCTGTCGTCGCCGGAGGGGAGTGCCTGGATCTTCTCGAAGAGCGCGTCGACCTCGCGGTGGTCGGTGGTCAGTTCCTCGATCACGTTTCCGCCGTGTCCCATCACGTCTCCCGTTCCTTTCGAGCCTGGACGGCTGTGCTGCAGCGGATCTTCCGGGTATGCGTGGCGCCCAGCGCGATGCCGTCTCCCACCCGTTCCGCTCATGCGGCAGGGAGTCGCCGCTCGGAGGCGCTGCGCACCACTACAGCAGCGCTGCTCGCCGTGTGCATCGTCGGCAGGGCCCGTTTGAGTTGCGCCCGTGCGCCGACCGGCGCGAAGTCCGGTGCGGTCCCGCGCACCGGGTGATCCCGCAGGGGAACCGGTGCGGTCGGCTGACCCCGCGGACGCGGGACCGCCGGGCCGCAGGGGCGGGCCCGCCCGTCACGACGAGGTGCAGGTGGGCCGGAAGCGGAGCTGCGGCAGGAGGTCGCGCCACACGGCGCGGGTGAGGTCGCCCCCGGTGCGGGCGCAGATCCGGTCGACCGCCCGGTCCGCGTCGAGCGTCCACACTCGCGCCGTGAGGTCGTGGCTCGCGGAGGCGAGGGCACCACCGCCGGGGCTGAACGCGACGGAGGTGACCGTCTCCACATGGCCGCTGAGCTCGTGCCCGTAGGGCTCGGCCCCGGCGGGTTCCGCGACGTTCCACAGCCGCACCGTGCGGTCGTCGCTGCCGCTCGCCAGGGTGCGGCCGTCCGGGGAGAACGCCACCGACGTGACGCCGCCCCGGTGACCGGTCAGCTCCTGGCCGAGCGGCCGCACCCGGGCGGGCTCGGTGACGTCCCACAGCCGCACCGCGCGGTCCCGGCCGCCGGTGGCGAGGGTGTGGCCGTCGGGGGAGAACGCCACGGAGCCGACCGTGTCCGTGTGGGCGGTGAGCGGCCGGCCGAGCGGGCGGGCCGCGCCCGGGCCGCGCACGTCCCACACCCGCGCGGTCTTGTCCCCGCCGCCGGTGGCGAGGAGACGGCCGTCCGGGGAGAACGCCACCGAGGAGACGTCGTCCGCGTGGGCGGCCAGCGGTTCACCGACGGGCCGGGGCCCGGCCGGCGCGCGCACGTCCCACAGACGGGCCGTCCGGTCGCGGCCACCGGTGGCCAGGGTGCGGCCGTCCGGCGCGAAGGCGACGGTGAGCACGCCCCCCGGGTGCGCCCGCGGCAGCGTGCCGACGAGCACGGGCCGGGTCGGCGCGGAGACGTCCCACAGCCGTACGCTGCCGTCCTGCGCCCCGCCGGCGACGGTGCGGCCGTCCGGGGAGAACGCCACGGTCAGGACGGCGTCCTCGTGACCGGTGAGCGGTCGCTCCAGGAGGCGCGGTCGCCCCGGTCGCCGCACGTCCCACAGCCGGATCAGCGCGTCGCTGGTGCTGGCCGCGGCGAGCAGCCGTCCCTCGGGGCCGTAGGCCACGGAGGTGACGGGGTTGGTGAAGCCGGTGAGGACGGTTTCCGGCAGGTGCCAGAGGCGGACGCTGCGGTCGGCGCCGGTGCTGGCGAGGGTGCGGCCGTCCGGGGAGAACGCCACCTCCCACAGGCCCTCCGTGTGACCGGTCAGCGGTTCGCCGATCTGCTGCGGGTAGCGCGGGGCGGCCACGTTCCACAGCACCACCGTGTCGTCCTGTCCGGCCGTGGCGAGCGTGCGTCCGTCGGGGCCGAACGCCAGGGACCACACGGCGGCGGTGTGCGCGGTGAGCGGCTCGCCCAGCGGCTCGACGCGGCCCGCTCCGGAGACCTCCCACAGACGCACGGTCTCGTCGAAGGAGGCGGTGGCCAGGGTCCGGCCGTCCGGCGAGAAGGCGACCGCCCACACCGACGCGTCGTGCTCGCGCCGCGGCCCGCCGAGCGGGGTGAGGCCGTCGGCACCGGCCACCCGCCACATCCGTACGGACCCGGTGTAACCGGCCGTGGCGAGGGTGCGGCCGTCCGGCGCGAAGGCGACGGAACGGACACTGCGGTCGTCGGCCCGGACCGGTTCGCCCAGCGGCGACGGCCGGGCCCGGTCCCGCAGGTCCCACAGGCGGACGGTGCCGTCGTCGCCGGCGGTGGCGAGGGTGCGGCCGTCCGGGGAGAACACGACGGAGACCACCGGTTCCCCGGCGTGGCTCACCACGGGCCGGCCGACGGGGCGCGGCCGGCCGCGGTCGTGGACGTCCCACAGCTGGACACCGCCCCCGTGACCGGCCGCCACCAGCAGCCGGCCGTCGGGGGAGAACGCCACCGCGCCCACCGGTCCGGTCGCGGCGCGCAGCGGCCCGCCCAGCGGCCGGCCCGCGCGCTCTCCCGTCATGTCCCACAGCCGCACCGTACGGTCGTGGCCGCCGGCGGCAAGGGTGCGGCCGTCGGGCGAGAACGCCACGGAGCTGCCGAGCGCCGCGGGACCGGGCAGCCGTGTGGACAGCACGCGGCTCGCGTCGGTGATCAGCCGGGTGTGCAGATCGGGGGTGGACCGCATGCCGTGCGCGGCGACGTCGAGCCGGGCGGCCAGTGCGGCGCTCGTCGGGCGCAGCCGGTCGGCCTCCGCGGTGATCCGGCCGAAGAGGGCGTCGTCCCGTTCGGCCTGCGCCGCGGCACGCGCCCGCAGGGCGACGAGCGCGGTGCCCGACGCGACCAGCACCAGCAGGGCGAGCGCGGCCGACAACCCGCGCCGCAGCCACACCGCGCGGTTGCGCCGACGGATCGAGGCGGTGAGGAACTCCTGCTCCGGGAGGGTGAGTTCCGTGTCCCGGCGGTCCTGCGGGAAGGCGTCGCGTGCGGCGGTGAGGCGTGAGCCGGCGTAGAGCGCGGCGTTCTCCCGGCCCAGCGCCAGCCAGGTACGGGACGCCTCGGAGAGCGCGCGGTGCACGCGCAGCCGGTCCCGTTCGGCGTCGATCCAGCCGCGCAGCCGGGGCCAGGCCGTGATGAGGGCCTCGTGGGCCAGCTCGACGGTGCCGTCGTCGAACGTGAGCAGGCGGGCGCGGACCAGCCGTTCCAGCACGGCACGGGTGCCGTCGGGGTCGCCGAAGCCGAGTTCGGCGTGCTCGGCGGGCCGCCGCGTGTCGGGCGTACCGTCGCCGGGAGCGACCAGGCGCAGCAGGATCCGGCGCGTCAGATCGGCCTGGTGCGTCGTGAGTTCGCCGTACAGTTGTTCCGCGGTACGGACGACGGCGCCGTGCAGCCCTCCGGCCGCCTCGTACGCGGACTCGGTGAGGGCCCGGCCGGTGCGGTGGCGCCAGGTCTCCAGCAGCGCGTGCGACATCAGCGGCAGAGCGCCCGGCGCATCCTCGACCTCGTCGAGGAGCCGTGTGGTCAGGGCGCGTTCGACGGTCACACCGGCCACGGCGGCCGGACGGACCACGGCCTCGCGCAGCTCCTGCCGCGTCATCGGTCCGACGAGCAGCGTCGCGTCCTGCAACGCGGCGGCGAGGCCCGGGTGTTCGGCGCACCGCCCGAGGAAGTCGGCGCGTACGGCGACCACCACGCGCAGCCGGCTGCCGGGGGCGTCGGCCGCGAGGAGCCGGCCGACGAAGGCGTCCCGCTGCGCGGGATCCGTGCAGAGGGTGTACAACTCCTCGAACTGGTCGACGATCAGCCAGGTGTCCGCAGGGGTGTCCGGCACCGGGGCCAGCCGGCCGCCGTGGGTGCGCAGCGGATCCGCGCCCGGAGTCAGGACGCGGACCGCCGCGGGCGCCTCGCCACCGCTGACCGGATCGCGCAGCCGAGGGATGAGTCCGGCCCGCAGCAGCGAGGACTTGCCGCTGCCGGACGGGCCGAAGACGGCGGTGAACCGGCGCCGCCGGGCCAGTTCGGTCAGCCGGTCCACCAGCCGCTCACGCCCGAAGAACAGCCCGGCGTCGTCCGGTTCGTACCGTGTCAGGCCCCGGTACGGCGGCCGGGCGTCGGTGTCGGTGGCGAGGGACGCCACCTCGGCGGAGGCCTCCCGCCAGCGCCGCTCCCATTCCTGCGGGTCTCCGCCGCAGACCTCGACGTAGGCCAGGGTCACCGCGAGCGTGGGCAGTTGTCTGCCGGCCGCCGCCTGGGAGAGGGCGGTCACGGAGAAGGGGACCTGCTGCGCCATCGTCCGGTAGGTCGGACGCCCCACCGACTCGCGCAGGGCACGGAGTTCCGCGGCGAACCGCTGCACCGGTCCGGCCCCCGGATCCAGACTCCGCTCCCGCCGTCCCACCCCTCGTCCCGTCACCCGTACCGCCCCACTGGTCGCTCCTCGTATCCGTTCAGGCGCCCACCGTAGGGAACCGCGGGAAGCGACGGCAAGCGGAACGGATGGGCCGGCCGCGCCGTTCGCGCATTGTTCAGGACCGCGTCCGGGCTGCTGAACAACGCCGGACGGCGGTGGAATTGCGTATCGGGGGAGCCCACGGGCGGCGCGGTGCCCGTGTCCGTCACGGACCGCGCCGCCCCGCGGGCGTGCACCCGGGGCCCCCGCCCACGGAGAAACCCCGGAGCCCCGGGGAGACACCACGGAGGAAGAGAGCCGATGACCACCGACGATGCCCGTCGTCCGGGAAGCGTGACCCTGGCCGTGTTCCTGATCGTCCTGGGGACGCTCATCGCAGCGGTCGCAGCCGGGACCGATCCGCAGATGCAGGCGCAGACATTGATGTCCGCTCTGTGGCTGGCCTGTGTCTGGTTCGCGGTCCGGGCCGGCCGCGGGCGGCGGACCGCGCGCACCACGGTCGCCTGTCTGACCGTCCTGACCCTGCTGATCGCGGTGCCGTTCGCTCTCGTCGACCCGCTGTACGGCGGCCTGACACTCCTCGTCGCCGCCGTTCTCGCGATCCCCGGACTGTTCCTGCTGTACGCGCCCGCGGCCGAGGCGTTCGTGCGCGCCAGGACACCCGGTCTGCCGTCCGGGCACCGGCTGCCGGACGAGCGGTGACGCGGCCACCGGTACGACGCACACGACAAGGGGGACAGCATGACCTGCCCGCCGCGCCCCACCGGGCCGGACGACGAACCGCCCACCCCGCCTCCGTCCCCGGAGGCGTCCGATGTCCTGGCGGTCGCCGTCGGCAACGCCTCGCTGCTCGGGGTGGGCTATCTGCTGATGGGCCGGCCCGTGCTGTTCTGGGCCGCCGCGATGGTCACCGTCCCGCTGCTCTGGATGACGGTCTCGGTCGCCGAGACGTGGTGCGAGCTCCTGCTGCTGCTGTGGTGGGCGGCGGTCGTCGCGCACGGGTGGCTGCTGGCCCGGCGGCGGCAGGGCGGTCCCCGGCTCGGGCGACGTCTCCTCGCGCTCGGCCTCACCGTCCCGGTGCTGCTGGCCGCAGGGCTGCTGCGGCTCGACGCCCACGGGATCGAGGACGACGTCACCGAGGCGCGCGAGGGCGGAGACTGCGAGGCGGTGACCTCGGCGCAGGACAGGGTGCGGTTCGGGCACCGGATCGCCGCCGCCCCGGTGGCCGCACGCGGCGACGCGGTCGTCGATGCCTGTGAACGCCTGGGGCGGGCCGAACACGAGCTGACCACCGGGCTGAACGGCGACCTCGGCGGACTGGACTCGGGCTTCCGGCTGCTCGCCTCGGTCCTGGAGGACCCCGGCAACGAGAAGACGGTCCGAGCGTCCCTGGACCGCTTCCTCGGCCGCCTGCCCACCGAGAACGCCTGCGACACCGTGCGGATCACGGACTGGCTGCGCGCGAGGAAGACCGGCCGGAACATCCTGGACCGCTCCTTTGACACCGCGTCCCGGCTCGCCCCCGCCGCGCTGGTCGGCTGCGGTGACGACCTCGCGGACACGCAGTCGTGGCCGCAGGCGCGGGCCCGCTACGAGCGGCTGCTGGAGGAGTACCCCGACGACGGCCACGCGGACCGGGCCCGCAAGGGCATCAGGAAGGCCGTGCTGGCTCTGGAACTGGAGCACGTCGAAGAGCTGGTGCGGGCGACGAACGGCATGACCAGCGGGTACTGCGCGAAGCCGGCGAAATACACCGGGGCCCCCGCCCGCCGCAAGGGCACCAACCGCGCCCTGTTCCTCGGGGACGACGAGTACACGGGCAAGCTCCCCGGCGGATGGCGCACCACCGACCCGGAGAAGGCCGCGCTGGTGGTGTGCGCGGGACCGCCCGGCTTCGGGAGCGCCGTCGAGACGTGTCCCTACCGGAACGACGAGACCCGGGAGATCACGAACGTCACGTTCCGCAAGGTCGAGGTCCCGGTGAAGGTCTACGAACTCCGCACCGGCGAGCGCCTGGCGAACCGCAAGGTGCAGATCGACGGCTCGAGCTGCCCGACGCTCTTCCTCACGTACGGCGGCGTCCCCTCGGACAAGTACGTCACGCCCTCCGATGCCGACGTCCGTGACGCGTTCTCCTCCGTCGTCGGGCGGTGAGGCACATGGACACGGCGCTCCCGCCCGTTCTGCGCGGCGCGCTCGCGGCCGCCCTGGTCTCCTCGGTCGTGTGCGTCGGCGCCGGGTGCGGCGGTGACGCAGGCGGCGCCAGGGGCCCCCGCCCGGCGCCGCCCTCGTCCGCACCCGCGGTGCCCCCGTCCACCCCGGCGGCTTTGTCCCCGCCGGAACCGGACACGACACCCACGGACGCCGCGGTCAGCCCGGTCGGCTCGTGGCGGGTGAGCGGGATCAGCTCCTCCGTCGCGCTCTTCGGCCTCACGGTCAAGGGGAACGGCAGGGTCACCACCATCGGGCGCCCGGGCCGGGGGGCACGGGTGTCGGGAACCGACCTGTGTTTCGGGAAGCTGGCCGGCGGCGGCACCGGCAGGGTGTCCATCAAGTGCGTCGACACCGAAGACCTCGGGCCGGGACGAGCGGACGTCGAGAAGTTCACCGGCAGGACCGTCACGTACCGGAACCCGGCGGACGGTACCGAGACGCTCCTCGTCACGTGGCAGGACGGGACGCGGGACTTCTTCACGAGGACGGCCGTCGACCGCCGGTGACGGCCGACGGCGCGCGGTCGGCGAATCGGCCGTCTGCGCCGCGAGTTCCCCGCGGAGTTCCGCCGCCCGGACGGCGGACCGGCGGGCGAGTGTCAGTGGCAGGTGTCACGCTGGGGTCACAACGGATCTGCGAAAGGACAGCGCGGTGATCACCACTGACTTCGCCCCCGGTTCCCCCTGCTGGCTCGACCTGGGTGCCCCCGACGTCCGGGCCGCCGCGGCCTTCTACGGCGCGGTGCTGGGCTGGGACTACGAGCCCATGGGGGAGGGGGAGGACGTGGAAGGCGGGATGTTCCGCAAGGACGGGAAGATCGTCGCCGGACTCGGCAGGCTCACCGAGGAGGGAGCGCGTTCGGCCTGGATGATCTACTACAACGTCACCGACGCGGACACCACGACCCAGGCTGTGGAGCGCGCGGGCGGCACCGTGCGCGTACCGCCGACGGACCTCGACGCATGGGGCCGGATGGCACAGTACAGCGACCCGCTGGGAGGCCAGTTCGCCGTCTGGCAGCCGGGGGACACCAAGGGCGTCGACCTGGTGGACGAGCCGGGCTCGCTGTCCTGGACCGAGCTGTACACGAGCGACGCGGCGGCGGCCAAGGAGTTCTACGGCGGTGTCTTCGGCTGGCAGTTCAGCGACATGGAGCTGCCGGGCGGTGGCGGCACCTACTCCCTCATCACCCCCGCGGGGCTGCCCGAGGAGCGCATGCACGGCGGCCTCATGGAGGTCCGGAAGGAGGACCTCGCCCTCGCGAACGGGCGGCCGTTCTGGCACCCGGTCTTCGCCGTCCCCGACTGCGACGCCGCGGTCGCCGAGGTCACCGAGAACGGCGGACGGGTGCTGATGGGGCCGGAGGACGCGGAGGGCGTCGGCCGGCTGGCCGTCTGCCTCGATCCGTCCGACGCGGATTTCGTGGTGCTCACCCCGGCCCAGAGCTGAGACCCGTCGGATCACGCCGGTGCAGGGCGGCCCCGAGGCGGCGGACGGAGTCGGTCGCCCTCAGGACCAGCACACCGCCCTGCACGCCGGTCCCGCCGGGCGGACCGCGGCGAAGACCTCCGCGACCTCCGCCACCTTCTCCTCGCGGGGCACCGGGCCGCCCGCCGTGCGCGCCGATGTCCGAGGCCGTCCGTACGCTCGTACCCGCACCCCACGGAACGAGGAAGGACGACGATGACCGTCACCGCGCAGGACGCGATCGAGGCACTGCGGGAGCTGGAGCGGCGCCTGCCGGACCTGTTCACGGTCGAGCCCGGGGCCACGGACGCCGAGCTGACCGAGGCGGAGCCCACGCTGCCCGATGACATACGTGCCCTGCTGCGTGGCGTGACCGCCGTCCGGATAGCCGGGGACGACCACCTCCACCTCGCCCCCCGGCTCACCCGGGTCGAACGCCAGTGGATGTGGGGGCCGGGCGAGGAGGTCCGGGTGATTCTCTCCCTCGCGACCGGTGACCACTTCTTCGTCGACGTACACCCCGGAACCGGTGCGTGGGGCGCCGTGTTCTCCCAGTCCGCGGACTTCTTCAGCACCTATGCCTACTGCGCCCGCTCCCTCCCGGATTTCCTCGTCGACTACGCGCGCGACGCCCTGGCCCTCGCGGACCGGGTCGAGGCCGAACCGGACGCGTACGACCGGGACGAGGAGGGGTTCGGCATCCGGTTCCCCTGCGAGTCGGTGTGGGACGGGAGCGTGGAGGTCTCCGGGACCCCCGTCGCCGAGCTGCGCGGCACGGACGACCCCGATCTGGCCGCGGTGACGGCCGGTCTCCCGGACGAGGCGTCCCTCGTCGACCTGCGCACGCTGGAGCCACCCGTGCTGATGAGGCTGAGACCGACGGGCGGGAGGTACGAGGAGTTCGTGCGCCTCGGCCCGCAGCGGCAGTTCGCCGTGGCCGTCCCCGAAGGCGCCTGAGGGGGCGGCCACGATCCGGCGAAGCCTCCGCGCGGTCGCCGCTCAGCGTCGCCGGGGTTGCAGCACCCCGGCGAGCAGGAGGACGAGCAGTCCGGCGAGGGGCACCACCAGCAGGCCCAGCCGGAGGCTGGTGGCGTCGGCGACGAGCCCGACGACGGGCGGGGAGAGCAGGAAGCCCAGACGCATGAGCCAGGAGACGATCGTCAGTCCCGATCCGGGTTTGAGGCCGGGCAGTTCGTCGGCCTCGTGCATGGCCGCGGGCACCAGGGTCGCCACTCCCAGCCCGGCGGCGGCGAAACCGAGGATCGTCCCGGGCACGGTGGGCACGGCCAGCGCCAGGCCCATGCCGGCCGCGGCGACGAGCCCGCCGGCGCGGGCCACCGCGCGCTGGCCGAACCGGTCGACGAGCCGGTCGCCGAGGAGGCGGCCGACGAACTGGGCGCCGACCAGGGCGATGTAGCCGGTGGCCGCGAGCGTCACCGACGCGTTGAGCGAATCGGAGAGGTAGAGCGCGGCCCAGGAGTTGCCCGCGTCCTCGACGAGCGTGCCGGCCGTGGCGATGAGGACGAGCGCGGCCAGCACGTACCCGGTGCGCAGGGCTGCCGTCGGCCGCTGCCGCCGCGGCTCCCGGTCGTCGGCGTCCGTTCCCTCCCCGGCCGGCTCGGTGTCGGGGCCGGGCAGGCAGAACCGCAGGGCGACGCAGGCGGCGATCGCGAACACCACCGCCGAGATCAGCAGGTGCTCTCCCCGGGACAGGCCGAGCGCGATCGCGGCGGCGGCCATGGAGCCCCCGGTGACGGCGCCGATGGACCAGATGGCGTGGAGGGAGTTGATGATGGAGCGTCCGTAACGGCGCTGCACCCGCAGACCGTGGGCGTTCTGCGCGACATCGGTGATCGCGTCCATCGCCCCGGCCAGGAACAAGGATGCCGCGAACACCAGCACCGATTCGGCCAGACCGGCGGCCAGGACCCCGACACCGGTCAGCAGGGTGCCGGCCACCGCCACGCGCGCCGACCCCAGCCGGCGGACGAGCACCCCGGCCGCCAGGCCGGCCGCGACGGCACCCGTCGGGAACGCCGCGACGGCCAGCCCGTAGGCGGCGTTCCCGATGCCGAGATCCGCCTTGATCTGCGGATAGCGCGGCAGGAGGTTGGCGAACAGGGCTCCGTTGGTGAAGAAGAGCACGGCGACGGCCGCGCGGGCCTGCCGTTCGGCCGGGGCAGGCCGGCGCAGTACGTCAACAGTCATGACCGGGAGCCTATAGCGGGAGCGTACGAACGTACACTCGCTGCCCGGCTCGTCCTGCGCGCGGACCTGTCACGCACCGCGGCCCCACCGCGGCCGTCGTGCGCGCGACCGGCGATCCGGTGATCAGCCGACGCGGGCGGCGATGGTTCGCGCGCACAGCAGGGACTCGGTGTGCGTCGTGTCCACCTCCAGGTCGTAGAGCACTCCCTCGTGAACCACATCCGCCTGCGACGCGGCCATCCCCTGGACGCGGTCTCCTCGCGCGATCTCGCGGCCTGCGGCGACCTCGCTCTCACACCTGACGCCGACCCACAACACGGACAGCCCGCCCAGCGCCTTCCGCCACCGCTGCTGGGACGCCGCTCCGCCCAGGAAGACGTCGTCGACGATGACCCTGGCGCCCGCACGGGCCATTGCCGCGATGCCCTCCGTCCAGGCCGCCTCCAGTGCCCGGAAGTCCGCCCCGACGCTCACCCCGCCGTCCGCGGCGAACGTGATCCCCTCGCCCGACGCCCGCATCCCCGCCGGCAGGGCGTCGACGAACGAGTCGCACCCGAACGCCAGCCACGGATCCGGCAGCACGGCCTGCAGGCACCGTACGATCCCGGACTTCCCCGAGCTGGAACCACCGTTGAGAATGATCATCCGAGTCGTCACCGTGCCACAGTAGGGCGCGTCCCACCCGACACGAAACGGATTTCGGCGGGTACGGTCCGTGCCGCCGCTCCGTCAGGGAGCACTCGCTGCACCTGCTGCGCCGCCGTGTCCACCAGGCGGTGTCGGGGGCCGTGTCCTCGCCCTCGCCGGAGCAGGTCGGGCGACGGCACCCGCCTGCGTCGCCTCGGCCTCGCCACGGCGGGCGATCCCCTCGACGACCCGCACGCCGCCGCAGCGGACCGCTCCCGCGACGCCTTCGGCCGCCTGTTCCCGGCCGGCACGGACCACTTCGCCCGGGCCTGGCTCGCCGCCGCCGTCTACACCGGCGCGGCCGAACCGGCGCTGTGCGCCCACGCAGGGGGAGCCGCCGCGACCGAGGTGTCCTCTCCGGGCCCCCTCCTGCGCCCCCGGGCCGGAACCCGACCCGTACGACTCCTGGCGTGGAGGTGAAGCACGGGCACCTCGGGCGGTGGTCTTGCCGCAGACGATCACAGACGCTTCAATGCACCCACCCCCACAGGAGGAACGCCCGGTCCACACCCAGCGAAGGGGTTCTCCTTGACCGCCGTACGTGCCACCGCCGTCACCGCAGCGGCCTGCGCCGCCGTGCTCGCCACCGCGCTGCCCTCGTCCGCGATCAACTCGTACAACGCGACACCCGCCCCCGAACGCACCGAGGTCGGCGCCCTCGTGGCCACCTGGGACGACGACGGCGATCCGGCGACCCCGGACCGGGTCGACTGGGTCTGCTCCGGCACGATGATCGACGCGGACACCTTCCTGACGGCCGCCCACTGCACCACCGACTGGCCGGACAACGTGCGGTTCCACGTCTCGCTCGACCAGGACGTGCAGGCAGGACTGGACGCCGCGGCGAAGAAGTACCCGGGCGACCCCGCCGCCCAGGCGAGCGCCGTCGCCGTCCGGGGCACGGCCCACAGCCACCCCGGCTACCCGGGCCCCGCCTCCGACACCCGCGACATCGCGGTCGTCGAACTGCCCGCCGCGAAGATGGAGGCACGCTGGTCCTTCACCCCGGCCACCCTGCCGACCGCGAACCAGCTCGGGGCGCTCGGACCGCGGAAGCTGAACTCCACCGACTGGGTGGTCGCCGGGTACGGCACCCAGGAGGCCGTGAACGGCCCGGGCGGCCAGACCCACCCCGGCGGCGGCGTCCGCATGAAGGCACCGGTGACCTTCGACGCCCTCAACGACGCCTGGGTGCGCCTCGCCATGACCGCGCCCCAGGGCAACGGCGGTGCCTGTTACGGCGATTCGGGCGGCCCCAACTTCACCGTCCTCGGCGGCAAGCGGATCCTCGCGGCGACGACCGTCACCGGTGACAGCCCGTGCTACGCCACCAACGTCACCTACCGACTGGACACTCCGGGGGCACGGGCCTTCCTGTCCCCGTTCGTGCAGCTGCCGTGACCCTCGCACTCCCGAGGACCGGATCGTGCGGGTGGCGGGCCCCGTGGTCCCGCCACCGGCACGACCGGCACCGTGCGGTGCTCCGGCTCGCCGGCTCGGCCGGCATGCGCCCTGCCTTCACGAGGTGGTGCACCGGATCCGAACCGCCGACGGACGGTGTGACCGGCAGGCTCAGGGTGAGCGGCGCGGGCTCGGCACCGGCCGCCGGGAACCGGCACACGGCGCCCCCGCCGGTGAGCGGGTACCGGAACCGGCCGTGCAGGCCGAACGCAGCGCGGTCGGGCTGATCCCCTGGTCCGAGCCGAGGACCGATGACGCGATCCGCCGCTTCTGCGGCGCCGCGGTGGCGAAGCCCGGAGGCGGCCCTGCCGGTGTTCCGCGCTTTGCGATCATGTGGTGCCCCTTGTTCCCGGACGGGTCGTGCCCTCGTCGGGGTGCGCGCCCGGTCCGCTGACCGCGGCCGGGTGATCGCGGCGCCGCTGGAAGGATCCGTCTACGGCCCCGCCACTCAGACGATCGGTGTCCCGGCGGCCCACGGGGCGTCGGGACACCGGGTGATGACCGGGGCCTTTCCCGCCCTGGGCGCCTGCCACCTGCTCACCGCTCGGGACTGAGGACGGCCGCACCGGCCGGACGCGTGGCACCGGCCGGCGGCGGACCGGCGGCGTCGGCCGCGGTACTGCTCCCGGCACCGAGCAGCGGGGGACCCCCGTAACCACGGTTCAGCGACCGCGGCCGGATTGGTGCTCCTGGCTGCGTGGCCGGTCCTGGCCGCCGATGACAGTGGAGCCGCTCCATGGGCGCTCCGGCCCGCGCCCTCGGTCGTGGCGACCGCCGGGACGGCCGTCGGCGCGGTGCGGTTCCTCGTCGAGGCTCACCGTCACGGTGCCGCCGGCGTCGCGGAACGCGTCGTGACAGCCGTCCAGTGCCTCTGGCCCTTCGTCGTCGTCACCTCATGCCTCCGCCGTCCGGAGGACCGGGACGAGTCACCGCCATGAGCACAGCCGGCCGAACCGTCGGCCACGCACCAAAGAGGCGGTCCTCAGCCGGTTCCGCGGTCCAGGACGCGGCGGGCCGCCTCGGCCTCCGCCGCCGGCGGGGACAACTCGTCGAGGGTGTCGAGCTCGGTATCGGCTTCCAGCTCCCGTTCCCAGGCAGCCGCAAGCCCCTCCTGCTCCTCACGGGGTTTGGCACCGACGGCCTCCCGGTGGTCCGGGTCCAAAGCCGCCAGGAATCGTTCGACCGCGTCCGCGGGCATGCCGTGCTCCTTGTCGCTCGGAAGGGGGCCCTCCTGGCCCAGCATGGCCAGCCGGGCCCGAACCGGCCGCCCGACACGTCTGGCGACCACCCTGATGGCCTTGAGGGCGTCCGGCCGGCGAACCGGACCCGGCACCGGTCCGTGGCGGAACGACGGGATCAGAGGCCGGTGACCTTGGCGCTCGCCGACACCTCGTAGACCAGGGTGACGGTGCGCCGGCCACCGGGCCCCAGGGGGACGTTCCAGCGGACGATGCCGTCCGCGTCGATCGCGTCGGGCGCGGGGGAGCAGGCGTCGTCGCGCAGGCGTACGTCCACCGCCGAGACCTCGGAGACCGGGATCCGCTCCCGGAGGACGATCACCCTTTCACCGTGCTCGGCGGGGGCGGAGAACCGGGACAGGTGGAGCCGGACGGTGCGGGTGAGGACGGTCCGCTGGGTGATTCCGGCGGTGTCACGGGTCTCCTCGGTGTGCCGCAGGACCCGGTGGTCGTCGCGACTGCCGAAGGCGAGGTCGACGGGGGCGCCGGGGGCGGTGAAGTCCAGTGTGCCGCGGCCGCTGAATCCGCTGTCGCGGATGAGGTCGACGGGCCCGGCGAGCAGTGCGTGGCCGGACAGGTTGTCGAACCGCACCACCTGGCTGACCAGGGGCGACAGCTCGGGCGAGCAGGCGTACTCGCTGCTCGCGGTCGTGGTGAAGGAGGAGAGCGGCACGCGGTGGGCGCGCCCGTCCGCGGGCACGGAGACCGGTGCGGGGGAGTGCAGCACGCGCACCTCGCCGCCGTCGTCCACTCCCGGCAGGCCGAGCACGGGGGCGGGACCGAGCTCCGCGATCTCCTCTTCGCGCAGTTCGACGTGGACGGTGCGGCGCTCCGCGGCGGAGCGCTCCTCGAGCGTCAGCCGGTCCTCACCGAGCCGGGGCGGTTCGGTGGCCCGTGCGGAGCGGGCCGTCGACAGGGTCAGCCGTACGTTCGACCAGTCCTCGCCGGTGCGCTGCCAGACCATCGCGTCGGTGTCCAGCGTGAGGGAGTCCCCGTCGAGCACGGCCCGATAGGCGGGCCGCCACAGGGCACACGGGGTGAGGTGGCTCAGGCGCAGCCGGGCCGGGCCGGCCGCCGTGGCCTGGACGGTCAGCTCGATGTGGCCGACCAGTTCGGCGGGTTCTGTCTCGGAGAGCTCCAGGGCCCGCTGGGCCTCGGAGAGTTCGGCGGCGAGGGCGGCCAGCCGGGCCTCCACCGTGCGCAGTCGCTCGGCGTGGGAGTCGCGTTCGTCGTCCACCCGGTCCAGTTCGCGGGTCCAGCGGGCCCTTTCGGTCTCTCCGAAGCCGGCGCCCTCGCCGATCTCCCGCAGCAGATCGGCGGCGAGACGGCCGAGCAGATCGAGGCGGGCACGCAGCCGGTCACGTCGCTGCCCCAGGGCGAGCCGCTCCTCTTCAAGGGCTGTCACGCGGTGGCGCAGGGCGGAGTCGTCGTCGGCGGGCCGCGGCCCGCGCGGCGTCCAGCTGCGGACGATCCGCACGTCGAGCACGGTCGCCGGGTGGTCGCCGGTCAGCTCGGCATGGAGGGTGCGGTCGACGGCCAGCGCGCTGACCGGTCCGAGACGCAGCCGCTGGGTGCCGGCCCTCAGATCGAGCACGACGGCGCGCTCGACGTGGGCGCGGTCCTCCAGACAGGTGACGGCGGTGACCGGGAGGGCGATCGGCTCCAGTGTCGTGGACATGGGGTGTGTCAGCTCCTGCGGTTGCCGCCGGTCAGGGCCTTGCCGGCCGGGATACGGATCTCGTAGCCGCCGTCGAGAGCGGCGGTGCCGCCGGCGGGCAGCTCGATCCGCCACAGCCGGGTGCCCGGCGCGTGATGCTCCCCTTCCGCGCCGTCCTCGGGTGCCGTCCAGTCGGCTCGTTCCTCGATCCGGACGTCTGTGTCGGAGGTGACCGGTACCCGCTCGCGCACCTCGACGGTGACGGGCACCGCGAGCCGGTTGGCCAGCTCCACATGGACGCGGTGGTCGAGCACGGTGATGTTGTTGCGCAGACCCGAGGTCGACTCGTGCAGGTTCGTACGGCGGGTGACCCCGATGGCCTCGGCCGGCCCGAGCCCCACCCGGCACACACCACCGGGGGCGAGCGTGGGCAAGGAGGAGGTCAGCAGGAAGTCCTCGTCCACGGTGACCTCCACCGGGCCGGCCAGCAGGGCTTGATCGGTGGCGTTGGAGAGCACCAGCGTCGTGTACACGACCTGCTCCACGGACGGCACACAGACGTACTCGGTGCGCAGACCGACCGGGATCTCGCCGACGGTGACGGTGTGCCAGGTGCCGTCCGAGGGAATGTCGGCGGGGGCCGCGGCATCGAATCGGTGGTCGAAGGAGCCCGCCGACTCGCGGGGCCGCACGGCGTGTCCCGGCAGGGGCAGCGCGGCCACCTTCTCGGCGCGGCGGCGGTACTCGGCCGTCACCGGGTCGAAGTCGGAGCCCGGAAACAGCCGGCCCCGCCGGCCGTCCTGCTCGTCGGGCCCGCACAGGACGAGCGCGGTGTAGTCGAGCTCGGCGCCGCTCGGCTGCGGCGGCCCGGCCGCGGGTGCCGCAGGCGGTGGCGGCGCGGGGGCCGCGGACGCCGGGGGCGGCGCAGCCCGGCCCGGGGCTGCCGGTGCCAGGGCGGCGGGAGCCGCGGCGGGCCTGCCGCCGGTACGCGGCCTGCCGCCCGGTGGGGACGGGGACGGCGGCACGAGGCCGGCGGCTTTGCCGCCGAAGGCCTCGAGGGAGAGGCCCTCGGCGCCGCCGGGGACCGGGAGCGCAGTGGGCGGCCCGCCGTGACGCGCCGGTGCCGGCGGCAGGGGACCGTACGCGGAACCGGCCCCGGCGACCGCGGGCGCCGCGTTCGTGTCAGGGCGAGGGCCTGCCGTGTCGTACCCGGCGAACAGGTCGGCCAGCCCCGCCGGGGGCTCGCGCCAGCCCGAAGGCGCGGGAGCGGGCTGACGGCGTCCGATCCGGACCGAGCGGAGCCGGGGCAGGTCGGTGCGGCGCCGCAGGTCGGCGGTGGCCAGGGCGATGCGCACACCGGTCCAGTCCTCGCCGGTGCGCTGGGCGACCGACGCGCGCAGCACCAGACGTCCGTCGCCGTCGCCCTGACGGCGGGTGAGGCGGTAGGCCGGCACCCAGACGGCTCCGGGCACCCCGTACTCCACCTCCACCGCCACCTCCGTGTCACCCGCGCCGTCGAGGGTCAGGACCGCGCACACCGCGGTCGCCACGTGCGCCGACGGCGCGTCGGTGGAGGCACGGGAGAGCCTGTCCACGGCGACGGTGAGCTCGTGCTCGACCCGGCGCAGCTCCTCCTCCAGTTCGAGGAGCCGGCCGTGCAGCCCGGTCAACCGCTCGTCGACGAAGTCCGCGAGCTCCAGCCACGCGTCGACCGGGGTGCGACGGTGCGGATCGTCCCGCCTGCGGGCCGGCGGCACCGGGCGCAGGGCCCCGACCTCCTCGATCAGACCCAGCTGCCGGTCCCGGCGGTCCCGCACCGCCGCGAACTCCTCGTTCAGCCGCTCCACTTCGCGCTGCAACCCGTCGGGCGTGCCGGTGTCGAGCGGCTCGGCCCCGACCTCCGTCCGAGCCTCGACGACGCGCACCCCGGGGGTACTCACGACACGCGCCCGCAGCGAGCCCGGATCCATCGAGCGGGGCAGCCCCGTCACCCGCACGCGTCCGTCCGCCGGCACCCTGCCCCGGGCCAGGCGGCGGCAGAGCGCACCCTGCGCGTACACCACCACCGAATCCAGTGTCGATGCCCATCCCCGGGCTGTCCCAGCCGCCATGTGCTCTCCCGCCCAGCCGTGTCCGTGCCGAGGAAAGCCTACGCTCGGACACGCCGCCGGCCCTCGTCGAGCCCGGGGTCTACCGGGCGGACACCGGCCGGCCGACGGCCGCGAGGACGGCTTCGCCCACGGCTCCCGGCTGACCGGCGCCGCCACCCGCGGCCCTTCCCGACGGACGCTGCGGATGATCAGCCCTGCGACTCCTGCGGTTTGGCGTCGACCTCACGCAGGCTCTGGTCCTTGAGTTCCGTGCGCGCCTCCGTGCGATGGCCACGGGCGATGTAGTCGCGGACGACCAGCTCGACGGCGTCCTGGGGCGATCCCACGCCGGCAAGCACCATCACTTCCACCACCAAATCGGCATCGAGACTGATGTTGACCTTGGCCATGGCTCTCCCCTTCGTCACGTCGTGCCCGGACTCTAGCCGCTCCGGCGAGAGTGCCCCGGCCGCGCCGTGACGGTGGTGCGCACACCGGCAGGGCCACCGCTGTCCGTCAGGAGTTCGGGGCGGACGTCCAGACCGTTCCGCGGGCCTCGTACTCCAGCATGGCTTCCAGCCCCAGCGCGGCGTCAACGCCCAGTTCACGGCGGACCAGCCACAGTGCGAGGTCGAGGCCTGAGGTGACGCCACCGGCGGTCACCAGGTCGCCGTCGTCGACGACGCGCGCGTTCTTCAGCAGGCCCCCCTGCTGTTCGAGGTCGGCGCGTGCCCTGTGGTGGGTCGTGCAGGGACGGCCGCGGGTGATGCCGGCGGCGGAGAGCAGCATCACGCCGGTGCACAGGGCGGCGATGGTCAGTCCCGGCCGGCGCGCCTCGGCCAGGGCGCGGGGCAGGGCGCCGCGCCGGATCTCCGCCCAGACCCCGGGATCCTCCTTGCGCGCGTACCCACCACCGGGGACGACGAGGAGGTCCGCCTTCTCCGGGGCCCAGCCCTGGTCGACGCGGAGGGTGGTACCGAAGGCGGCGGTGATCGTGCGGCGGCCGTCCAGGGTGACGTAGCTCACCTCGACGTCGCGGTCGGTGAAGTGATCGGAGGCGGAGAGCACTTCGTAGGGGGCGGCGAGGTCGAGTTCCTCCACGCCCTGGAACAGTACGACGTGCACACGGAGCGGGCCACGGGAGCGGCGCGGGGACGAGCCGGTCGCGGCGGCCGCATCGAGGGCGGCGCCGGTCGTGAGACCCGCGGCCGACAGGACGGTCGCGGTGCGCAGCAGGGTACGTCGGTTCACGGGGGTGTCTCTTCTCGTGAGGGGGAACGGGGGATCGATGTGTCGTTCCGTCAGCGGGCGAGTGGCTCGTCCGCGAGGTACGGGGGCGCCGGCTCGTACTGGAGGGCGCGCCGTACCGAACGCGCGTGGTCGCGGCCGTGCAGGTGTCCGACGAGCCAGAGCGCGCTGTCGATGCCGGCGGAGACGCCCTGGCTGGTGAGCAGCCGGCCGTCGACGACGTAGCGGGCGTCGGACACGACGGTGACGTCGCCGCGCGCCGCGAGCGCCTCCTCGTACTGCCAGTGGGTGGCCACGCGACGGCCGCGGGCCGGGCCGGCGGCGTGGAGGAGGAAGGCGCCGGTGCAGACGCCGACGACCCAGTCGGCCCGTGCGGCGCGGTCGGCGAGCCAGTCGGTCATGCGCGCGTTGTGCGGCTCGGTCTCCCGGGCGCCGGAACCGCCCGGGACGAGCAGCACGTCCAGCGGCGGATGGTCGTCGAAGGTGTGGTCGGGCAGGACGCGCATGCCGTTGGTGCAGCGGACCGGGTCACCGCGCTCGGCGACGAGCAGGGCGGTGTCGGCCCCGTCGCGCAGACCCGCGGACGTGGCGAAGACTTCGAACGGGCCGACGAAGTCGAGTTCCTCGGCGGTGGGGAAGAGCACGATGCCGTACGTGGTCATGGGGAATCCCTCGGTGTCGCGTGGCAGGCCGGCGGGGGCGTGGGCGAAGCGGGACGGTGCCCGGCGAGCGGGCGCGGCGGTGTCACGCCAGGTTCACGGTCCCCCGGCGTTCGTATTCGAGGACCTCCTCGGCGAAGAGGGCGGTGTCCACGCCGAAGAACCGCTCGAGAAGCCAGAGCCCCAGGTCGATTCCGGAGGTGACGCCTCCGCACGTGACGAGGTCGCCGTCGTCGACGACCCGGCCGGCGGCCACGAGTCCGCCCTGTGCCCGCAGGTCGTCCAGGGCGATGTGGTGTGTGGTGCAGGGGCGGCCGGCGGTGAGACCGGCGGCGGACAGCAGCATGGTGCCCGTGCACACGGCCCCGAGCACGAGCCCGTCCCTCCGGGCCGCCGCCAGCGCACCGGGCAGGACACCGCGCCGGACTTCCCGCTGAAGCCCGGAGCCGTCGCCGTACCCTCCGCCGGGAACGATGATCACGTCGGCCGAGCGGGGTGACCAGGGGGTCCGGCACACGATCTCCATCCCGGCGGACGTCCTCACCCGGCGGGCACCGTCCACGGTGACGAAGGACTGTGCGAGCCGTTCCTCCCCGACGATGCCGAACACCTCCACGTGACCGGCGAAGTCCTGCTCCTCGACACCGTCGTAGAGCACGGTGTGCACACTCAGCCGCCGCGAGGGGCGGGAGCCGGCCGGCGGGGTCGCTGTGCTGTTTCCGGACGGGGACGGCATGAACAGGCCTCCGTGAAGACGTGGCGGCGCGTCCCGGCGGGGCCGGGACGCGGAAACGCGTTCAGTCTTCCGGCGGCCGTCGGCCGACGGCACCGGCGTGCGTGCCCATGGTGCGCAAGATACGGCCAAGCCGTCCGGGGGATGCGCTCATCCGCGGAAGGCCGCCCGGTAGGCGGAGGGCGTCGTGCCGACCTGGCGGGTGAAGTGGTGGCGGAGGGTTTCGAGGGATCCGAACCCGGTCGCCTCCGCCACCCTCGTCAGAGGCAGCGACGTCGTCTCCAGCAGTTCCCGGGCGCGCTGGACGCGCTGGGCGAGCAGCCAGCGCAACGGCGTGGTGCCCGTCTGGGCGCGGAAGTGCCGCGCCAGGCTGCGCCGGCTCATCATGGCGTGGGCGGCGATGTCGGCGAGGCTGAGGGGTTCGCCGAGCTTCTCCCGCATCCACTGCAGCGTGGGACCGAGGTCCGAGGAGTCGTACTGGGGTGTGCGGTACTCGATGAACTGCGCCTGGCCACCGGTTCGCTGAGGCGGCATCACCAGCATCCGCGCGACATGGGCCGCGGTGGCCGCACCGTGGTCGACACGGACCATGTGCAGACACAGATCGAGGCCGGCGGCGATCCCGGCCGAGGTGAGCACCTGCCCGTCGTCGACGTAGAGCACTGACGGGTCGACGTGGGTGTCCGGGCACCGTTCGGCCAGCGCGTCGGCGAACCGCCAGTGCGTCGTCGCGCGCCGCCCCTCGAGGAGCCCGGCGTGAGCGAGGACGAAGGCTCCCGTGCAGATGGATGCGATCCGGGCTCCGCGGGCCGCCGCGTCCCGCAGCACCCGGACCGCGCGCGGACTCGGGACGCGGTCGGCGGGGACGCCGGGGACGATGACGGTGTCCGCGGCACGGACGTCGTCCAAGCCGTACGAGGAGGAGAGCCGGAACGGTGCCGACGGGCCGGCCGACGCGGTCACGGACCGATCGGCGCAGACACGCACTTCGTAGGTCGGCGAGCCGTCAGGGCGGGTCGCGAAGGCGAACACCTGGCAGGGGATGGAGAGGTCGAAGGCCGACACCCCGTCGAGCGCGAGGACCGCAACTACATGCATGTCAACGGAGCCTAGACGCAGGCTCGTTCGGCGGAAACGGCCATTTCCGCCGACGGGTCGCGTGCACGATCGTGCATACGGGCGCGAGGCCGGTCGGGAGCGTCCCGCGGAACGGCCACCGGTACTTGGCGGCCTGCCGGACGCACGTGCCGTGTCGTGAGGGCAGCGGTTTTGCCCGCCCGCGTGCACGGTGGTCCGGCCACGGGCAGCCGTCCTGCACCGGACTTCATCGGCACGGGACCGCGCCGGCTGACCGCTGTCCGCGTCACACGTCGACGCTCTCACCGGGGCGGAGCCGCCGGATGTCGGCGCCCGCCCGTTCGGCCTCGATGGCCAGGACGTCGTCCAGGACCTTCAGACCCCAGTCGTTGAGGAGCCCGTCGTGAATGGCGTAGGCACGGAGCGGTGCCGTACGGCGGAGGTAGCCGATCATGTCGGGCACCGTCAGCCACGGCGCCTGCCCGGGCAGCAGGAGCGTGGGTGCGTCGGTCACCGTCAGGGCATCGCCCGGATGGAGGACCTCCCCGTCGACCAGGAAACCGACGTTGTCGACGGGCGGCACGTCCGGGTGACTGAAGTGATGCTTGTCACCCACCACCGCCACCTCGAAACCCGCGACGGAGAAGTGGTCGCCCCCGCGGACCACCCGCACACGTTCGGCGGACCCGCTCAGGTGCCGGGCGACTCCGGCGCAGGTGTAGACGGCCGCCCGGGATCCGCGCAAGCCTTCCGGGTCGAAGTGGTCGAAGTGCTCGTGCGTGATGAGGACGGCCTCGGCTCCCGCCACCGCATCGGGCTCGGGCGTCATCACGCCCGGGTCGATGACGATCGCCCGGCCGTTGTTCTCCAGTCGCACGCACGCGTGACCGTACTTGGTGATCTTCATGGTCCGTACCCTGCCGACTGTCCGGCAGGGCGGCGTCGACGTGCGCGACGAGCCGAACCGGCAGAGGTCGGACGAAGAGGAGGGGAAGCCCGCGGGAGCTCACGTCGCACGGTGGCGGGAGCGTTGATCCGCCCGCCGGAGCGCCCGCAGGGAACGTTCCGGCCGGAGGACACCCGGAGGGCGAGGTACCGGCCGCCCCGTGGACAACCGCCGGAAATTGAGTTGTCTGCCCGCCGAGGGTGCGGTGAGGATGATCGAGAAAGATCGACAACGTTGTGAGGCCCCATGCACGTCACCATCCCCACCACCGCCGGTCGGATACGCGGACGCCGGGAAGGTGAGGTCACGGCGTTCTTGGGCGTCCCCTACGCGGCACCGCCGTTCGGCCCGCGACGCCTGCGTCCCCCCGAGCCCCCCGAACCGTGGACGGGAGTGCGCGACGCGTTCGTTCCCGGACCGTCCGCGCCCCAGCCCGGATACCTCCCCGCGATGGCCGGGCTGCTGGAAGAGGCGGCGAATCCGGGGGAGGACTGTCTGAGCGTCAACGTGTGGACGCCGGCCCCGGGCCGCGCCGGGGGAGGGCTTCCGGTCATGGTCTGGATCCACGGCGGCGCGTTTCGCAACGGGGCCGGTTCCCTGCCCTCCTACGACGGCGCGCGGCTCGCCGCCGACGGCGTCGTATGCGTCACCCTCAACTACCGTCTCGGCCCGGAGGGCTTCCTCCTGCTGCCCGACGGCACGTCCAACCTCGGCCTCCTGGACCAGATCGCCGCGCTGGAATGGGTCCGCGACAACATCGCCGGCTTCGGCGGCGACCCGGACAACGTCACCGTCTTCGGCCAGTCCGCCGGCGCCATCAGCATCACCGCGCTCATGACCATGCCGCGGGCCCGGGGACTGTTCCGCCGCGCGATCACCCAGAGCGGGGCCGGCCACCACACCCACCCCGAAGGCATCGCCCGGCGCCTCACCGAGCGGCTGGCCGCCCTCGCCGGCGCGGAGCCGACACGCGAGGGCCTGGCCGCCGTACCGCCCGAGCGGCTCATCGCCGCCGACGGCGCCCTGGGCCGGGAGATCGCCCAGGCCGCCGACCCCGGACAGTGGGGTGAGTCGGCAGGCGGTGGCACCACCGTGCTGCCCGTCGTGGACGGGGACACCCTCCCCGAACGCCCGATCGATGCGCTCGCCGGGGGAGTGGGCCGGGACATCGATCTGCTCACCGGCACGACCAGCGACGAGTTCCGTCTCTTCCTCGTCCCGCTGGGGATCGGCCCGCGGATCACGGACGAGGTGCTCCACGGCTTCCTCGCCGGACTCGGGCTCGATCCCGCCGGGGCCCGCGACGTGTACGAGGCGGAGCACCCCGGCGCGACCCCCGGTGATCTGCTGTCCGCGGCCATGAGCGACCACGCCTACCGGATCCCGGCCCTCCGGGTGGCCGAGGCCCGCGCCGCGCATGGGGCGGAGACCTTCGTGTACGAGTTCGCACGGCCCTCGCCCGCTTTCGACGGTGCCCTCGGCGCCTGCCACGTGGCGGAGGTCGGCTTCGTCTTCGGTAACCTCTCCCACCCGCTCGCCGGCCCCGACGCCCCGCGGGAACTCTCCGACGGCATGCGTGAAGCGTGGATCTCCTTCGCCCGCACCGGTCGCCCCGGCGGTACCGGTGCACCGGGCGACACGCTGCCGCCGTGGCCCTCCTATGCCGGACGGCGGCTGGTCATGAGGCTGGGCGACGGTGCCGCCCAGGTGTACGAGGATCCCGGTTCCGACAGACGGAAGCTCTGGGAGCGTCTGCGCCAACCCCTGCCCGGCGGCTCCCGTCCGGCAGACGCCGGTGCCTGACCCGACCGAGAGCTCCCGGAGGAGAACGATGCCCGTGACCGCCCCGCACGTGCGGCCCGCGACGTACGAGGACGTACCCGTGGCTGTGCGGACGCTCGCCCGTGCCTTCGCGGACTACCCCTTCACCCGGCACGTGGTCGCCGCCGACGACCACCAGGAACGGGTGCGCCGCTTCCAGCACCTGTTCCTGACCCGGGTCGCGCTGGAGTACGGCCGCACATGGGTCAGCGACGACCGCCTCGCCGTCGCAGCCTGGACGACCCCCGAGCGGGATCCGGGCCCGGCCCTCGCCGAGGTCGGGCCGCTGGCCGCCGAGCTCGCCGGGGACCGGGCGGCAGCGTTCGAGTCCGCCGAGCGCGCGCTGGCACCGCACCGCCCGAGTGGCCCGGTGTGGTTCCTCGCCACGGTGGGGGTGGACCCCTGTGCCCAAGGCGCCGGTCTGGGCACCGCGGTTCTCCGGCCCGGCCTGGCGGCGGCCGAGCACGCGGGCTGTGCCGCGTTCCTGGAGACCTCGGACGCCCGCAACGTGCGGTTCTACGAACGGCTCGGCTTCACCGTCACCGCGGAAGTGCCCCTGCCCGACAACGGCCCCGTCACCTGGTGCATGCTCCGGCAGCCCGGTCACTGAAGGGGACTTGCACCTCGGCGTGGTGATGCTCCCGCTGCTGCCGGTCCTCGAGCGAGGGAACGAGGCCGGCGCGGGGAGCGCGAGGCGGCGGATGCGCGCCGGGCCCCTCACCGCGTCGCGGTGAGGGGCCCGGTGTTCACCGGGAGGCGGGGCGGTTCAGACGCCCGCGACCGACTGGATCCAGGAGCGGTACGCCGTCACGTTGGTGTACGCCGTGGTCGTCCGGCGGTCGCTGGTGGAGGCGACGCCGACCTGGACGCCGTTCGCCATCATCGGGCCGCCGGAGTCGCCGCCGGCGGTGATGCCGTCGCCCCGGCGGGCGCAGATCGCGGAGCCGCCGTAGGCGTCACCGCAGGCGCCGGTGACCGTGACGTTGGCGACCTTCAGGTAGCGGGACTGGCAGTTGGCCTCCGAGCCGCACTGGTAGGTGGCGCCCCAGCCGTACACCTGCACGTTCTGGCCGACCCTCACGGAGCCGGGCTGCCCGAGGTTGGCGTAGGTCGCCGGCACGGACCGGTCGAGACGGACGAGCGCCAGGTCCGAGCTGTGGGTGTAGGTCTGGACGCCGTTGGCCACGGTGCCGCCGCTGTGCTGGTCCAGGCTGCCGATGCGGAACGACAGGCCGCCGCCGGTGACGCAGTGCTTGGCGGTGAGGATCCAGGTCGGGGCGATGATCGTCGCCGAACAGGTCTCTCTGCCGTTCGAGAACAGCCGGGCGGCCCAGGGGCCACTGGTCGCCTGTCCGCCGCCGATGATGGGCTGCGGGGCCTTGGTGGTCGGGGGTGTCGGTGCCGCGGTGGCGGTGGGAGCGAGAAGCGCGAGGACGGAGACCGCTGCTGCGGCGAGAGCGGGCACGAGCCTTGATATGCGCAAGGTTCCTCGATTCGGAAGACACGCCGAGGGCGTGTACGTGTGGGGGTTGACGGCCCCATGGGCCGCGCCCGTGGCGAACGCCCGCCCGCGAAGCGGAAGTTCGGCATGGACATGACCCATCATTCCGGAGGAACGGTGAACGGGGTACTAACGCTTGGCCATAACACGGTGTTATCCCCGGCCCGTGGGCGCGGGGACACGAAGACCCCCGCCTCTGCCCTCACGTCGGTCAGCGAACCGACGAAGACCGGACCGGCACGCTGATTCTCCGCAAGCCCTTGGTGGCAGGTGTCCCGCCGTGCCTCAGCGCTTCGTCAGGGACCGGAATCCGGTCGGCGTCATCCCGGTGTGCTGCCGGAAGAAGGCGCTGAAGACGGTCGGGTAGGCGAATCCGATGCGTGCGCTGATGGCGGCCGGCGGCAGCGAGGTGTGGATGAGCAGGCGTTTGGCCTCCAGCAGCACCCGGTTGTCGATGTAGCGCTTGGCGCCGCAGCCGAGGACCGCCCGGGTGGCGCGGGTGAGGGTGCGGGGGCTGTAGCCGAGCTGGGCGGCGTAGTCCTCGACACGGTGGGTGCGGTCGAAGCCCTCCTCGACGGCCTGGCGGAACAGGCGGAACGGCTCGTTGCCGCCGGAAGGTGGCTGCCGCCGCGGATCGGCGAGGTGGACGAGACGGATGAGAATGACCGAGAGCAGGTTGCCCAGCGTTTCGACATACGCCTCCAGCGGCAGGCCGGACAGGTCGGCGTGCTCTTCGGCCAAGGCGTCCAGAAGGCGCAGCAAAGCCGTCTGACGCGCCTTGCCCGGCGTGATGAGGCGGTGCGGGATGTGCTCGCCGTTCTGGATGAGCGCGGCGGTGGCGGCGTCGGGGAAACCCGTCGGGAAGACCAGCACGGTGGCGTCGCCCTCCCCGGGCCCGTCCGGGAACCGCAGCACCTGTCCCGGCCACACCCACAGCCAGTCGCCCGCGCCCATGCTGTACGCGGTGAAGTCCACCGAGCACTCCAGCCGCCCGCTCCGCATCGCGACGACCAGGTGGAAGGCCGGACGCGCGGGCACGGTGAGGGGCCGCTCCCGCTCGTCGGCCCGGGCGGCGAGCCCCGCGAGGTCGAGGATCTCCAGGCCCGGCGGCCTCCCGGGCGTCGGACGGTAGGACACCGTCGGGACACCGCCCGCCCTGCGGCCGGCCGCGACCTGTCCGTTTTTCTTCATCGCGTGCCCGAGTGTACGCCGGGCGTCCCGCTCCGCGGATCTAACGTGGACGAAGGCCGCACCGCCGCACGACGAGCCGCCACGTTCCCGGCCGCCTTCCGGCCCGCCCCGCGGAAGACGCGCAGAAGACACAGCGAGCCGCTGTCCTCACGACCGCGCTCAGCCTCACTCCGGCCTGGCTGTGTGCCGGTCCCCACCTGGAAGGATCACCATGACCATCGAGTTCGCCACCCGCTACCGCGAGCGCTCGCACATCCCGCCCGAGCCGGGCAGGCCGTACTTCATCGAGAAGGGCATGGGGGACCGCGCCCACCTCTTCACGGACGTGTTCACCGTCTACGCCGGCGGCGAGCAGACCGAGAACACCTTCAACTTCTTCACCTGCGAGGGACCGAAGGGCGACATCATCCCCGCCCATTCCCACCCGGACACCTACGAGGTCTTCTACATCACCGACGGCGCGGTGCGGCTCTTCGTCGAGGACCTGGAGGGTGAGCAGTACGAGAAGCTGCTCACCGCGGGCGACTTCGGCTTCGTGCCCAAGAACTGCCCGCACGCCTACCGCATCGAGCGTCACCACAGCCGGATCGTCGGCGTGGCCGCCGGGCCGGGCGGCACCTTCGAGCGGTTCTTCGAGAACCTCGGCACGCCCACGGACGAACACGGCCTGCCCCGGAAGCCGTTCGTCCCCGAGCCGCACAAGTTCGGCACCGTGCCGCAGCAGTACGACGTGAACTTCCTGCCCGGCCACACATGGCGCACCGGAAGCTGAGCGACCCATGCCGTATCTGAAGGCACTGCTCGCCGGTGTCCTGGTCGGTGTGGCCTACGTGCTGGTGCGGGTGAAGTCGCCCGCACCGCCCCCGGTCGCGCTGGCCGG
The DNA here is from genome assembly GCF_031181555.1 of Streptomyces sp. GTDB lineage: Bacteria > Actinomycetota > Actinomycetes > Streptomycetales > Streptomycetaceae > Streptomyces > Streptomyces fimbriatus. Next base: position 5,638 of record NZ_JAPSKQ010000048.1, on the reverse strand, counting down.
GCTGCTGGGCATGCTGCTGGGCCAGGCAGTGCTGGAGGCCCTGTGACGGCCCCCGCCCTGGCCCGCGCCTTCCTCCGCAAGGCCGTCCCCTCCTTCGCCGCCGGCCTGCTCATGGGGGCGCTGTACCGGGTCCTGGACCTCACCTCGCCCGCCCCGCCGCTCATCGGCCTGACCGGGCTGGCCGGGATCGTGCTCGGTGAACGCGCCGCCACCGCCGTCCGCGACCGCCTCACCCGGCGACCCGCCTCCTCACCGTCCGCCGCAGAAGCAGAAGCAGAAGCAGAAAAAGGAAACACCTGTGTCCCCTGACGCCCCCGGATACCTCGACGTCCACGCCCACTTCGTCACCGACTCCTACGTCCGCAGGGCCCGCGAGGCCGGGCACGAGCTCCCCGACGGGGTCCCCGCCTGGCCCACCTGGTCGGCAGCCGCGCACCTGGAGCTGATGGACCGCTGCGGCATCGAGACCTCGATGCTCTCGATCTCCTCCCCGGGCGTCCACTTCGGTGACGACACCGCCGCCCGCCGCCTGGCCCGCGAGGTCAACGAGGCCGGCGCCGAGACCGTGCGCGAACACCCGGGCCGCTTCGGCCTGTTCGCCTCATTGCCGCTCCCGGACGTCGACGCCGCCCTGGAAGAGGTCGCGTACGCCTACGACGTCCTGCACGCCGACGGCGTGGTCCTGGAGAGCAACACCCACGGCACCTACCTCGGCAACCCGGACCTGGAAGCCGTCTGGGCCGAGCTCGACCGGCGCGGCGCGGTCGTCTTCCTCCATCCGACGTCCCCGGTGTGCTGGGAGCGGTCCGCCCTCGGACGCCCCCGCCCGATGGTCGAGTTCGTCTTCGACACGGCCCGCACCGTCACCGACCTGCTCATGTCCGGCACCCTGGACCGCCACCGCGACCTCACGGTGATCGTGCCGCACTGCGGTGGGGCCCTGCCGGTCCTGGCCGACCGCATCGACGGGTTCATGAAGATGTTCATGCCCGAGGGCACCGAGGCGCCCGGCGCCGTCGAGCAGCTCGGCCGGCTCCACTACGACCTCGCCGGCCCCGCCCTGCCCCGCCAGCTCCCCGCTCTGCTCAGCCTCGTGGGCACCGACCGGCTCCTGTACGGCAGCGACCACTGCTGGACCCCGGCCGCCGGCGTGGAGGCCCACGTCGCGAGCCTGGACGCGGCCCCCGCCCCGGAGGGCTTTGCGAGCTGGCGCGCGCTGACCACCGCCAACGCCCGCCGCGTCCTGTCCCGCACGTCCCGCTGAACGACGGGAGTCCGCACATGACCGACACCGGCCCCCCGCCCTTCCCGTTCCACCTGCCGGCCCCGCCCGACCCGGCCGCCCTGCCCCTGCCGCACCCGGCCCACCCCGCCGACGGCGTGCGGCTCCTGCGCGGCGCCGTCTACGCGGTGCCCGACGGCAGCCGCCCCCTGGCCGTCGACCTGTGGCTGCCCGAACACACCACCGGCCTCGTACCGGTCGTCGTCTTCGTCCACGGCGGCGCCTGGCGCACGGGTCTGCGCGACGACCTCGGCCCCCGCTTCCGCCACTGGCAGCCGGGCCCCTTCGCCCGCCTCGCCCGGGCCGGGTTCGCCGTCGCCTGCCCCGACTACCGCCTCAGCGGTGAGGCCCGGCACCCCGCCCAGACCGACGACCTGGCCGCCTGCCTGGCCTGGCTCCACACCCGCGCCACCGACCTCGGCCTCGACGCCGCGCGGACCGTCCTGTGGGGGGAGTCCGCCGGGGGACACCTCGCCGCCCTGACCGCACTCACCCAGCCCGCCGGCACGGTCCGCGGCTGCGTCACCTGGTACGCCCCCACCGACCTGCCCTCACTCGCCGAGGACTGCCCCGAGGGCGCGTACGACGCCCGCGATCCGGCCTCCTTCGAGGCACTGCTGCTCGGCGGGGCCCCGGCAGACCGGCCGGAGGCGGCCCGCGACGCCAGCCCGGTCACGCACGTGGGCGCCGAGGCGCCGCCCTTCCTGATCCTGCACGGCAGCGACGACGCCCTGATCCCCGCCCGGCAGTCCATCCGCCTCGCCGGGGCCCTGCGCGGGGCGGGCCACCATCCGGACCTGCG
>NZ_JAPSKQ010000048.1:0-3454 GCF_031181555.1 Streptomyces sp. | reverse complement strand
CGCACGTGGGCGCCGAGGCGCCGCCCTTCCTGATCCTGCACGGCAGCGACGACGCCCTGATCCCCGCCCGGCAGTCCATCCGCCTCGCCGGGGCCCTGCGCGGGGCGGGCCACCATCCGGACCTGCGTCTCCTCGCCGGCGGCGACCACCTCTGGGCGGGCCTGTCCGACGAGGACGTGGAGGACTGCTTCGCCCGGACGCTGGGCTTCGTCCGCCGCTGCACGACAACCGTGGAGGACTGAACCCGAACGCCTCCGCGGACGAGCAGCCGGGTCCTGCCCGCCCCGACCACCGCTGTGTCCCCTGCTGCGTCGTCATGCGGCGGCTCGATCCGGCGACGCCCCGGCCCTCGCGCGTGCTCAAGCCCCCTTCGAGCCTCCTGGTCAGGGACGGGGTGCCGCAGTGCCGGGTCCGGCTGGAGGCATCTGCCCCCAGCCGCGCTCGACCGACCGGCGGCATCTGACGGGATCGTCTCCGGCGCTGACGAACAGCGCGGTCAGCATGGGCACGGCGTGGGCGAGTGCCTGGTGCGGCAAGGGGCCTGTGGCGACAAGTGACGCGAGTCCGTGGCCGATCGTCCAGCTGTGTGTTGCCAGTTCCAGCGGGTCCACGTCGCCACGGAAGCGGCCGGCGGTCTTGGCCCGTTCGACGGCGCGGACGAGGCAGTGCAGGGCTTCGTCCGCGGCGTCGGCGTCTTCGAGTTCGAAGCCCGCGTCGAACATGACGCGGTACAGGTCGGGACTCTCCAGGGCGTTGGCCAGGTAGGCGGCTCCCAGGGAGGCGAGGTCCCGCACCGGGTCCGTGGTCGTCGAGACGGCTGCGAGTTTGGCCGCGAGGCGGGTGAAGCCTTCCTGTCGCAGCGCTTTCCACAGGCCGTCCATGCTGCCGAAGTAGGTGTAGACGGCCATCGTCGATACGCCGGTTCCGGCAACCAGCGCGCGGAGCGTGACCGGTTGCCGGGTCCGGAGCATGTGCGCGGCCCGGTCCAGTAGGTGGGAGCGGACCGCGGGATCTTTCGCCCTCGCCATGGCGTCATAAAACATAGCGACGTCATGCCTCCTCGGAGCGCTGATCCCGGCGCCCTTGATGCCGAGGAGGAGCCGTGACCGTCACGCTGGTCAATCCCGACGGGTTGCCGAAACCCGATGTCTATCGGCAGCTGTCGATCGCCTGCGGATCGCAGCTGGTGTTTCTGGCGGGGCAGGTCGCCCGTGATGCCGACGGCCGACGGGTCGGTGAGGGAGATCTCGCCGCTCAGGTCGAGCAGTGCTGTCTGAACATCGGCACGGCACTGGCCGAGATCGGCGGATCCTTCGACGACGTGGCGAAGCTGACCGTCTATGTCGTCGACTGGAGTCCCGGGAAGATGCCGCTGCTGGGTGAAGGGGTGGGCCGGGCGGCGGCGAAGCTGGGCATCGATCCGGTCAAGCCGATCACCCTGCTGGGCGTTGCGGCGCTGGGGGAGCCGGACCTCCTGGTCGAGGTTGAGGCCACCGCGGTCATCGAATAGCCGTACCGCTGCGATCGCGAGGACCGCGGGGCCCGGCCGTGACGAGCCGGAGGGCGACGCGGCCGGGCCGGTCGACGCGGACGGACAGTGGCCCGGCGGTGGTCGGCGCGGCGAGCCCGCAGACGCGGGCGGCGCGGGTGTGGCCGATCGGCAGCGGCGCGGCGTCCCGCTTCCCGACGAGCATGGACGTGGGAGAGGCGGCGAGCGCCCCGCGCACTGCTTTCGCGGCACAGGCAGCCGGAGACGCCGCGTTCCGGGGCCGTCGATGTGATGCACGTCACTGTCCGGGTGCTTCGGGCCGGGCATGAACGATCATGACCGGATGGACGCTCGTTTCCTTGGCATCGCTGAGCTGGTCGAAGCCCCGTCCGCGGCGGTCGTGGTCGACGTCATGCGTGCTTTCACGGTGGCTGCCTGGGCCTTCGCCCAGGGAGCGGAGAAGATCGTTCTTGCTGAGTCGCTGGACGAAGCCCTGGCGCTCAAGGCCCGCCACCCGGATTGGGTGGCGCTCAAGGACGGTCCGCCCGCGCCCGGGTTCGACACCGTCAACTCGCCGGGCCTGCTGCGGTCTGTCGACCTTGGCGGACGGACCGTTGTGCAGAAGACCACGGCAGGGACGGTCGGCGCCCTCGCGGTCAAGGAGGCGCCGCTGGTGCTGTGCGCCGGCTTCGTGGTGGCGGAGGCAACGGCTCGGCTCTTGCGGACGCGCGAGTGCGACAGCGTCACGTTCGTGGTCACCGGTGACGACGGGCGTGCCGATGAGGATCTGGCGTGCGCCCAGTACATCGCCCGGAGGGCCGCCGGGGACGGAGCGGATGCGGATGAGTTCCTCCGCCGCGCCGGAGAGTCGCGCGCCGCCGCCGAGTTGGCGGAGGGCGTGCGCCAAGGAGCCCATCCCGACGACGTCGCACTCTGTCTTGAACTCGACCGGTTCCCCTTCGCCATGGTGGCGGCCCTGGAGGACTCGCTCATGGTCCTCCGCCCGTGCGCCGTGCCCTCGCTGACCGACTCGGCTTCGATCTGATCGCTGGTGAGGCCCGGCTCTGCCGTGCGAGAGCCGGTATCCGGTCGGGTGTGCGGCACCAGCTGGCCGCATGTCCCGATGACGGTGGTTCGGGGCGGCGGGCGGCTGAACCGAACGGTGCCGGCGGCGGCTTCGCGGAGTCGGATGATCTCCTCGTGCCGAGCGGTGAGACGGGCCGGGGCCTGGGGCGGAAGCCCGTAAGCTCGTCGATCGTCCGCTCCGACCGGGCCGACCGCTCCTCGAACTCGGCGTCCTCCGCTTTGAGGCGGGCGATGTGGGCCCGGTAGTCCCGGCTCGGACACCGGGGAGCAGGTAACTCACCGGTAGGTTCCGGGGCGCGACTTCCGCGGCGGGCGGCGGGTCTCGTTCGGCGACGTGCCGGGCGACGGCATCGACACCGGGGCGGGCGTACCGCTCCGGGACCTGCCGGGCATTCGGTGGATGCCGGGCCGTCGCGCAGGTCGGCGTCGCAGTCACCGGTCCCCCGGAGACTGGTTCGGTGGTGCGGCGTCCAGCAGGCGATCACCTCGCCGTTCACGTCGTGAACCGTGACCGCCGGCCGGCCGTTGCACAGGCGACGGTCGCCGGTGCCGCCGTCCGCAATGGCCAGGAGCCGGGTCAGGCCGGCGGTCCCGGCACCAGTCACCACGCCTCCAGCGCGCATGTCGTCGCCGCCGGGGTTCCCCGCCGGCAACGCGTCGTGCGGCTCGTCCTGACCCGCCCACTCGCTGTGAGGCGACCGCTCCGGCCACGGGAGCGCGCCCGGTGCCGCGGGAAAATCCGAGCGCGGCCTGTCAGCGGCACCGGCGGGTGTTGAGCCGGGCGGCCTGGCGTGTCAGGTGGTCGCGCTCGGCGAGGTCGGGTGCCTTGTGGGCCGCCTCGGCGTACAGCCGCGCCGCCGTCGCGAGGTCGCCGTCGCG
>NZ_JAPSKQ010000211.1 GCF_031181555.1 Streptomyces sp. | reverse complement strand
GCAGCCTGCGCACTCCAGTCGGTAACCCAGCCCATACCGGCGCCGTCCTCTCCCGAATCGAGGCTCCCCCACGGCGGCAGCGGCATATTCACCGCCGCCAGTTGAGGACGTTACGGAAGGTGGGCACGGCGCAACACCCCCAGCGGGCCCAATCTTGAATGGTCCGAACGGACTATGGGTAAGCGGCAGATCACCCGGGGGAGTGAGGTGACGACATGCGCGACAATCCCGGCGTTTCCGTTCAATTCCATTGCGTCACAACGGGCACCACGTGACACACGAGGCGGTTCCGGACACGGTCCCGTCCCGTCCCGACCGAGCACCGACCAAGAAAGTCGAGAAGATCCGGAACGATTCGGGGTCGCCGGACGTATTGATACGTGGCCTCACCGCTGTGACAGTCGAGAGCAGCTTAGGCCAAGGCATTTACGCTTGTCCGGCGAATGAGAACGTAGGCTGCTCCCATGCCAAAGAAGCGCTCGGGCGGTGGCCTGTCACCCACGCAGCAGGCCGTCAAGTTCCTCGGAGTCAGTGTCCTCGCAGGGGCCGTCATGGCCGGCATCGCGCTGCCTGCGGTGGGCGCGCTGGGATTGGCGGCCAAGGGATCGGTCGAGAGCTTCGACGAGCTCCCGGCCAACCTCAAGACCCCGCCGCTGAGCCAGCGCACCACGCTCCTCGACGCGGACGGCGGCCAGATCGCCACCGTCTACTCGCGCGACCGCACGGTGGTCGACCTCAAGGACATCTCGCCGTACATGCAGAAGGCGATCGTCGCGATCGAGGACTCGCGGTTCTACGAGCACGGCGCGGTCGACCTGAAGGGCGTACTGCGCGCACTCAACAAGAACGCGCGCAGCGGCGAGGTCTCCGAGGGCGCGTCCACGCTCACGCAGCAGTACGTCAAGAACGTCTTCGTCGAGGAGGCCGGCGACGACCCCACGAAGGTCGCGCAGGCCACCCAGCAGACGATCGGCCGCAAGATCCGCGAACTGAAGTACGCGATCCAGGTCGAGGAGGAACTGGGCAAGAAGAAGATCCTCGAGAACTACCTGAACATCACGTTCTTCGGCCAGCAGGCCTACGGCGTGGAGGCCGCCGCCCGGCGCTACTTCTCGAAGTCGGCCAAGGACCTCAACCTCCAGGAGTCCGCCCTCCTCGCCGGCCTCGTCCAGTCCCCGAGCCGCTACGACCCGGTCAACGACGAGGCGGAGGCGAAGAAGCGGCGCAACGTCGTCCTCCAGCGGATGGCCGAGGTCGGCGACATCTCCCAGGAGCGGGCCGACGCGGCGGCGAGGACCCCGCTGGGGCTGAACGTCAGCAGGCCGAGGAACGGCTGCATCACGGCGGTCGAGGGCGCCAGCTTCTTCTGCAAGTACGTCGAGAAGGCCTTCCTCAACGACCCGGTCTTCGGCAAGACGAGGGAGGAGCGGGCCAAGGTCTGGAACCAGGGCGGCCTGACGATCCGGACCACCCTCGACCCGCAGGCGCAGAAGTCGGTCCAGAGCTCGCTCAAGAACCACGTCAACAAGGACGACTCGGTCGCCGCGGCGATCACGCTGGTCGAGCCCGGCACCGGCAAGATCCTCGGCATGGGCCAGTCGAAGCCGTACGGCTACGGCAAGAACGAGACCGAGATCAACTACTCGGTCGACCACAGCATGGGCGGCTCCAACTACGGCTTCCCGACCGGTTCGACGTTCAAGCCCTTCGTCGCGGCGGCCGCGCTCGAGGAGGGGCGGCCGCCCACCCAGGAGTACTCGTCGCCGTACGAGATGCCCTACCCCGAGCCCGTGCAGACGTGCAGCGGCAAGCCCTGGATGAACCCGAGCGGCGAGACCGTCCCCAACGAGGACGAGTCGGAGGTCGGCCCGTACCGGCTGAAGGAGGCGATGGCCCTGTCGGTCAACACCTACTTCGTGCAGATGGTCGCCGACATCGGCCTGTGCCCGGTGGTGAAGATGACGGACGCCCTGCACGTCGTGCAGGGCAACGGCGAGAAGCTCCCGGAGGTGCCCGCCGTCTCCCTCGGCTCCAGGGGCGTCTCCCCGCTGACGATGGCGAGCGCGTACGCCGCCTTCGCCTCCCGGGGCATGTACTGCACGCCGGTCGCCATCGAGTCGATCACCCAGAAGATCGGTGACCAGCAGAAGTCGCTGGAGGTGCCGAAATCGACGTGCTCGCGGGCGATGAGCGAGAAGACCGCGGACACGGTGAACACCCTGCTGCAGGGTGTGGTCGACTCCGGTACGGGCCGGGAGGCCGGTCTCACGGACCGCGCCAACGCCGGTAAGACAGGTACGACGGACGAGCGCAAGAACGCCTGGTTCGTCGGTTACACGCCGGACCTGTCGGGCGCGGTCTGGGTCGGCAGCGCCTCCCAGGAGGTCAGGATGATCGACATCAGCATCGGCGGCGCCTACCACGCCAAGGTCTACGGCGGCTCGGTGCCGGGTCCCCTCTGGCGGGACGCGATGACCAACGCCCTCGCGGGCAAGGAAGCCGGTTCCTTCAACCTCGTCGACATCCCCGACGAGAGGGACGAGGACCGCGGCGACGGCGACGAGGGCGGGGACCGCGGCGACGGCGACAACGACGGTCTCATCGGCGGCCTGATCGGCGGCGGCAACGGCAATGGCAACGGCGGCGGCAACGGCGGCGCGGGAGGCTCCGAGCCGGACCCGACGTTCTCCATCCCGGAAGGCTTCGTCCAGGGCCCGGGGAACGGCCCCGGGGGACGCCGCTGAGCGGCCCGCCGGACAGAATCCGCCTTTTTCCCCATAACCCCTCGGCCGGCCCGGCGTAATAGCGCCAGCTGCTCGAAAGGGGCACCCTCCGGGCGAGGGCCGTGAAATATTCGCTCACGGCACGCCACACGGGTGCCCCTTTTTCTGTTTCCCGTCGTATGGAGGGCATGAAGGGCCATGAAAATCCGATCCCGTCTCGGTGTGACACTCGGCGCGCTGCTGGGCGCCCTCGCACTCGCCGTCCCGAATTCGGCATCGGCCGCCGCCCTGGCCTGTGACAACTTCGGGTGCGACGGCCACGACCCGAACATCCAGAGCTGGGAGGCCGGACCGGTCTCCCCGTACGGCCCCTACGACCTCGGCGGCTCCTTCCTGTACGAGCTGCGGTGGGGGAAGACGGACGGCGACCAGTACAGCTGGGCCCGCCTGCACTACATCAGCGGCTCGAACGCGCAGGACTGGAGCGTGTACGTCCAGCGGTGCACCAAGGACCAGTCCACCTGCTACTGGCGGCTCGGTGAGAAGAAGGGCGGCGCCTCGGGCTGGACCGCCAAGATCCCGAGCGGGACGAACTACTACTGGACGCGCACGCCGATGTACTACAACCCCTCGACGCACATGATGCGGGCCTGCGTCGAGAGCCCCTCGGGCAAGCAGAGCTGCACGCCCTGGTACTGAGCCGGCTCCGGGCCCTCGCTCCGAGGGCCCGGCCGGCCACGGCGGGACGGCGGTCATCACGCCGTCCCGCCCGCCCCTTTGCCGGCCTTTGATTCCATTTATTCGACTTCCCCGGACAACAAGCCCCATCTAAACTGCAGGACGAATAGAGGCCGCATTCTGCATGGGGGGCGTTTTGGCCGGCAGTCCGGAATCCTTTATCGATATCTCCCGTATCGATGCCGATGACCGAAAAATCTTGAACCTCTTGTACGCGGGCCTCAACGATGCTTCGATCGCCCGGCAGCTCGCCATAGGACACCGCACCGTGCAACGCAGGGTTCAACGGCTCATGGAGCGGCTGCAGGCCAACGGGCGCGTGGCCCTGGGGGCGCGCGCCCAGGAACTGGGCCTGCTGCGCCCACCGCGCACGCCCCCGTCCGCCCCGGGAGCCGCACGGCACACCCACCGGCCACCTGTCGCGCCTCACCCCTACGGCGCCTGAGCGCCCGAGGGACTGAAGTGCGACGCGGAACAACATCGTCCACGCGCCCCGGGAAGACGCCCGGGACGGACGCCGCACCCGCCCGGCCGCTCGTTGAGAGAAGGAGTCGAGAGAAAGAGTCGCGGCCACCGGCAACGCGAGCGCTGCCGGTGACCGCGGTGTCGGACGACGGGTCTGTCAGCGGTAGCGAGCAGCCCGGCGGCGCCGGGAGGGCTCCGTCACGTCGGGCACCACACCGGCCCCTGCGCCCGGAGTCCCGGCCCAGGTCCGGATCCTGGCCGCCACCCGCGCCAGGCGCGCGTCGCCCGGCGGCACGTCGAGGTAGAACAGCCCCTCGTAGGGACGGCGGTCGTCGCCGCCCCAGCGGACGACTCCCTCGGTGTCGGCGATGATGTCGTGGATGAGCAACTGCTGTCCCGCGGTGAAACCGTCCCGCACGCCCGGCGGGTAGGAGCCCGGCCGGATGACGACGGCGGTGCCGGACGCCCGGTTCGACTCGGGGCGCCGGCTGTCACGCACCGCCGACGGCGCCATCCAGCCCTCCAGGGGGTTCGGTTCTCCGTGCGCGCCCAGGGTGTCCACCTCGTAGTGGAAGCGGCGGACCACGTGGATCAGGACCGTTTCGACGTCGCCCGTGCGCACCGGGACGGTCAGACCGGTGCCCGGCACGGGGCAGGTGACGATGTCGCCGTCGGCGTCGACGGCCTTCTGCATCTCCCACCCGTTGGCGGACGGACGGCCGGTGAGGAGACGGCGGCGACGGGCCTCGGCACGGCGCAGCGCCTCCTTCAGCGCGTCGTTCCTGAAGGGCTGCGGCGCGGCGACGGCGGGGGTCGAGAGGAGGCCCGTGGTGGTGAGGCCCGCGGCGGCGGTGACACCGGCGGCGACGAGAGTGGCTCTGCGGGTGATGCCGGAGTTGATCAACAACTCAGCCTTTCTTCCGTGTTGACGTGCGCTGCTTGTGGTGAAGGAGGCCGGAGGCCACGGCACTGAGGAGTGCGAGCAGCAGCAGTACGGTGAGGGACGGGTTGATGTAGCCGGGGATGACGACGGAGTAGTCACGGCCGTCCGAGGTCTCGCAGACGAGCCGCAGCGGGATGAAGTCCCCTCTGCGGCCGACGAGGGCCGGTGTTCCTTCGGGGCGCTGTCGCTCGCACTCCTCGGCCTGCTCCTGGTCCTCCAGGAACAGGATGTGGAGAAGCCCCCACAGGTAGAGGGCGATTCCCGCGGCGACCGCCGCCAAGGAGACGTCCCGCCATGTCCGGAACGGAGTGTTCCGGCGGCGGGCCCGCCGTGTGAGCCGTGAGCACAGGTACACGGTGAGACCGATCAGGGTCGGCGCTCCTGCGAACAGGACCGTGATCAGCCCGGCGACATCATGGCCCTGCCAGGGATCGGATGCCATGACCACGGCCCGTCAGGCCCCGCGGATGGCGAGGTTGTACTTCTCGAAGATGGCGTAGAGCGGCATGCGCTCCTTCGCGTGTGCCACCGCTTCGTCGCCGAAGCCCTGGTACCGGCGCAGGACCTCGAAGATCTCCGTTTCGTTGTAGTCGAGGGCCGGCCGGCGGATCCGGGTCTCGGCGTGGTCCCCCGGCTTTCCGTCGGCCGCCCATATGTGCAGGTGCGGCACGGTGCTCAGGCTGAACACGTTGTCCTGGTTGACCTTCTGCCACATGGCCCAGCGGTCGCCGTCGGCGGTCGCGTCGAGGATGTCGCCCTCCAGCAGCCCCGCGCGGATCGAGTTGTTGCGCGACAGGATGCAGGTGCGGCCCGAGATCTTGGCGAGGCCGGTGCTGCTGTCGACCAGTCGCTCGACCTTGGGGAGATCCTTGGCCCAGTCCGGGATGACCCCGGTGTGGTAGAGCACGACGCCGGCGTCCTCCCCCACGTCCTTGAGGCTGTAGTGGCAGAACTCCCAGAACGCCGAGGTCTGGATGAGCGCCTTGCGCATGCGGTACCTGCGGGCCGCCGAGGTGATCGCGGCGTCATGACTGATGATCGTTTCGAGGCACTCCTGCAGGGTGTAGATACGCCCCGTGCCTCCGGGCTTGCCGATCAGGTTCATGTAGTCCTCGACCTCCTTCAGCAGGGAGGGCCAGAGGTCGATGTCGAAGCCGATGTCCAGCTTCTCGGAGGGAGTGGGGTAGAAGTCGCCCTGCCCGGTGTCCCGGCCGGAGGCGATGTTGTTGTCGATCTCGATCCGGCCGTCGCCGGAGCCGATCGTCTTCGTGACGATCTGGTCGAAGGCCCAGTTCTCGGGCATCGGGTAGCCGAGGTTGCCGGAGAACCCGGAGGACATGTCCGACACGAAACTGGCGTCCGCGTAGCCTGCCTCGGAGATCCGGGAGCACGCGTTGCGCGGGCCGTAGACCCCGATCTTGTAGGGGCTGCCCAACTGGTTCATCTGCTCCCGGAGGCGCCGGAAGTACGGCAGGATGTGCGACGTCACCTCCTCGTCCACCGCGTCGTAGTCGACGGCGAAGTAGATGCGCGTGCCCGGCTTGAACCCGTGCTCCTCCGCCTTGTACGAGGCGTTCATGCAGTCCGTGGCGCCCTGCTCGGGGCTGTAGTAGTCGACCGAGCGCGCCCACGTCTGGTAGATGGGGAAGCAGCGCAGCCCGTACTCCTTGATGGTCGCGAGCTCGCCCGGCTGGATCTCCTTCTCCGGCAGGGAGGTGGTGGACGGGTTGTACAGGTAGCGCCCGACGTACTTGTAGCCGGCGGCCTTCAGGGCCTGCGCCCGGGCGGGGGTGATCTTGGTGACGCCGTCGCACGCCTCGCCGGGACGGCTCTGATCCCCGTACGAGACGAGCAGCGAGGCCCAGGTCTGGAAGTCCCCCTGACCGGTCACGGGGAGCTTCATGAACGACTGGAACGTCCTGACGCCGCTGGCCAGCGAGGACGTGAACGAGCTCGAGAAGGACACCGGGCGCTTGTTGAGGACCATCGCCCCGGTGAACAGCTGCACCCACACGCCGGAGGAGCCGGTGGACACGGTGTGGCTCTTCAGGCCGGACTGGGTGCCCGGACCGAAGACGCCGTTCGCGACACCGTCGGCCATGCCCAGCTCGTACTGGATGGCCAGGAGCATCGACCTGGCGACGTCACGGGAATGGTGGCCGTCGCAGGGGATGATGTAGTAGTCCTTGCGGAGGACGTAACGGCCGTTCAGCCACTGCTGGATGGAGCGGATGGTGTCCGAGCCGTTGTTGACGGTGACGTAGGCGTCCATGTTGAACAGGCCCTTGACCACCTTCGGCCACAGGGAGCTGCCCGGGTACGTGCCGGCCACGCCCATGTTCTGGTTCAGCTTCACGACCGCGGCCTTGACGCGGTCGTTGTACGTACCGTCGATTTCTCCGCCGTCGTAGCCCTTGCAGTACAGCGCGGACTGGATGATGCGGCAGAAGTTCGCCGAGGGGATGGTCGTCTCGTCCAGCTTGCCGTACTTCGACTGGAGCGCTCCCAGCGTGCCCGGGCCGAAGTTGTTCGACAGCGCGCTGATGCCCATCTCGTACTGCAGCGCACGAGTGAGGGCGTACATGACGGGCCATCCCGTGCGGCCGTTCTCCTCCAGTTTGGAAATACCGAGGGTGGCGCCATTCCCGTAGGTGATGTTGATGAATCTCTGGGCGCGAAGCACCATCTCGTCGGCCATTGAGTTCCTTCCATGAGAAGAGAAGTCGGGACGGGTGAGGATGTCGGCGCACACCGGATCGGCCCCGCCGCGGAGAAGAGCCGGGAAAACGGTTCCGGCACGGCGTCGGCCGATGGCCCGCACGGTCACCGGACAGCCAGCCGGCCTTCGGGGCGCAGGACTGGGCACGGCCATGAGCGGGGGAATCGGGTCGACAGGGACCCCCGCGGCGAAAAGCCGATTACTGCACCGGGCTCAGGGAATCGGCGAGAGGAGCGAGAGCCCTGGGACCGCGCCGGAACCACTCTTGCGCGCACGTCGCCCTGCGTCTGTGGTCCACATGTCTGAAGTCCCCCCGGAGAACGGTCAATTCCCACTCCCACGAGCGCCTTGACAGACCCTCGTGATCATCAGGAACCTAAATCATCCGGGCGGCTACGAGAAGGATCCCCGGCACGCCGGGGGCACGGAGACCGAAGGGCAACGGTCACCAGGAGTGACACGGCCGTTCGGAACACCCAGAACTGCCCACAAATGCCTCATGTTGCGTTTTGCCGAGATTCCTTCACAGGCCTCGACGGCGATACTCGGCTAACCGATTGCACAGTGAGCACCGGTATACGCTCGGTGCAACCGCCTTGGCGTCCCACGGTCCGGGGCGCTCGACGCCTTTCGACCTCGTCGCCCCACGGCCACGCCGGGGATCATTTTCCGGCCATTCCGCTCGTCCGGGGTGTCACGGAGGCCGGTTCGCTCCCGCGTGAGCAATGCGTGATCAGCGGCGGCCCGTGTGCCGTTGCTCACATCCCGATGCGTCCGGGTCACCTTCGGGAAGGTTTGTCCCGTAAGTAATCTTCGCGCTGCCCCGGGTGCGGACGGTCCCGGACCGGCCGCTCGGCTTCGACTGCCTGGCGGGGGCCCGGTCACGCCTCCGGGAGACCTGTCGGCGCACAAGTGCCCCCGAGTGCCCCGTGACCGGAGTGGAACACCGCGCCCTCACGACCGTCACGGTGCTGGGCACAGGCCTGCCGGGTGGGGCTGCGGACCGGCGCCCCACGAAGGCTGTCCCCGGGTGCCCGCCCTCCCGGGTGCCCACCCGACGATCCGCGTCCGGTGACGAGCGCCGCCAGGGTGCGCGCCCCGGACGAGACGCCCGGCCCGGGGGCCGGCGTCCTCGTCAACGGGGCGACGGGGCGACGGGACACAGCCGTCCCTCCCGGCGTCGTCGCCCCCTGCCGAACGTCCTGAGCGGCGGCCCACCGCGGCTCGACGGCCGAGAGGGACGACGGCCGTCGAGCGTACTCAGCCGGCGAGGAGCTTCTTGACCGCGGCGGCGACGCGGCCGCCCTCGGCCTGCCCGGCCACCTTCGGGTTCACGATCTTCATCACGGCGCCCATGGCCCGCGGCCCCTCGGCACCGGCCGCCCTGGCCTCCTCCACCGCCTGGGCGACGATCGCGTTCAGCTCCTCGTCGGACAGCTGCTTGGGCAGGTACGCGGCCAGCACCTCGCCCTCCGCCTTCTCCCGCTCGGCCTGCTCGGCACGACCACCCTGCGCGAAGGCGTCCGCCGCCTCACGGCGCTTCTTCGCCTCCCGGGTGATCACCTTCTGCACCTCGTCGTCGGAGAGCTCACGCTTCTCCTTCCCCGCGACCTCCTCCTTGGTGATCGCGGCGAGCGTCAGCCGGAGCGTCGAGGAGCGGAGCTCGTCGCGCTCCTTGATCGCGGCGTTGAGGTCATCCTGCAGCTTCGACTTGAGCG
>NZ_JAPSKQ010000210.1:6804-9309 GCF_031181555.1 Streptomyces sp. | reverse complement strand
GACGCTCCCCGAGAAAGGGCCCCACCGTGGCCGCCAAGCCCGTGGCCGAGCGCGCCAGGCGTCTCGTCGTGCTGGTCTCCGGATCCGGCACCAATCTGCAGGCGCTCCTCGACGAGATCGCCGCCACCGGCGCCGAGGCGTACGGAGCCGAGGTCGTGGCCGTCGGTGCCGACCGCGAGGGCATCGAGGGTCTTGCCCGCGCCGAGCGCGCCGGGCTGCCGACCTTCGTCTGCCGGGTCAAGGACCACGCGACCCGCGAGGAGTGGGACGCCGCGCTCGCCGAGGCCGTCGCCGCCCACGAGCCGGACCTCGTGGTGTCCGCCGGGTTCATGAAGATCGTGGGGAAGGAGTTCCTCGCCCGCTTCGGCGGCCGGTTCGTCAACACCCACCCCGCGCTGCTGCCCAGTTTCCCCGGAGCCCACGGTGTACGGGACGCGCTCGCGTACGGCGCCAAGGTCACCGGCTGCACCGTCCACTTCGTCGACGACGGCGTCGACACCGGGCCGATCATCGCGCAGGGCGTGGTGGAGGTCCGGGACGAGGACGACGAGAGCGCTCTGCACGAGCGCATCAAGGAAGTCGAGCGAAGGCTGCTCGTCGAGGTCGTGGGGCGGCTCGCCCGCAACGGCTATCGCATTGAGGGACGAAAGGTAGTTATCCAGTGACCGCCGAGAGCAACAAGCGGCCGATTCGCCGGGCGCTCGTCAGCGTCTACGACAAGACCGGGCTCGAGGACCTCGCGCGCGGCCTGCACGAGGCCGGCGTGGAGCTCGTCTCCACCGGGTCCACCGCCGCGAAGATCGCCGCCGCCGGCGTCCCGGTCACCAAGGTCGAGGAGCTCACCGGCTTCCCCGAGTGCCTGGACGGCCGCGTCAAGACCCTGCACCCGAAGGTCCACGCCGGCATCCTCGCCGACCTGCGCCTGGAGGACCACCGGCGGCAGCTGGCCGAGCTGGGCGTGGAGCCCTTCGACCTGGTCGTCGTGAACCTCTACCCGTTCGAGCAGACCGTCGCCTCCGGCGCCTCGCCCGACGAGTGCGTCGAGCAGATCGACATCGGCGGCCCCTCCATGGTCCGCGCCGCGGCCAAGAACCACCCGTCCGTCGCCGTGGTCACCAGCCCGGACCGGTACGAGGACGTGCTCGCCGCCGTCCGCGACGGCGGCTTCGACCTCGCGGCCCGCAAGCGCCTCGCCGCCGAGGCGTTCCGCCACACCGCCGAGTACGACGTGGCGGTCGCCGGCTGGTTCGCGGGCGAGTACGCCGGTGACGGCGAGGAGTTCCCGGACTTCATCGGCGTGACGTACCGGCGCAGGCAGGTGCTGCGCTACGGCGAGAACCCGCACCAGCCCGCCGCCCTCTACACCGGTGGCTGCGGCGGCCTGGCCGGGGCGGAGCAGCTGCACGGCAAGGAGATGTCGTACAACAACTACGTCGACACGGACGCCGCCCGCCGTGCCGCGTACGACCACGACGAGCCGTGCGTCGCGATCATCAAGCACGCCAACCCGTGCGGCATCGCGGTCGGCGCGGACGTCGCCGAGGCGCACCGCAAGGCGCACGCCTGCGACCCGCTGTCCGCGTTCGGCGGCGTGATCGCGGTCAACCGCCCGGTCAGCAAGGAGATGGCCGAGCAGGTCGCGGAGATCTTCACCGAGGTCATCGTGGCGCCGGACTACGAGGAAGGCGCCGTCGAAGCCCTCGCCAGGAAGAAGAACATCCGCGTGCTGCGCTGCCCCGAGGCCCCGCAGGCGCCCGCCGAGTTCCGCCCGATCGACGGCGGCGGCCTGGCCCAGGTCACGGACGTCTTCCAGGCCGAGGGCGACGACCCGGCGAACTGGACGCTGGCGACCGGCGAGGCGCTGAGCGAGTCCGAGCTCGCCGACCTGGCCTTCGCCTGGAAGGCGTGCCGGGCCGTGAAGTCCAACGCGATCCTGCTCGCCAAGGACGGCGCCTCCGTCGGCGTCGGCATGGGCCAGGTCAACCGGGTCGACTCCGCGAAGCTGGCCGTCGAGCGGGCCGGCGCCGAGCGCGCGGCCGGTTCCTACGCCGCCTCCGACGCGTTCTTCCCCTTCCCCGACGGCCTGGAGATCCTCACCGAGGCCGGCGTGAAGGCCGTGGTCCAGCCCGGCGGCTCGGTCCGTGACGAGCTGGTCGTCGAGGCCGCGAAGAAGGCCGGCATCACGATGTACTTCACCGGGACGCGCCACTTCTTCCACTGACGGCCACCGACGGTCCGTCCGGGTCCCCGTCCGCCCGCGCGAGCGGGCGGGGACCCCGACGAGCCCCCCTAGCCGTCCACCTCGTACCGGCCGACCTCCAGGAAGTGCCGCAGCTCCTCCGGCGTGCCGTCGATGACCTCCGCGGCCGCCGCGCGGAGCGCGTCGCTGCTGTCCGGGTCGGCGAGGATGCGGGCGATGGCGACGCGGTCGTCCTCGGCCTGGGCGAGGCGGTAGCCGGTTTCGAGGAAGGCGCGCAGGGCTTCCGGGGTGTTCGTGTCGAGGGC
>NZ_JAPSKQ010000210.1:0-6704 GCF_031181555.1 Streptomyces sp. | reverse complement strand
GCGCGTCGCTGCTGTCCGGGTCGGCGAGGATGCGGGCGATGGCGACGCGGTCGTCCTCGGCCTGGGCGAGGCGGTAGCCGGTTTCGAGGAAGGCGCGCAGGGCTTCCGGGGTGTTCGTGTCGAGGGCTTCGTTGGCTTCCCGGATGACGCCGCGGCCGGAGTCCGGGTCGGCGAGGATGCGGGCGATGGCGACGCGGTCGTCCTCGGCCTGGGCGAGGCGGTAGCCGGTTTCGAGGAAGGCGCGCAGGGCTTCCGGGGTGTTCGTGTCGAGGGCTTCGTTGGCTTCCCGGATGACGCCGCGGCCGGAGTCCGGGTCGGCGAGGATGCGGGCGATGGCGACGCGGTCGTCCTCGGCCTGGGCCAGGCGGTAGCCGGTCTTCAGGAAGGCGCGCATGTCCTCCACGGTGCCGTCGAGGGCTTCGTTGGCTTCCCTGACGACACCCCGGCCGGAGTCCTCGTCCGCCAGGATGCGGAGGATGGCGATGCGGAGTTCCTCCTCCGACATCTCGTCCACCGGCGTGCCGGAGCCGTCCGTCTCCGATGCCGTCGCCACGGAGGTGGACGACGGGGCCGTGTCCGCGGCGAAGGCCGGAGCGGTGAGGAGGAGGGCCGGCGTGAGAGCGGTGGCGGCCACCAGCAGAGCACCGCGGGTCAGTCTCATACGTGAACCTGCCTTGTGGGTAAGGGTCTTCACGGAAGGCGGCGTTCGCCGCCCCGGGTATCCTCACACGGCCCCGGATCGAAGATCACTGCTGGAACCGGACAGTCCTGACCCCCCGTCACTGCCGGGGTCATGTCGAACCGCGCAGTGCCGCCCGAGTCCTGACCCCCACGTCGCCGTCGACGTCCAGCCCCCTGTCGCTCCGGAACAGCCTGACCGCCGACGCGGTGCCCTCGCCGAACCGGCCGTCGACGCCCGCGCGGCCGGCGCTGCACCCCCGTTGGGTGAGCACGCACTGCGCCCGGACGACGCGCCGGCCCTTGTCGCCGTGGACGGTGAGCCGGGTGCCGGAGGAACCGCCGTCCTCCGCCGGGGACTCTGCGCCAGTCCCCTCCTCCTCGTCTTCCTTCCCCTTGTCCTTCTCGTCCTCCTCCTCTTCCGCGTCGGCGCCGGAGGGTGAGGCGGACCGAACCGTCCGCCGTCAGCAGCACGCTGGCGGTTTCAGATCGCCGTGCACCCAGCCCGCCCGGTGCAGCTGGGCCAGCCCCTCACAGATCCGCGCGAGCAGCACGGGGCCCGCGCCGGGCCGGGGCGAGGCGGCGAGCAGGGCGGACAGGGAGCCCTCCGCCTTCTCCAGCACGAGCACGGTGGCGCCGTCCAGTTCCGGGCGGTCCGG
Organism: Streptomyces sp.; assembly: GCF_031181555.1. Lineage (GTDB taxonomy): Bacteria > Actinomycetota > Actinomycetes > Streptomycetales > Streptomycetaceae > Streptomyces > Streptomyces fimbriatus. The sequence goes on along the minus strand of NZ_JAPSKQ010000210.1, from coordinate 5,367 downwards.
GTCGTCGACGGTGAGCGTCTCGTACATCCGGATCAGGCGCGGCCTGCTCAGCCGCCGCAGCAGCGCGACCTCGCGCTCGGCCAGTTCGCGCGGATGGGTCAGCTGGCGCGGCGTGCCCGTGCCGGTGGGCAGGAACTCCAGGGCGGCCGTCCGGGGCAGGCCGGGCAGGTCGGCCGTGTTCCCCGTGCGCCGGGCGGCGTAGACGCTGCCGAAGGCGCCGGTGGCGATCGGCTCGCGCACCTCCCACACGCCGGCCCGGCACCCCTTGGGCACCGGCACGGCGTACGCCCCGGTCACCGGACCGCCCGGCGGGGCCACCGGACCGCGGGGCGCGGCCGGCGCGCACCGGATCCGGGTGCGCTGTTCCTGTGCGTCCTCCGTGGTCGGCGGAGGTACGGCGATGCTGCTGAACAAGGTGCGTCTCCCCCTGCCCGAAAGCTGCCTCCGCCGGACTAGGGCGACGCACCGGGGCCGTGTCCCCCCTCGTTCGGGTGAGACACGGCCCCGGGGAGCGAAGGGCGCGAACCGTTCGGCGGCACGCGCCCGTGTTCAGTACCTCGGTCGCTTGAACCATTCCGCACTGGCCCGCTTCGCGGCGAAGACGATCACCAGGATCGAGACGATCATGATGAGGAGGCCGAGACCGTAGAGGGCGAGCGAGAAGATGCCGCTCACGATCGCGAACGAGGCGTACACGATCGAGCAGACGCGGACGCCGTTGCCGCCCTTGGCGTACTGCAGCAGCAGCACCACTCCGATGACCGCGAAGACGGCGGCCAGGCCCAGGAAGAAGACGACGATGCCCTTGCCCAGGTCCGCGTACCGTTCGGCCTCGGCGTCACCGGTGACGCCGGCATCGAGCATCGTCTGGTCCCAGTCGGCGAGCGCCATGGCGTACGCGCCCGCGATGAGGACGTGGGCCAGGGCGATCACGGCGAGCAGGATCTGCGCGGCGCGCGTGAGGCCCGGCATCTGCGTGGGGACGTAGCCGCCGCCGTACGGCTGGGACACCGGTGGGGCCGCGGGGTAGCCGTAACCCTGCTGCGGGACGCCGGGCTGCTGGGGGTAGCCGTAGCCGGGGCCGGCCGGGGGCTGCTGGGGCGGCTGCCCGTAGGGGTTGTTCGGGTCGCCGAAACTCATGGCGGTTCTTCCTCCGTTGTCACGACACGTGCGGGGACGACGCGAGGCACGGCGCGGAGGAAGTTCTACAGATGCGGTCCGTCCCCCCGGTTCTGCCCGCGGCACTGTGCGACTCATCGTTCTTGACCGGTCTCTTCCTTGTCCAGCCGCATTCCGTATGTGTTGTGCAAGTGCAACATCACTGATCTTGGCCGGAAACGGGTGATACGGGAGGCGGAGGCGGGGCCGGGGACGTCGCGGCCGCCCGTCATGCGGGCGGATTGGAACCCGGGGCCGGTCATCCGCGAGGATGGGGCCATGACCGCCCAGATTCTCGATGGCAAGGCCACCGCAGCCGAGATCAAGTCCGATCTGACCGCCCGCGTGGCGGCGCTGAAGGAGAAGGGCGTCACGCCCGGCCTCGGCACGATCCTCGTCGGGGAGGACCCCGGCAGCCAGAAGTACGTCGCCGGAAAGCACCGGGACTGCGCCCAGGTCGGCATCGCCTCCATCCAGCGCGAACTGCCGGGCACGGCCACGCAGGAGGAGATCGAGGCGGTCGTCCGGGAGCTGAACGAGGACCCCGCCTGCACCGGCTACATCGTGCAGCTGCCCCTTCCCAAGGGCATCGACGAGAACCGCATCCTCGAACTGATGGACCCGGACAAGGACGCCGACGGCCTCCACCCGATGAACCTCGGCCGCCTCGTCCTCAACGAGCCGGCCCCCCTGCCCTGCACCCCCAACGGCATCCTGACCCTGCTGCGCCGCTACGGCGTGGAGATCAAGGGCGCCGAGGTCGTGGTCGTCGGCCGCGGCGTGACCATCGGCCGTCCGATGCCGCTGCTGCTGACCCGGCGCAGCGAGAACGCCACCGTGACCCAGTGCCACACCGGCACCCGTGACCTGTCGGCCCACCTGAGGCGCGCGGACATCATCGTGGCCGCCGCCGGTTCGGCCCACCTGATCCGCCCGGAGGACGTCAAGCCCGGCGCGGCCGTCCTCGACGTCGGCGTCTCCCGCAGTGCCGAGGGCAAGATCGTGGGCGACGTCCACCCGGGCGTGGCCGAGGTGGCCGGCTGGATCGCCCCCAACCCCGGCGGTGTCGGCCCGATGACCCGGGCCCAGCTGCTGGTCAACGTGGTCGAGGCGGCGGAGCGCGGTGTCGCCTGAGCAGAACGACCGAACCCCCCGGGACACCCGGAGCGCCCCGGAGGCCCAGGGCGCTCCGGACGCGGCCGAGCGGGACGGGGAGATCACCGTCCGCGACCCGGTCAGCGCGCCGGACGCCGACGGCCGGCCGCGCCGCGCCACCCGCCGGTTCCCGCTGTTCACCCGGGACACCGCGCGCCCCGAGGGCGGCGGCCGGGCCGCCTCCGGTGACGCCCCCGCGCCCGCCCGCCAGTGGCCGATCCTCGCCGTGCTGCTCACGGTCGGACTGGGGCTGCTGCTGACCGCGCTCGAGCTGTTCCGGCTCGGCACGCTGCTGATCGGCGCGGCGCTGCTGGCCGGGGCCGTGCTGCGGTGGGCGGTGCCGGACGTCGGCATGCTCGCGGTGCGCTCCCGCTTCACGGACATCGTCACGTACGGCGTGCTGGGCCTGGTGATCGCGCTGCTGGCGCTGATGGTGCAGCCGGAACCGTTGCTGAAGATCCCGTTCCTGCAGGACATGCTGCACTTCACGGTCGACGGTTAGCCGAACGGCGGACCGGCCCCGGTGCGGCGGCCCGTCCTCACCCCCGTGAGAGGACGGGCCGCCGCCGGGAACAACCCTCCTGCACGGCGAAGCGCCTGTTCAACGGCTGTCCGACCGCTGTGGCACGGAAGTGACCGTTCCGCTACGTGCTCCGGAACCCCCTGACCGCTCCGGGAACTTTTCCTCCGTGGGACGAGCGGAACCGGTGGGTTCCGTGGGGCCGTCCCCGCGGCTGCCACGTGTCGACGTATTGACAAGTTCGGGCAACCGCGTACAAGTGGGGGACGGCGGAGCCGGTGTGCCGGGCCTGTGCCGGGTTCTGTTCGGCCGAGGGGACGACCGGTGGGACACTGGACCGCAAGCGAGTGCGAGCGGGCGTGCGACGGCGCGCGCCCGCGGCCTGATGCTCCCGTGCGCCCCCACCCCGGGAACTGAGACCCTGGCTGGCGGCATCCCTGTGGGTAGCCAGAACGGGACTCGGCAGAGGGCACCATGCACGAGGGAAACACCAGCACGAACCGGGGGGAAGAGGGGGGAAGCAATGCCTCGTTGGAAGGCCTTGCCGGATGAACTCGATCCGCAGATCAGGGAGTTCACGAGCCAGCTCAGGCGGGTGGTGGACCGCAGCGGCCTGAGCGTCGCGTCGGTCGCCGACCGCACGGGCTACAGCAAGACGTCCTGGGAGCGCTATCTGAACGGCCGGCTGCTCGCGCCCAAGCGCGCGGTCGTGGCCCTGGCCGAGGTCACCGGGACCAACCCGGTGCACCTGACCACCATGTGGGAGCTCGCCGAGCGCGCCTGGAGCCGCTCGGAGATGCGTCACGACATGACGATGGAGGCGATCCGCATCTCGCAGGCGCGCGCCGCGCTCAGCGAGCTCGCCGGTCCGCCGGCGGGGGCGGGCGGCAGGGCCCGCAAGAGCGGCGCCGCCGCGGTCCGCCCGGGGGTCGCGGGACCGGCCGGTGTCGCCCCGAGCGTGCCGCCGCAGCCGACCGCGGCCGACGTCCGCGACGCCTCCGGCGGTGTCCGGGAGAACGCCGGGCGGGGCGGCTCGCCGGGGGCGAACACGTGGGGCGTCGACGGACACGCCGGGCCGCCCGCCGGGCACGGACGGACGCCGGGAACGCACGGCGCCCCGTCCCGGGGCGCGGCCGGCGGCAAGCGGCGCATGTCGACGTTCATCGCCGGTGCCGTGGGAGCGCTGGTGGTGATCGCCGCCGCGCTCTACGTCACCGGGACCGAGGACGACAAGAAGAAGAACGACGCCGTCACGTCCCCGTCGCCCACCGCCACCGCCGACGCGAACCTGCCCGCCGGCGTGAAGTGCAGCGGCGACAGCTGCACGGGCAAGGACGCCGAGGTCATGGGGTGCAGCGGTGACCTCGTGACCACCACCGGGACCGCGACCGTCGGCGCCACCACCGTGGAGGTCCGCTACAGCGAGACCTGCGGCGCGGCGTGGGGGCGCATCACCCAGGCCGCACAGGGCGACAAGGTCGAGATCACCGCGGGCAGGGCGAAGCAGAGCGACACCGTCACCGCGGCCGGTGACACGGTCACGTACACCGCGATGGTGGCGGTCGAGAGCGCGGCACAGGCGAAGGCCTGCGCGGTGCTCGCCTCCGGCGAGGAAGGCTGCACGGGGTGAACGGGCAAAGCCGCACGGGGTGAACGCGCGCAGCGGGCAAACGGAGTACTCACCTGGTCAGGGGAGCTCGCCTCGTCTCTTCGCGAGGATCCCCGGGGGGATGTGTGGGGGATTCGTGACGGGCCGGTATGACGCGCCGAAAGCCGGGCACGCGGAACGTACCCCCACGGGAGTCCGGCACGGTCGGCTCCGACGGCGGCCGCCTCAGTCCCTCACCTCTCCCGGACGGGCGGCCGCCTCTTCCGTGTCCGTCCGTGTACCGGACGGGTCCCTCTGTGGGGCGGGCCACAGGGAGCCCTGCCCTCCACGATCGTGGATGCCGCGATAGCCTGACCGCTGGATCTCTCTTGACGCCAAGAGATCGATCATTCGTACCCGTGATCGATCATCGCGGCGGACGGCGCCGGACCACCCGTTCCGGTGACCGGTCACCGCGAACCGGCCGCGGGGATCCCGCACCCCGGGGCAGGGACCGCCCCACCGCCAGCTGTCATACGGAGAACGCCATGACCCGCACTCCCGTGAACGTCACCGTCACCGGCGCGGCCGGCCAGATCGGTTACGCCCTGCTCTTCCGCATCGCCTCCGGCCAGCTGCTCGGCGCGGACGTGCCGGTCAAGCTGCGCCTGCTGGAGATCACCCCGGCGCTCAAGGCCGCCGAGGGCACGGCCATGGAGCTGGACGACTGCGCGTTCCCGCTCCTGCAGGGCATCGACATCACGGACGACCCGAACGTGGCCTTCGACGGCGCCAACGTCGCCCTCCTGGTCGGCGCACGCCCCCGCACCAAGGGCATGGAGCGCGGTGACCTCCTCGAGGCCAACGGCGGCATCTTCAAGCCGCAGGGCCAGGCCATCAACGCCCACGCCGCGGACGACATCCGCGTCCTGGTCGTCGGCAACCC
>NZ_JAPSKQ010000209.1:7831-9379 GCF_031181555.1 Streptomyces sp. | reverse complement strand
TCCAGGTGAGCACCACACCGACGCCCTCGCCCAGCTCGTCCGCCATCCTCCGGGCGCCCTCGTACGGCGTGGCCGGGTCGCCGGTGTTGCCGACCACCAGGATCGGTGCCGCACCCGGCGCGCTCACCTCCGGGGTGTCGTGCTGACCGGGCACCGGCCAGTCGTGGCACCAGCCGGCCGTGTCCCAGCCGAGGAAGGCCCCGAACACGGGCGAGATCTCCTCGAACTCCGGCAGCAGCCTCTTCGTCTCCGCCACGGTCATCCGCTGCCTGTCGTCCAGGCACGATATGACCCGTTGCGAGTGGGTCGTCGTGCCGTAGTTCCCCGAGGCGTCGCGTTCGTTGTAGCCGTCGGCCAGCGCCAGCAGCTCCGAGCCGTCCCCCTCCTCCGCCGCCCGCAGCGCGCTGGTCAGCGCCGGCCAGCCGTCCTTGCTGTACAGCGGCAGGACGATGCCGGTCAGCGCCAGCGTCTGCGTCAGCTCCCGTCCGGACGAGGACGTCGGCAGCGGGTCCGCGTCGATCCGCTCCAGCAGCTCCGCGATCTCACGCGAGCCCTCCTCGGGGTCCCGGCCGGTGGACTTCAGGTAGTTGTCGAGCGCCAGCTGGAAGCCGCGCGCCTGGTTCTTGGCGTGGCCCACCGTGTCGGCGCTCGGGTCGACCACCGCGTCGAGCGTCATCCGGCCCACCTTCTTCGGGAACAGGTGGGCGTAGACGCCGCCGAGTTCGGTGCCGTAGGAGATGCCGAAGTAGTTCAGCCTGTCGTCGCCGAGGACCTGCCGGATGCGGTCCATGTCGCGGGCGGTGTCGGTGGTCGACACGTGGGCCATCAGCTTTCCGGCGGCCTCCTGGCAGCCCTTGCCGAAGTCGGCGGCGTCCTCGAGGTACGTCCGCTCCTCGGCCGGCGTGTCCGGGGTGCCGTCCACCGACGATTCGGCCGCCTGGATCTCCTTGTCGTCACGGCAGCGGATGCCCTCGCTGGCGGCCACCCCGCGCGGATCCCAGCTCACCAGGTCGTACCGCTCGCGCAGCTCGGAGACGGTGTCGGCGTAGGACGGCATCATGGACACGCCCGAGCCGCCCGGGCCGCCGAAGTTGAACAGCAGCGAGCCGAGGCGGTCGTCTCCCGTGGCCTTCGCCCGGATCAGCGCCAGCCCGATCGTGGCACCGTCGGGCTTCGACCAGTCCAGCGGTACCCGGAGCGTGGCGCACTGCCAGTCACTGCCCGGGGCGGGGGCGTCCCCGGATGCCTTGCAGCGTCCCCAGTCGAGCGCCGTCCCCTCGCCCCTGCCGTCGTCGCCGGACGAGCCGCCGCTGCAGCCCGCCGTCAACAGCGCGGCGGCGGCCGTCAGAGCCGCCCATCGTGTGATACGCGTCATGTGGTGCTTCCCCCCTCGCTGGCCGTCCGCATCGAGCCGCGGATGGCGGTCAGGCCATGGTAAGCAGATCCGTCTCCCGCCGGGCCGGCCTGTGGATAACGCCCTGACCTGCGGCTTTATGGGTCCGGCCTGTCGGTTTGCGGAACGGTGCCCGCTCAGGAGCAGACGGTGCC
>NZ_JAPSKQ010000209.1:0-7731 GCF_031181555.1 Streptomyces sp. | reverse complement strand
ACGGTGCCCGCTCAGGAGCAGACGGTGCCGTCCTTCGGCACCTTCCCGTTCAGGAGATAGCCGTGCACCGCGTCCCGCACGCACTTGTTCCCGCTGTCGTAGGCCCCGTGCCCCTGCCCCCTGTACGTCAGCTCGACGCCGACCCCCTCGCCCAGCGCCTGCGCCATCCTGCGCGCCCCCTCGTACGGCGTGGCCGGGTCGCCGGTGTTGCCGATCACCAGGATCGGGGCCGCGCCGGGGGCGCTCACCTCGGGATGGTCGGCGGCTCCCCGAACCGCCCAGTCGGTGCAGCCGATCAACCCCCACGCCAGATAGTCGCCGAACAGCTCGGACGCGGCCCGGAACGCGGGCAGCCTGCGCTCCACGTCCTCGGTGTCGTAACGGGGCCTGTCGTCGGCGCAGTTGATGGAGACGTTGGCGGCGACGAGGTTGCTGTACTCACCGTTCTGGTTGCGTCCGTTCATCGAGTCGGACAGCACCATCAGAATCGTTCCGTCGCCGGCGTAGGCCTCCTCGAGGCCGTCGGTGAGGAACTCCCAGAAGTCCTGCGAGTACAGCGCCTGGGCGATCCCGTTGGTCGCCGCGGTCTGTGTCAGTTCGCGCGGGAAGAGGCCGGGGATCGGCTTGGCGTCGAGGTCCTTCAGGAACCCGGCGATGCGGTCCTTCACGTCCTGTGCGCTGTCGCCGACGGGACAGTCCTCGACCTGGGAGACGCAGTGCTCGGCGTAGTTGTCGAGCGCGAGCTGGAAGCCCCGCGCCTGTCCGAGCGAGCCCTGCTCGGGGGTCTGCGTGGGGTCGACGACCGCGTCGAACACCGCTCGGCCCACCTTCTCCGGGAACAGGTGGGCGTAGACGCCGCCGAGTTCGGTGCCGTAGGAGATGCCGAAGTAGTGCAGTTCGTCGTCGCCGAGGACCTGGCGCATCAGGTCGAGGTCGCGGGCGGCGTCCGTGGTGCGCACGTGCGGCAGGATCCGCTCGGAGTTCTTCTCGCAGCCCGCGTTGAACTCCCTGGTGTTGTCCAGGAGCTCGGTCCGCTCGGCACGGTCGTCGGGGGTCGCGTCCTGCTGGAAGTACGCGTCGAGCTGCTGGTCGTCGGCGCAGATCACGGGCGCGCTGCGGCCGACTCCGCGGGGATCGAAGCTGACCAGGTCGTAGCGGGTGCGCAGGGTCGCGTACTCCTCGCCGAACGCGGGGAGCGCGGTGACGCCGGAACCGCCCGGGCCGCCGAAGTTGAAGATCAGGGATCCGATGCGCTCGCTCGCCTCGCCGCTCGCCCTCGCCCGGATCAGCGCGAGGTCGATGGTGTCGCCCTCGGGTTCGTCCCAGTTCAGGGGCGCCTTCATGGTGGCGCACTGCCATTCGGCTCCGCCCGGCAGGGGCGAGGGGGCCGGGCCCCCGCCCTGCGCGTCGGACGGGGCCGGGCAGTCCCTCCAGCTGAGCTCCTGCTCCGTCAGCTCCTCGTCCCTGTCGTCCTCACCGCAGCCCGCCAGCAGCGCGGGCAGCAGTACGGCGCAGACGGTCAGGGCGGCGGCACGCAGGCGGAAGGGGTGGGACATGCTCCCATCCTGCGGTGCCCCGGGGCGGGACGCGCGGGGCACGGGCCGTACGAGGTAAGGGTCCGGGACCGGGCCCACGCCGTTTTCCCCTGACGTGTGTGCCGGGTGCTCGCCGCTCCTGCCGCCCTCGCGCTCCTACAGTGCTTCCTTGCGCGTGAGGTGGTTGAAGGCCAGCCATCCCGGCAGGACCGGCAGCCACAGCGTCAGCAGCCGGAACAGCAGCACCGCCGGCGCGGCGACCTCCTTGGGGAGTCCGACGGCGATCAGGCCGACCGTCAGGGTCGCCTCGACCGCGCCCACACCGCCGGGCGTCGGCGCCGCCGATCCCAGCGCGTTGCCCGCGAGGAAGACGACGGCGACACTGGCGATGCTGATCGAGGTCGTCTCGTCGCCGAACGCCCGGATCGAGGCGTCCAGGCACATCACGAAGCAGGCCGTGAGCAGCAGCATGCCGCCGATGCCGGTGACCAGCTTCTGCGGCCGCTGCAATACGTCGAGCATGCGCGGTACGACCCCGGCGAAAAGTGACCGCACGCGCGTGACGACGAATTTCCGCAGGAACGGCACCGAGGTCACCACGAGCACCAGCACCGCCACCGTCAGCAGACCCGCGATGACCGTGCGGGACGGCGACAGGGAGGGCGTCTTCTCGGTGCCGGTCAGGTAGCCGAAGGACAGCAGCATCAGGATGTGACAGCCCAGCCCGAACAACTGGGACGCGCCGACACTCGCCACCGCGAGCCCCGGCCGCACTCCCGCGCGCTGGAGGAAGCGCGTGTTCAGGGCCACACCGCCCACCGCCGCCGGGGCGACGATCTTCACGAAGGACCCGGCGACCTGGGCCGCCACCGTCCGCAGGAACGGCACCCGCTCCGGCACGAACCCCAGCAGCGCCAGAGCGGCCGCGAAGTAGCTGGCCGCCGAGAACAGCACGGCCGCGATCACCCACCCCCACTCGGCGTTGGCGATCAGCGGCCCGAACTCGATGTGCGTGAGCTGCGTCAGCAGGAAGTACGCGCCGATCGCGCCGGCGATGAAACTGATCAGCGTCCGCGGCCGCACCCGCTCCAGGCGGGCCGGTTCCACCGGGGCCTGCGGCCTGATCCGCAGCACCTCGTGCCGGATCTGGGTGAGGAGGTCCTCCTCGCGTGCCTCCTCCAGGGCCTCGTCGATGGCCCGCTTCTCGGCCCGCTGTTCCGCGCGTACGGCTTTCTTGGCTTTCTTGTCGGGCTTCTCGGGCGCGGGCTTGCCGGTGTCGCCGGCGGCGGCCTGCTCCGCGCGGAGCAGCCGGGCCTGCCGGGAGGCCTCCAGGACCGCCTCACGCTCGCGCTCCGCCCGTTCCCGGGCCAGCTTGCGCAGGGTCGCGCGCGTGGAGCGGCTCAGCGCGATGGGCTGGAGCATCGGCAGGCAGTCCGCCACGGCGTCGGGACCGAGGACGCTCAGCGCGGAGGCCACCGCCCGTTCGGCGCCCACCCTGAGGCCCAGCGTCACGAGCAGCTGGGAGACGTCCATGCGCAGCAGCAGATCGCCGGCCGCGATCTCGCCGATGCGCAGGTCGGTGAGGATCACCGTGCCGGAGCGATCCACCAGGATCGCGTCGCCCACCAGCCTGCGGTGCGCGATACGGCGGGACTGCAACGCCCGTACCTGGCACCAGGTGTCGTGCAGCAGTTCGTCGGTGATCTCCTCGTCCGGCAGCGAGTCGAGTGTGCGCCCGCCGCTGTGCTCGTAGACGAGCATGACCGCGTCGGGGCCGAGCTCGGAGGTCGCGATCAGCTTGGGCGCGTTGGCGCCGGCCGCGATGGCCGCGTACGCCAGCAGCGCCTCCTGTTCCAGGGCCTGGCGCAGCGACTGGAGGCTGCTGCGGGTGGCGAAGCCGCGCAGGGTCAGATTGCGCCACGCGCGGTAGAAGAAACCCTGTGCCTGCTGCTCACGGTCGACCACCGTCACGTCCAGCGGCGGGCCGTCCTCCAGGGTGACGAAGTACCGGCGTCCCCGGTCTCCGGCCTCGGAGGCGTCGCCGGACTCCTCGCGGGATGCGCTCACGGGGCGGAATCCGACGGTCCGCAGGCCCGCCATCAGGGTCCGGCCGGTGGGGCGCACGTTGGGCGAGCCGACCGCGTAGAGGGTGCCGTAGGCGACGGACCAGCCGATCAGCACCGTCAGGATGATCGAGAACGGGGTCGTGTACCCGGTGACGAGCATGGAGAAGGCGTCGAGGAGCAGGACCACCCACAGCACCGCGCGCCATTTGGGTCTGCGCGACATGCCGACGGCCGTCATGTACGCGATGACCGGGGCCAGATAGCCGTGCACGGGATCGGTCAGGGCGTTGAGGTCGCCGGGGGAGGGCTGGGTGAGCGCCTCCTGGATCGAGTCGGGGGCGGCCCGCGCGACCCACAGGTCCGTGGCGAGTGTCACACCGTGCGCGAGGACGGCGGCGAGCACGCCGTCGGCGATCCGCAGTCCGTCCCGTTTGATCAGCCGCTCGATGGCGAAGGCGACCGGCACCAGGAGGATCGCGATGCTGGAGGCCAGGCCCGCGATCTTGATGAGCAGGTCGGGTGCCTGCCCGGTGCCCTTGGTGATGTCCTGTTCCAGGCCCGAGGTGGTGCCGTGGGCGAACGCGGCGATCGCCAGCAGCACCACGACGGCGAGGACGCCCACGAGGAGCCGCATGAGGTCGGACGGGCGGTGCACCCGTGCGGGCAGCAGAGGCTCGTCGCCCTCGACCTCGTCGATGTGCGCCGTGTCGGCGTCGTCGGTGTCCAGAGCGGCCCTCTTCCGGGCCGCCTCGGTGCCGGCGCCCTTCGTGTCGGCGTCCTTCGGGTCGGCGCTCGCGGTGTCCGGGCGCGGCGAGGCGTCAGGGGTGCCCTCCGCGTCCCCGGGGTGCGCGCCCTGCTGCTTCATCGTCTCTTCTTGGTCTCGTATCACCAGTCACCGCCCGCACGATGGTGGCATGCCGCACCGGCACAAGGGGGCATCAGGGTCCATGTGCAGGGCCGCACAGTCTGCCCGAAGCGGTGCTCCGGGGCGAGGCGAGCGCACGCGCGCGTGCACGTGGAGTTGTCGGTGGGGTGGTGCAGGATGGGTCGGATGAGTCAGGAGAGCCTTCCGTCCGATGCCGTCCCGGAGCCCCCGGGCGCCCTGCCCGAATACGCCGAGCGGGTCCTCGAGGTGGCCGAGCTGATCCCGCCGGGTCGTGTCATGACGTACGGCGACGTGGCGGAGTGGCTGGGGGAGGGCGGGCCCCGGCAGGTCGGGCGCGTGATGGCCCTCTACGGGGGAGCCGTTCCGTGGTGGCGCGTCGTCCGCGCGGACGGTGTCCTGCTGCCGGGCCACGAGCTGAGAGCGCTCGGCCACTACCGCGCGGAGGGCACGCCCCTGAAGGAGGCGGGCCGGGCCGCGGAGGGCCATGTGCCGCGCCTCGACATGAAGCGTGCGCGGTGGGACGGCGAGGGACACACCTAACAGCTTCCGCCATTGCGCGCGCCGCTGTGTGACTTGTGCTCCGTCACGGGGAAACGGAGCACGTCCGTGGCATGACGTACGTTCGTGGGGGAAGGGGCAGGCGCGTCGTGAGTGCAGCGAGGGAAGAAGCGGAAGTCCTGCTTCCGTGCTTTTCACCGGCGTAGCGTCGGCTGCGCGAGCCCCCTTCACCCCGGGTCCACCGCCCTCCACGCGCGGCGGACTGCCCAACAGCACACCCACCAGGACCGGCGAACCACGTGAGCTCCTCTTCTTCCACCAGCGGCCTGTCGCACCCCGAGGTGCGGCGGGGGAGCCGTGGCGCTTATCGACTGGTGCGTACCCCGCCGGCTCGCGTGAACCCCCCTCGATTGGACGCCGCACAGCGCTCCGTGGTTGACCACGAGACCGGACCGCTGCTCGTTCTCGCAGGTCCGGGCACCGGAAAGACCACCACGCTCGTCGAGTCCGTGGCCGCGCGGATCGCCCGCGGCGGGGACCCCGAGCGCATCCTGGTGCTGACGTTCAGCCGCAAGGCGGCCGTCGAGCTGCGCGACCGCATGGCCCTGCGCATGGGCGCCGCGCGCGCCCCGCAGGCGACCACGTTCCACTCGTTCTGCTACGCCCTGGTCCGCGCCCACCAGGACAGCGCCCTCTTCGTGGAACCGCTGCGGCTGCTGTCGGGACCCGAGCAGGACGTCACCGTCCGGGAACTGCTCGCCGGCCAGGCCGACCTGGAACGGCTCGGACTCGCTCACGTGCGCTGGCCGGACGAACTGCGCGCCTGCCTGACCACCCGCGGTTTCGCCGACGAGGTCCGCGCGGTGCTCGCCCGCAGCCGCGAACTGGGCCTCGGCCCCGACGCCCTGGACGCCTTCGCCCGCCGCATCGGACGCCCCGACTGGCGCGCCGCCTCCGCCTTCCTCGCCGAGTACCTCGACGTCCTCGACCTCCAGGGCGTGCTCGACTACGCCGAGCTGGTCCACCGCGCGGTGCTCCTCGCCCGCCGCCCGGAGACCGCCGGGCAGCTGGCCGCGCGGTACGACGCCGTCTACGTCGACGAGTACCAGGACACCGACCCGGCCCAGGTGCGGCTGCTGCACGCCCTGGCCGGCGGCGGACGCACCCTCGTCGCCTTCGGCGACCCCGACCAGTCGATCTACGCCTTCCGGGGCGCGGACGTCAACGGCATCCTGGAGTTCCCGTACGCGTTCCCCCGCGCGGACGGCCGCCCGGCCCCGGTCGAGGTGCTGCGCACCTCGCGTCGCGCGGGTGCCGCCCTGCTGGCCGCCACCCGGCTGGTGACCCGGCGCATGCCGCTGCCCCGCCTGCCCGCCGAGAAGGTCCGCGCCCACCGGGAGCCGACCCCGGTACGGGACGGCGGCCGGGTCGAGGTGTACACCTACCCGACGTCCGGCACCGAGCTGGACAACATCGCCGACATCCTGCGCAGGGCCCACCTGGAGGACGGTGTCCCCTGGAGCGACATGGCCGTCCTGGTGCGCGCCGGCTCCCGCACCCTCCCCACGGTCCGCCGCGCGCTCACCTCCGCGGGCGTCCCCGTGGACGTCGACGGCAACGACCTGCCCCTGCGCCACGAGCCGGCGGTGGCCCCGCTGCTGACGGCCCTGCGGGCGGTGGCGACGGCGGCGGCCGAGGGTCTCGGCCAGGGTGCGGGGGCCGTGACGGGGACCGCGGAGGCGGCGGCGGGAGAGGGAACCGACGAAGCCGCCGCGGACGCGGACCGTCCCGGAGCCGGCACCGACGACGTGCCGGAACCGTGCTGGCTCGACACCGAAACCGCCCGCACCCTGCTCACCTCCCCCCTCGCCGGCATGGACACCGCCGATCTGCGCCGCCTCGGGCGGGCCCTGCGCGAGGAGGAGCGAGCCGCGGGCAACCCGCTGCCGCCGCCCTCGGACGAGCTGCTCGCACGGGCGCTGGCCGAGCCGGAGCGGCTGGCCGTGCACGACCCCGCGTACGCGCGGGGCGCCCAGCGCCTCGGCGCGCTGCTGCGCAAGGCCCGCGAGCGCCTGGCGGGCGGCGGTACGGCCGAGGAGGCCCTGTGGGACCTGTGGGACGGCACGCCGTGGCCCCAGCGCCTGGAGCGCTCCGCCCGGCGCGGCGGCGCGGCCGGACGCAACGCCGACCGGGACCTCGACGCCGTGTGCGCGCTGTTCGCGACCGCGGCCCGCGCGGAGGAGCGCACCGGCGGCCGCGGCGCCCTGAACTTCCTGGAGGAGATCGAGGCCGAGGACATCGCCGCCGACACCCTCACGCGGCGCGCCGCACGCCCCGACGCCGTACGCCTGATGACCGCGCACCGCTCCAAGGGCCTGGAGTGGCGCCTGGTCGTCGTGGCCGGTGTCCAGGAGGGCCTGTGGCCGGACCTGCGCCGCCGCGGCTCCCTGCTGGAGGCCGACCGCATCGGCCGCGACGGACTCGCCGAACCCCTCACCCCGGGCGCCCTGCTCGCCGAGGAGCGCCGCCTGTTCTACGTGGCCGCCACGCGCGCGCGTGAACGTCTGGTCGTGACGGCGGTGAAGGCGCCCGCGGACGACGGCGACCAGCCCTCCCGGTTCCTGACCGAACTCGGCGTCGAACCCAAGGACGTCACCGGGCGCCCGCGCCGCCCCCTGTCCGTGGCCGCGCTCGTCGCCGAACTGCGCGCCACGACGGTCGACCCGCGCGTCTCGGACGCCCTCCG
>NZ_JAPSKQ010000208.1 GCF_031181555.1 Streptomyces sp. | reverse complement strand
GAGCCAACCCGGCCGTCGGCCGCAAGGCCGCCGAGGACCACCGCGAGGAGATCGAGGAGGTCCTCAAGGGGGCCGACATGGTCTTCGTGACGGCCGGTGAAGGCGGCGGCACCGGCACCGGCGGCGCACCCGTCGTGGCCAACATCGCCCGCTCGCTCGGCGCCCTCACCATCGGTGTGGTCACGCGCCCGTTCACCTTCGAGGGGCGGCGCCGCGCGAACCAGGCCGAGGACGGCATCGCCGAGCTCCGCGAAGAGGTCGACACCCTCATCGTCATCCCGAACGACCGGCTGCTGTCGATCTCGGACCGCCAGGTCTCGGTCCTCGACGCCTTCAAGTCGGCGGACCAGGTCCTGCTCTCCGGTGTCCAGGGCATCACCGACCTCATCACCACGCCCGGTCTGATCAACCTCGACTTCGCCGACGTGAAGTCGGTCATGTCGGAGGCCGGTTCGGCCCTCATGGGCATCGGCTCGGCCCGCGGTGACGACCGCGCGGTGGCCGCCGCCGAGATGGCCATCTCCTCCCCGCTGCTGGAAGCCTCCATCGACGGTGCCCGCGGTGTGCTGCTGTCCATCTCCGGCGGCAGCGACCTCGGTCTGTTCGAGATCAACGAGGCCGCCCAGCTGGTGAGCGAGGCCGCCCACCCCGAGGCCAACATCATCTTCGGTGCGGTGATCGACGACGCCCTCGGCGACGAGGTCCGGGTCACCGTGATCGCGGCCGGCTTCGACGGCGGTCAGCCGCCGGCCAAGCGGGAGAACGTCCTCGGCTCCTCCTCGGTCAAGCGCGAGGAGCCGGCCCCGGCGCGGCAGCCGGAGAGCCGCCCCTCCTTCGGCTCGCTCGGCAGCGTCACGCCGAAGGAGGACCCGGAGCCGGTGGTGCCGGAGCCGGTGAACGACATCCCGGTCGCCCAGCCGCCGGTCCAGCCGTCACGGACCTACGACAGCGCGGCCGAGGAACTGGACGTACCGGACTTCCTGAAGTGATAGCCCGGCGCGAGAGCGTGAGCGGCGCGCACTTCGCCTTCACCGACCGGTGGGGCGGGGTGAGCGCCGCTCCGTATGAGGAGCTCAACCTCGGCGGAGCGGTCGGTGACGACCCCGGTGCCGTACGCTCCAACCGCGAACTGGCCGCCAAGTCCCTCGGTGTCGACCCGGCCCGGGTGGTCTGGATGAACCAGGTGCACGGGGCCGACGCGGTCGTGGTCGACGAGCCCTGGGGCGACCGCCCGGTGCCGGAGGTCGACGCGATCGTCACCGCGCGGCGGGGTCTCGCCCTCGCCGTGCTCACCGCCGACTGCGTGCCGGTGCTGCTCGCCGATCCCGTCGCCGGTGTCGCCGCCGCGGCCCACGCGGGGCGGCCCGGACTCGTCGCCGGGGTGGTGCCCGCCGCGGTACGGGCCATGACCGGACTCGGCGCCGACCCCGCGCGGATCGTCGCCCGCACCGGGCCCGCCGTCTGCGGCCGGTGCTACGAAGTGCCGGAGGCGATGCGCGCCGAGGTGGCCGCCGTCGAGCCGGCGGCGCACGCCGAGACGAGCTGGGGCACACCGGCGGTCGACGTGGGCGCGGGCGTGCACGCGCAGCTCGAACGGCTCGGGGTGCGCGACCGGGAGCAGTCGCCGGTGTGCACGCTGGAGTCGGATGATCACTTCTCGTACCGACGCGACCGCACCACCGGGCGGCTCGCGGGCTATGTGTGGCTGGACTGATGGGACATGACGGACCGTAAGGGCGAACTCGCCGCGAACCTGGCGAGAGTGGAGGAGCGGATCGCCGCCGCGTGCGCCGCGGCCGGACGGACGCGCGACGAGGTCACCCTCATCGTGGTCACCAAGACCTTCCCGGCGAGCGATGTGCGGATCCTGTCGGAACTCGGTGTGCGTCATGTGGCCGAGAACCGTGACCAGGACGCCGCCCCCAAGGCGGCTCAGTGTTCGGATCTGCCCCTTACCTGGCACTTTGTCGGCCAGCTCCAGACCAACAAGGTGCGCTCCGTGGTCGGTTACGCGGATCTCGTGCAGTCCGTCGACCGTTCCCGGCTGGTGACGACCCTCTCCAGGGAGGCCGTGCGGGCCGGACGCGAAGTGGGCTGCCTCATCCAGGTCGCGCTCGACGCGGGTGAGAGCGGCCGGGGGGAGCGCGGGGGCGTCGCGCCCGGCGGCGTCGCGGAGTTGGCCGGACTCGTCGCCGGGGCCGAGGGGCTGCGGCTGGACGGGCTGATGACGGTCGCCCCGCTCACCGGGGAGTACGCCGGACGTCAACAGGCGGCGTTCGAGCGGTTGATGGATTTGTCGACCGACCTGCGCAAGGCCCATCCGGCTGCGAACATGGTCTCGGCAGGAATGAGTGCGGACCTCGAACAGGCCGTTGCCGCCGGAGCGACACATGTGCGCGTCGGCAGTGCGGTACTCGGAGTCCGCCCCAGGCTCGGGTAACGTCGCCAAGAAGTCGGACCACAGCAGAAAATATGGTCATTTCCGCCAATAGCGGACATAAGGACCTCGTGGATCGCGGGCACTTGGCGGTCGTCAGCGGATCCACCACAGAGCGGAGGACTCGGAGCATGGCCGGCGCGATGCGCAAGATGGCGGTCTACCTCGGCCTCGTGGAGGACGATGGGTACGACGGCCGCGGATTCGACCCAGATGACGACTTTGAACCCGAACTCGACCCTGAGCCCGAACGTGACCACAGGCGGCACGAAATGTCGCACCAGTCACATGGCTCACATCAGTCCCAAAGGGACGAAGAGGTGCGAGTCGTGCAGCCGCCCGCGCCTCGCGAACCGGTCGCCCGGTCCGCTTCGCTCCCCGCTGAATCGCCACGCCCGGCGCGCATCGCACCCGTGGCATCCATCACACAAGAACGCGCAAGCCTGGAGAAGAACGCACCGGTGATCATGCCCAAGGTCGTGTCGGAACGAGAGCCTTACCGGATCACCACGCTCCACCCCCGGACCTACAACGAGGCCCGTACCATCGGGGAACACTTCCGTGAGGGCACGCCGGTGATCATGAATCTCACTGAGATGGATGACACGGACGCGAAGCGACTTGTCGACTTTGCGGCCGGTTTGGTGTTTGGTCTTCACGGCAGTATCGAGCGGGTGACGCAGAAGGTATTCCTGTTGTCGCCTGCTAACGTCGATGTCACGGCGGAGGACAAGGCCCGCATCGCAGAGGGCGGGTTCTTCAACCAGAGCTGAGACGCAGGACCGATCGAGCAGGGCACAGGGGAGAGGGAAGAGCAAGCCATGAGCGTGTTCGCGCAGGTGATCTACATCGCGCTGATGGTGTTCCTCATCGTGCTCATCTTCCGGTTGGTCATGGACTACGTCTTCCAGTTCGCCCGCTCGTGGCAACCCGGCAAGGCGATGGTGGTCGTCCTGGAGGCCACCTACACTGTCACCGATCCACCGCTGAAGCTTCTGCGGCGGTTCATTCCGCCGCTGCGTCTCGGGGGCGTGGCGCTCGACCTGTCCTTCTTCGTACTGATGATCATCGTCTACATTCTGATCTCCCTCGTGGGCAGTGCACTGAGGTGACTGTGGACGACATGGGCCTGCCGACTGCCGATGACTACGTTGAGGTGAAGAGATGCCGTTGACCCCCGAGGACGTGCGGAACAAGCAGTTCACGACCGTCCGCCTCCGAGAAGGCTATGACGAGGACGAGGTCGATGCCTTCCTCGACGAGGTCGAAGCC
Organism: Streptomyces sp.; assembly: GCF_031181555.1. Classification (GTDB taxonomy): domain Bacteria; phylum Actinomycetota; class Actinomycetes; order Streptomycetales; family Streptomycetaceae; genus Streptomyces; species Streptomyces fimbriatus. The sequence continues at coordinate 5,726 of NZ_JAPSKQ010000208.1, read as the reverse complement.
GAACTGACGCGCCTGCTCCGCGAGAACGAGGACCTGCGCGCCAAGCTGGCCGCGGCCACGCGCGCTGCCGCCCAGAACCAGCAGAACATGCGCAAGCCCCCGGAGCAGCAGGACCAACAGCAGCAACAGCCGCCGCAGGGCATGCCCCAGCAGGGCATGCCCCAGCAGGGCATGCGAGGTCCCGGCGCTCCGGTGCCCGCCGGCATATCGGGCCCGCCGCAGCAGCAGATGGGTGGCCCCATGGGTGGCCCGCCCCAGCTGCCGAGCGGTGCTCCTCAGCTGCCCGCCGGCCCCGGCGGACAGGGCGGCCCGCAGGGTCCCGGGCCGATGGGCCAGGGTCCCGGGCCGATGGGCCAGGGAGGCCCGATGCAGGGGCAGATGGGCCATGGTGGCCCGATGGGCGGTCCCATGGGCGGCCCCGGTCTTCCCGGTCAGGGCGGCCCCGGTGGCGACAGCGCCGCCCGGGTGCTCTCGCTGGCCCAGCAGACCGCCGACCAGGCGATCGCCGAGGCCCGTTCCGAGGCCAACAAGATCGTCGGTGAGGCGCGTTCGCGCGCCGAGGGTCTCGAGCGGGACGCCCGTGCCAAGGCCGACGCCCTGGAGCGGGACGCGCAGGAGAAGCACCGCGTCGCGATGGGCTCCCTGGAGTCCGCCCGCGCCACGCTGGAGCGCAAGGTCGAGGACCTGCGCGGCTTCGAGCGCGAGTACCGCACGCGGCTGAAGTCCTACCTGGAGTCGCAGCTGCGTCAGCTGGAGACCCAGGCGGACGACTCGCTCGCCCCGCCGCGCCAGCCCGCGACCGCGTCGCTGCCGCCGTCCCCGACGCCCTCCATGGCTCCGGCCGGTGCCGGTGCGCCGTCCTACGGCGGCAACCAGACGATGGGCGGCGGCCCCGGCGGCCAGTCCGGCCCGTCCTACGGCGGTCAGCAGCAGATGCAGCCGGCGATGACCCAGCCCATGGCGCCGGTGCGTCCGCAGGGGCCGTCGCCGATGGGGCAGGCACCCTCGCCGATGCGCGGGTTCCTCATCGACGAGGACGACAACTGACGGCCCTGTGGCCATGAGTACGGCGTAGCGATCGGCAGCGTTCAGGGCGGGGCCCCGGGTTCACCAACCCGGGGCCCCGCCCTTGTGCCATGTGGGTCCGCCCCGATTGCGGTGGTTGTTCGAACCCTGGGGCATCTGTCCGTAGGACACAACGCCGAGGGCCCGGGCCCGCCGAGATTTTCCTCGGCGGGCCCGGGCCCTCCGGTGGGGGACCCCCGCGCGTTACGCCTTGCGCAGGCGGAACGTCAGGGACAGGCCCTCGTCCGTGAACGGGCTGCCGTAGCCGTCGTCCGCCTCACCCTGGGCGAAGTCCGTGGCGAGGACCTCGTCGGCGATCAGGGCGGAGTGGTCGGTCAGGGCCGCGACGGTGGCGGGCTCCGTGGCCGTCCAGCGCAGGGCGATGCGGTCGGCCACGTCGAGGCCGCTGTTCTTGCGGGCCTCCTGGATCAGCCGGATCGCGTCCCGGGCCAGGCCCGCGCGGCGCAGCTCCTCCGTGATCTCCAGGTCGAGGGCGACCGTGGCGCCGGCGTCGGAGGCCACCGACCAGCCCTCGCGCGGGGTCTCCGTGATGATCACCTCGTCCGGGGCGAGGGTGATCGTCTCACCGTCGACCTCGACCGAGGCCGTGCCCTCGCGCAGGGCCAGGGACAGGGCCGCGGCGTCCGCGTTCGCGATCGCCTTGGCCACGTCCTGGACGCGCTTGCCGAACCGCTTGCCCAGCGCGCGGAAGTTGGCCTTCGCCGTCGTGTCCACCAGCGAGCCGCCCACCTCGGACAGCGACGCCAGCGACTCGACGTTCAGCTCCTCGGTGATCTGGGTGTGCAGCTCCGGGTCGAGGGTGTCGAAGCCGCCGGCCGCGATCAGCGCCCGCTTCAGCGGCTGGCGGGTCTTCACGCCCGACTCCGCGCGCGTGGCCCGGCCCAGCTCCACGAGCCGGCGGACCAGCGTCATCTGCTTCGACAGCTCCGGGTCGATCGCGGTCAGGTCCGCCTCCGGCCAGGAGGACAGGTGCACCGACTCCGGCGCGCCCGGGGTGACCGGGACGACCAGGTCCTGCCAGACCCGCTCGGTGATGAACGGGGTCAGCGGGGCCATGAGCTTGGTCACCGTCTCGACGACCTCGTGCAGGGTGCGCAGCGCGGCCTTGTCGCCCTGCCAGAAGCGGCGCCGGGAGCGGCGGACGTACCAGTTGGACAGGTCGTCGACGAACGCGGACAGCAGCTTGCCGGCCCGCTGGGTGTCGTAGCCCTCCAGCGCCTGGGTCACCTGGTCGGTGAGCGCGTGCAGTTCGGACAGCAGCCAGCGGTCCAGCAGCGGGCGGTCGGCCGGGACCGGGTCGGCCTCGCTCGGGGCCCAGCCGGAGGTGCGGGCGTACAGGGCCTGGAAGGCGACCGTGTTCCAGTAGGTGAGGAGCGTCTTGCGGACGACCTCCTGGATCGTGCCGTGACCGACGCGGCGGGCCGCCCAGGGGGAGCCGCCGGCCGCCATGAACCAGCGGACCGCGTCGGCGCCGTGCTGGTCCATCAGCGGGATCGGCTGCAGGATGTTGCCCAGGTGCTTGGACATCTTGCGGCCGTCCTCGGCGAGGATGTGGCCCAGGCACACGACGTTCTCGTAGGACGACCTGTCGAAGACGAGCGTGCCGACCGCCATCAGCGTGTAGAACCAGCCGCGGGTCTGGTCGATGGCCTCGCTGATGAACTGCGCCGGGTAGCGGGCCTCGAACAGTTCCTTGTTCTTGTACGGGTAGCCCCACTGCGCGAACGGCATCGAACCCGAGTCGTACCAGGCGTCGATGACCTCCGGCACGCGCGTGGCCGTCTTCGCGCAGCCGTCCTGCGGGCAGGCGAAGGTGACCTCGTCGATGTACGGACGGTGCGGGTCGAGGCCGGACTGGTCGGTGCCGGTCAGCTCGGTCAGCTCCGCGCGGGAGCCGACGACCGTGAGGTGGTCGTCCGCGCAGCGCCAGATCGGCAGCGGGGTGCCCCAGTAGCGGTTGCGGGACAGCGCCCAGTCGATGTTGTTGTTCAGCCAGTCGCCGTACCGGCCGTGCTTGACCGTGTCGGGGAACCAGTTGGTCTTCTCGTTCTCCGCGAGGAGGCGGTCCTTGATCGCCGTGGTGCGGATGTACCAGGACGGCTGCGCGTAGTAGAGCAGCGCGGTGTGGCAGCGCCAGCAGTGCGGGTAGCTGTGCTCGTACGGGATGTGCTTGAAGAGCAGGCCGCGCTCGTCGAGGTCCGCGGTCAGCTTCTCGTCGGCCTTCTTGAAGAAGACGCCGCCGACCAGGGGGAGGTCCTCCTCGAAGGTGCCGTCGGGGCGGACCGGGTTCACGACCGGCAGGCCGTAGGAGCGGCAGACCTTCAGGTCGTCCTCACCGAAGGCGGGGGACTGGTGGACCAGACCCGTACCGTCCTCGGTGGTGACGTACTCGGCGTTCACGACGTAGTGCGCCGGCTCCGGGAACTCCACGAGCTCGAACGGGCGCCGGTACGTCCAGCGCTCCATCTCGGCGCCGGTGAAGGACTGGCCGGTGGTCTCCCAGCCCTCGCCGAGCGCCTTCTCGACCAGCGGCTCGGCGACGACGAGCTTCTCCGTGCCTTCGGGGCCCTTCGTCGCGACGACGTAGGTGACCTCGGGGTGGGCGGCGACGGCGGTGTTGGACACCAGGGTCCAGGGGGTCGTCGTCCAGACCAGGAGCGCGGCCTCGCCGGCCAGCGGGCCGGAGGTGAGCGGGAAGCGGACGTAGACGGAGGGGTCGACGACCGTCTCGTAGCCCTGCGCCAGCTCGTGGTCGGACAGGCCCGTGCCGCAGCGGGGGCACCAGGGGGCGACACGGTGGTCCTGGACCAGCAGGCCCTTCTTGAAGATCTCCTTCAGCGACCACCAGACGGACTCGATGTACTCCGGCTCCATGGTCACGTACGCCTCGTCGAGGTCGACCCAGTAGCCCATGCGGGTCGTCAGCTCGGAGAAGGCGTCGGTGTGGCGGAGCACGGACTCGCGGCACTTGGCGTTGAACTCGGCGATGCCGTACGCCTCGATGTCCTTCTTGCCGGAGAAGCCCAGCTCCTTCTCCACCGCAAGCTCCACGGGCAGGCCGTGGCAGTCCCAGCCGGCCTTGCGGGCCACGTGGTAGCCGCGCATGGTGCGGAAGCGGGGGAAGACGTCCTTGAAGACGCGCGCCTCGATGTGGTGGGCGCCCGGCATGCCGTTGGCGGTGGGCGGACCCTCGTAGAACACCCATTCGGGGCGGCCCTCGGACTGCTCCAGGCTCTTGGCGAAGATCTTCTGCTCGCGCCAGAAGTCGAGCACCGCGTGCTCGAGGGCGGGCAGGTCGACCTGGGCGGGTACCTGGCGGTACGTCGGCGTTGTCATCAGCGAGCTTCCTCCGGCGGACTTGCTGCCTTCCGTCCGGAGGGACGAGAGCCGTGTCGATCCCTGCGCCGTCTTCGGCGCGCTCCCGCGGTACCACCCTCCTTGGCCCCCCGGTGCGTCGTGCGCTCCGGTGAACCCCCTCATTGAGGTCGCGATGCCGGTTCTACTCACCGACGCCGAGGCGCTGCGGCTTTCTTCCGGCGGCTCCGGGGTGATCTTCACGTCGCGCTCGCCCCCGGGCTCACACCGTCCCCGGGTCGCTCTGGGCTGCGTACGCCGCTACTCGTCCCCATCTCCGCTTTTCGCTCCGCCCAGTGTACGGCGCGGTGGGGGCAGTGGCCGACCGGTTTGCCCGCGGTCGGGGGAGGGGGTGGCATGCGGGTTCCGTATGACCTGACATGTCCCGGTATACCCCGAATGGAGTGGTGCGCGTGTTCGGATCCCGAGAGGTCGCCCTCGGCGGCATACCCGGCGGGGAGCTGGGCACAACGCATGCAGGTTCGCCGCGCGGCGTCCGCGGGGCGGGGGAATCGGGCGGTGTGCCCCGTTGCCGCGGGACTCGGGTCGATTTATCGTCCCAGCACGATTCGTGCGCAAGATCATAATATGTGAAGGGGCCGCGGCCATGGTGGCGAAGAAGACCGCCGTACAGCAGTCGGCGTCCGGCAGGCCCGGGCGCGCCGACGGCAGCGCGCCCCGTGCGGAGGCGTCCGGCGGTGCGGTCAAGGGCGTGGACGGGAAGAAGAGCACCCGGGGTGCGGTGGGACGGGCGGCGAAGCCCGCGAAGCGGGTGCGGGGGCCTGCGGCCGGCCCGGGCGGCGCGGAGCGCACGAAGAGGACACCGGTCGCCGAGAGCGGGGCGAAGGAGTCCGCCGAGGGCGGGACGGCGCCGGAGCGGGCGCCGAAGGCGACGGCGAGGAAGACGGCGGCCGGGACTGCGCGGGCCGGAAGGACGGCGGAGAAGGAGACCGCGAAGAAGGCGGTGACGAAGAAGAGCGCGGTCGGGAAGGCGGCGAGGAGGACGGCGGGCGGGGCTGCGCCGGCGAAGAAGGCCGCGGCGGAAAAGGCCGAGGCGAAGAAGGCTGTGAAGAAGGCGGTGGCCGGGAAGGCTGCCGCCGGGAAGCTGTCGACGGCGACGGTGGCGGCCGGGGCTGCGTCCGCTGGGAAGGCGAAGGGGAAGGCGCCGTCCGCCGGCGTGCCTGCCGAGAAGGCCGCGGCGAGGAAGACGGCGTCCGGGACTGCGCGGGCCGGAGAGGCGGCGGGGAAGAAGACGGCGGGGAAGAAGACGGCGGGGAAGAAGACGG
>NZ_JAPSKQ010000328.1 GCF_031181555.1 Streptomyces sp. | reverse complement strand
GAACGAACGCGGCCTGGACCAGTACGAGGTCCGCCGCTGTCCGGGCTGGTACCGGCACATCACTCTCGCCCTAAGCACCGTTGCAGTACTGGTCGCCCTCGGCAGCGCGTGAGCCGATGCCGGCGGCGGCGACCATCTGGCGGATGTCGGGACGGTTGCCGATGCGCTGACTGGCGGGCCTGCCCGGGGCGTCCGTCTGCGGCGACCCGGTGGAGCGCAGCAACTGCCTGGCCTTGGAGGAGGTGAGAGGGTGGTGTCCTCGTGCTCGCAGCATTCCCTGCAGGCAGGCCAGGGCGCCGGTCACCACGGGCGAGGCGCTGGACGTCCCGGAGAATCGGTCCGTGTACCAGCGGTCCTGGATCCATCCCCCCTGCAGATCCCCGTAGCCGGTGCTCGTGACCTCCCGGCCCCAGCCTTGGGCGTCGACACGGGAGCCGTAGTTGGAGAAGCCGAGGCGTGAACGGTCGGGCCCGTGGTCCGCGCCATGCGTGTCGGGCGGTGGCGCGCCCGCTCCCACCAGGACAGCTCCGGATTGGGGATTGCCGAGGTCGAAGGGGTTCGTCCAGCCCGTCGGGAAGCCTGTGGGCCGCACGCTGTACACGGCGTCGTCCAGGTTCTGCGCACCGTTGCCGGCTGCCTCGACCACCACGATGCCCTTCGCGACCGCGTAGCGGATCGCCGCGAAATCGTCCGGCCACCACTCGACGGCGATGAAGCCGAACTGGCCGTTCGGCGGGACGGGAGAGTTCGGTCCCGGCCGGTGGATTTCGAGGAGGATGATGTCGCCGGCGGCGAGTCTGTCGGCGGCGGCCCTGATCGCCTGCCCGGTGGATTGATCGGCGAACGACGAGGCGCCGACGGTGGCTTCTGGAGCGATTCCGGTGATGCCGTAGGCGTTGCGGTCACCGCCGACGACGCCGATGACGGCGGTGCCGTGATCGGTGTGCGCGGAGCTTGTGCCGGCGACGACGCCGTGCTGTCCCACGGACAGGTCCTCGTGGGTGAAGCGCCAGCCCCATTCGCAGTCGATGACGCTGATTCCCTGACCGCCACCGCCCGGGATCGTCCAGGCCAGCCAGGCGTCGACCCCGGCCGGGGCCGTGTCCAGGTAGGTCTGGTGGCTTCGGAAGTCCGGTGTGGTAGGGGGCGGCGCCTGGACGTCCGGCTGCATGTCGTTGAGCGTGCGAGGTCGCTCGAGAAGGGCCGGCGGCTCGCCCGCGGGTTTGATGTAGGCGGTCTCGACAAGGTCGTCCGCACGCAGGTCGGCGGCCAGCTCATCGAGGCGGTCCTCGTCCGTCACCACACGGTAGTAGAGCGAGAGGTCCGGAACCGGCGCGTCGTCGGTCGGTACGGGACCGGCCGCCTCGAGTGCCACGCCCGCTGAGCCGATCCGCTCCTTCATGTGGCCTTCCGACAGCCCGAACAGCGGTCGCAGAGCCGCGTGACGGGTTTCGAGCAGGTCCGCCAGGGGCCCGGTGTCGGAGCCGGTCGTCGATTCGACCGCACTGCCGAG
>NZ_JAPSKQ010000047.1:33091-40362 GCF_031181555.1 Streptomyces sp. | reverse complement strand
GTGGCACCGCCTTCCTACTCGGATCGTCCGGCACGTTCCTGCCGGTAGAAGGGGACCATTCACCATGGCCACTGTCACGTTCGACAAGGCGACCCGGATCTACCCGGGTTCCACCAAGCCCGCCGTCGACGCCCTCGACATCGAGATCGCGGACGGCGAGTTCCTCGTCCTGGTCGGTCCGTCCGGCTGCGGCAAGTCCACCTCGCTCCGGATGCTCGCGGGGCTCGAGGACGTCAACGGCGGCGCCATCCGCATCGGTGACCGCGACGTCACGCACCTGCCGCCCAAGGACCGGGACATCGCCATGGTGTTCCAGAACTACGCGCTCTACCCGCACATGACGGTCGCCGACAACATGGGCTTCGCGCTCAAGATCGCCGGCGTCAACAAGGCGGAGATCCGGCAGAAGGTCGAGGAGGCCGCGAAGATCCTCGACCTGACCGAGTACCTGGACCGCAAGCCGAAGGCGCTCTCCGGTGGTCAGCGCCAGCGTGTCGCCATGGGCCGCGCCATCGTGCGTGAGCCGCAGGTCTTCCTCATGGACGAGCCGCTGTCGAACCTCGACGCCAAGCTCCGCGTGTCGACCCGTACGCAGATCGCCTCGCTCCAGCGCCGCCTCGGCATCACCACCGTCTACGTCACCCACGACCAGGTCGAGGCCCTGACGATGGGCGACCGCGTGGCGGTCCTCAAGGACGGTCTGCTCCAGCAGGTCGACAGCCCGCGCAACATGTACGACAAGCCCGCCAACCTCTTCGTCGCCGGCTTCATCGGCTCCCCGGCCATGAACCTGATCGAGGTCCCGGTCACCGACGGCGGTGTGAAGTTCGGCAACTCGGTGGTGCCGGTGCAGCGTGACGCGCTCTCCGCGACCAGCGACAAGACCGTCACCGTGGGCGTCCGCCCCGAGCACTTCGACGTGGCCGGCGCCGACTCCGACCTGGGTGTCGCGGTCACCGTCAACGTCGTCGAGGAGCTGGGCTCCGACGCGTTCGTCTACGGCACCGCCCAGGTCGGCGGCGAGTCCAAGGACCTCGTGGTCCGCGTCGGCGGCCGCGAGGTCCCGGAGAAGGGCAGCCAGCTGCACGTCGTGCCGCGCGCGGGCGAGACCCACGTGTTCTCGACGTCGACCGGTGCGCGCCTGTCCGACTGAGGAACCGGCCGGAGCGCACAACTCCGGTTGATTCACCCGAGGTGATGAAGAAGGGCCCCGCAGGCCGCTGCGGGGCCCTTCTCCTTGTCGACAAATACCCCGGCACAACGGTCATTTCGAGCTCCGTACGTCAACACGTGCTCCCGGAATCCACGGCCTGCCATCCCTCGAACCGGTGACTCGGCGTTTTCGTTCCGCTACCTGCCGCTACCCTCACACGCGTGAAGCACACCACGAACCCTCAGACGCGACGCGGCGGGGGCCCCGCCCTCCGGATCGGCCGCACCCTCGCCTTCGTCCTGCCCGTCGTCCTGGTGCTCTCCGGGACCCTCGCGGTCGCGCGAGTCAACTGGTCGGGGAACCCCTCGAGCCCGGTGCTCACCGCCGCGGACGCCTCCGCCTCCGGCGCCTCCTCGCGCGCCGCCGCCCGCGCGCCGCAGGACGTGCTGCGCGACGCGCTGCTGGTCGAACTCCAGAAGGAGGACCCGGGCGTGGCGCTCACCCACCTCCAGCAGGCCGTCGACGACCGCCCGTCGCTGGCGAAGCACTGCGCGTCCATCGCCCGCGCCCTCGGCAAGGCCGCGGTCCGGGTGTACGGCCCCACCAAGGCCCAGTCCTACGCCCGTCCGGTCTGCGACACCTCCTTCGCGTCGGGGGTCGTCACCGCCCACCGCTGAGCACACGGCCCACCACGCCGGCCGCACCGCGTCGGAGCCGTCGGCGCCGTAAGAGGGACCACCGGACCGACCGCTCGCGGGACACCGCGCACGGTCCACGTACAGTTCGCTCATGACCGATCCGAGCGCCGCGTCCCGCCCCGTTCAAGCCGTCGTCCTGGCCGGCGGCCAAGGCTCCCGGCTTCGTCCGTACACCGACGACCGGCCCAAGCCGATGGTCGAGATCCCCGGTACGGGGACCCCGATCATCGGCCATCAGCTCTCCTGGCTCGCCGAGGAGGGCGTGACGGATGTGGTGGTCTCCTGCGGCCACCTCGCCGAGGTCCTGCAGGAGTGGCTGGAGGCCGCCGATCTGCCCGTCTCCGTCACCACCGTCGTCGAGACGGAGCCCCTCGGCCGCGGCGGCGGCCTGAAGTACGCCGCCGCGCACCTCCCGTACCCGGACCGGCCCTGGTACGCCACCAACGGTGACATCTGGACCCGTTTCTCACTGCGCGACATGGCGGACTTCCACACCGAGCGGGACGCCGTCGCGACCCTCGCCCTGGCCCGCCCGCGCATCCCGTGGGGTGCGGTGCGCACGGACGGCTTCGGCCGCATCACCGACTTCATCGAGGCCCCGCCGTCGACGTTCGAGATCAACGCGGGCGTGTACGTCTTCTCCCCCGAGTTCGCCGGCCTGCTCCCGGAGCGCGGCGACCACGAGCGCACCACGTTCCCGCACCTGGCGCGCGAGCGCAGGCTGGCGGGGTTCCCGATCCCCCAGGGCTCCTACTGGCGGGCGATCGACACCGCGAAGGACCTGTCGGAGGCGGCGAAGGAGCTGGCGGGGCAAGGACGCTGACACACCGTCACCGGCGAACCGGTGACGGCGAAGGGGTCCCGCACGGACGCTGTGCGGGACCCCTTCGCCGTGCGCGGGCGGTGCCCCTACCCCAGGAGGCCGCCCACGAGCCCCGGTTCCCCGGTGGAGCCGCCGCCGCTGCCGCTGCCGCTGTCGCCGCTCGGGGTGCCGCTGCCGCTGCCGGTGGATCCGCCGCCCGAGGTCGGGCCGGAGCTGGTGCTCGGGGCCTGGCCGACCGGGGAGGACTGCCGGGACGGGGCCTGGCCGGTGCTGCCCTGGGTCTGGCTGGGGGCACCGGTGACGGCACCGGCGTCCTGGGTCGCACCGGGGCCGGTGGTCCCGGCGGACGGACCGGTCGGGCCGGACGTCGTGGCGCTCCGGCTGGGCGGGGTGGAGGCCGACGGGGTGCGCTCCTTCGGGGACTCGCCGGGCTCCTGCGGGAGCGGGGAGCCGGGGAGCTCGTTGCGCGGGGCCTCGCCGGGGCCGGGGACCACCACGCGGTCGGCGTCGCGGACGGCGCCGCCGAGCAGCGAGCCGACGAGCAGGGTGAGCCCGCAGACGACGGCGGTGACGAGGGCGCCGCGGCGCAGGACGTAGCGGCGCAGGTCCCAGATGTCGGCGCGGGGGCCGAGCCGGCGCCAGGCACCGCCCGCGAGGCGGCCGTCGACGGAGTAGACGGGGGCGCCCGCGATGATCAGCGGGGACCAGGCGGCGAGGTAGATGATGTCGGGCGTCTCGTAGGCGGGGGCGCTCTTCCAGCTGACGGTGACCAGCAGGGCCGCCGAGAGCAGTGCGCCGACCGTGGCCGCCACGCGCTGCCAGCAGCCGAGGACGGTCAGGACACCGACGACGACCTGGAGGAAGGCGATCGCCAGTCCCGAGCCGACGGGGTGCTCCAGGGCGAACTGGCGCAGCGGCTCGGCGACGTCCCAGGGGTGCAGGGTGTGCAGCCACTTGACCATGGAGCCGCGCGGGCCGCCCTCGAAGTAGAGGGGGTCGCAGAGCTTGCTCATCCCGGCGTAGACGGAGATGGAGCCGAGGAGGACCCGCAGCGGGAGCAGGACGACGCCGAGGTTCATCCGGCGGCCGGGGTAGTAGGCGTGCCGGGCCGGGTCGTCGCCGTGCCGCCTGCCGCGCCCTCCGGTGGCCTCGTCCGGGGCGGCGGGGTGGGCGCCGGTGTCCTCGAACTCGTCGTCCTCGTAGGCGGGTTCGCCGTAGCCGAGGCCGTCGTAGGCGGGTTCGTCGTAGGCGCTGCCGACCGTGCGCATGGGGGGCAGCAGGGGGGTGTCGCCGGGCCGGCGCGGGGCGCCGACGAACGGGGTCGCGAGGGGCTGGGTGGCCGGGCCGTCGTCGTGGTCGCCGTGACCGGCGCCGGGGCGGGGGACGACCCGGGTGCCCCCGGTGTCGGTGAGCGGCTCGTCGGCGTGGCGGACGCCTCCGTGCCGTACCGCCTGGAGGAGCCGGTGGGCGCCGGTGTCGTCGGGGGCGGAGCGGCCGCTCCAGACGACGGGACGGCGCCGGGCGGTGGCCTGGTCCGCCGCACCCATGGTGGTGACGACGGGGATGCGGGCGGTGTCCTCGGCGGCGCTCACGTGCCGTGCGATCCGCGGCGACGAGGCACGCCGCGCCGAAGCGCCCAGCTGCACGCGGAAGCTGGCGTGATTGACGATGACCTGCGCCGGATCGCTCGGCACCTTCACCATGCTCAGCGCGGGAGCGTCGTCGAGTCCCGACGAGCGGTCCCCCGTGGGTGTGCGGGGTGTTCTGGTGTCCACACTCATCTAACCGAGTGACGTGGTGTTAGGACACTGCCGTGACCCGCCGGATGTGTCCGGACCGCGTCAAGCTGGCCCGGACCGTCCGGAACGCCCCGTGCGGGTGATGACACCGAACGCCCGTTCGGGCGCGACGACCGGCCCCGGTCGCGTCAGCCCCGGCGCCGAGCCGCCTCGTACAGGACGATGCCCGCCGCCACACCGGCGTTGAGCGACTCCGCGCCGCCCGGCATCGGGATCCGCACCCGGAAGTCGCACGTCTCGCCGACCAGCCGGGACAGCCCCTTGCCCTCGCTGCCGACGACGATGACGACCGGGCCTTCGAGCGCGTCCAGCTCGCCGATCCCGGCCTCCCCGTCGGCGGCCAGGCCGACGACCACGATCCCGGCCTTCTTGTACGCCTCCAGGGCGCGCGTGAGGTTGGTGGCGCGGGCGACGGGCGTACGGGCGGCCGTACCCGCGGACGTCTTCCAGGCACCGGCGGTCATGCCGGCGGCGCGCCGCTCGGGCACGACGACGCCGTGGCCGCCGAAGGCGGAGACGGAGCGGACGACGGCGCCGAGGTTGCGCGGGTCGGTGACGCCGTCGAGGGCGACGATCAGCGGGTCCTCGCCCTCGTCGTGGGCGGCCGCGACGAGGTCCTCGGGGTGGGCGTACTCGTACGGCGGGACCTGGAGGACCAGGCCCTGGTGGTTCAGGCCGTTGGTCATGCGGTCGAGTTCGGGGCGGGGCGCCTCCATGAGGTTGATCCCGCCGCGCTCGGCCGCGAGCTGGAGCGCCTCGCGCACCCGCTCGTCGTTGTCGATGAACTGCTGGACGTACAGCGTGGAGGCGGGCACGCCCTCGCGCAGCGCCTCGACGACGGGGTTGCGCCCGACGACGAGTTCGGACGTCGAGCGGCCGCCGCCGCGCCGCTGCGGGGTGCGGCCCTGGGCGCGGCGCGCCTTCGCCTGGGCGGCGCGCTGCTTGGCGTGGCCCTTGCGCATCTCGGCGGGCGGCGTCGGCCCCTTGCCTTCGAGGCCCCGGCGTCGCTGGCCGCCACTGCCGACCTGCGCGCCCTTCTTGCCGGACATGCGGCGGTTGTTCGCGGCCATGAGGTATCCGTCTTTCGTGAAGTGGTGGGTGCGTGCGTTGCGTCTGTCGCGTCTATGGAGTGTGTCTATGAAGTGTGCCGCCCGGAGCCCCGGGCGGCACAGTCGATCACGGGGAGCCGTGGGGCTCCCGTGGACCCCGGGGTTCCTCAGCGCGGGCCGAGGCTCCAGCGCGGTCCCTGCGGGCTGTCCTCGACGACCAGTCCCGCCTGGCCCAGCCGGTCGCGGATGGCGTCCGCGGTGGGCCAGTCCTTGCGGGCCCGGGCGGCCTCGCGCTGGTCGAGGACGAGGCGTACGAGGCTGTCGATCACGCCGTGCAGGTCCTCGCCCCGGTCGCTCTCACCGGCCCAGTGCGGGTCGAGGGGGTCGAGACCGAGGACGCCGAGCATGGCGCGGACCTCGGCGAGGCGGGCGACGGCGGCTTCCTTGTCGTCGGCGGCCAGCGCGCTGTTGCCCTGCCGGACGGTGGTGTGCACCACCGCCAGCGCCTGCGGGACGCCCAGGTCGTCGTCCATGGCCTCGGCGAAGGCGGGCGGCACCTCGGCGGACGGCTCGACCGGCCCTCCGGCGAGTTCCGCGGCGCGCTGCACGAAGCCCTCGATCCGGGCGAACGCGGACTCGGCCTCGCGCAGGGCCTCCTCGCTGTACTCGATCATCGAGCGGTAGTGCGGGGTGCCGAGGTAGTAGCGCAGCACGATGGGCCGCCAGCGCTTGACCATCTCGCTGACGAGCACCGAGTTGCCGAGCGACTTCGACATCTTCTCGCCGCTCATGGTGACCCAGGCGTTGTGCACCCAGTAGCGGGCGAACTCGTCGCCGTAGGCCTTGGCCTGGGCGATCTCGTTCTCGTGGTGCGGGAAGACCAGGTCGAGGCCGCCGCCGTGGATGTCGAAGGCGGTGCCGAGGTACTTGTGCGCCATCGCCGAGCACTCCAGGTGCCAGCCCGGGCGCCCGCGGCCCCACGGCGTCTCCCAGCTCGGCTCGCCGGGCTTGGCCGCCTTCCACATGGCGAAGTCGCGCGGGTCGCGCTTGCCGGTCTCGCCCTCGCCGGAGGGCTGGAGGAGGTTCTCCAGCTCCTGGTTGGACAGCTTCAGGTACTCCGGGAACGAGGTGACGGCGAAGTAGACGTTGCCGTCGGCCTCGTAGGCGTGGCCGCGCTCGATGAGGCCGCGCATCATCTCGACCATCTCGGTGATGTGGCCGGTGGCGCGCGGCTCGTAGGTGGGGGGCAGGCAGCCGAGGGCGTGGTAGCCGTCGGTGAAGGCGCGCTCGTTCTCGTAACCGATGGACCACCAGGGGCGGCCCTGCTCGGCGGACTTGGCGATGATCTTGTCGTCGATGTCGGTGACGTTGCGGATGAACGTCACGTCCAGGCCGCGGTACTCGAACCAGCGGCGCATGATGTCGAAGTTCAGCCCCGAGCGGATGTGCCCGATGTGCGGTGCCGCCTGCACGGTGGCACCACACAGGTAGATCGAGACGCAACCCGGCCGGAGCGGGGTGAAGTCACGGATCTGCCGGGCGCTGGTGTCGTACAGGCGAATAGTCACCCCTCCAGGGTAGTGGGCACCGGGGTGTGCCAGGTGCCTTCCGGGGCTTTGTCGGACACGGGTCGTCGACGCGGACACCGGGCGCCTGGCCACCGGGACGCCGGGGGTGGACCGCCGGACGCCGGACCGTCGCGCCGGCGGGCGCGGGCCGCGGGCCGCGGGCGCACAGCGCAGTGGGCGC
>NZ_JAPSKQ010000047.1:20265-32991 GCF_031181555.1 Streptomyces sp. | reverse complement strand
GGGCGCACGGTGCGGTGATCCCGCGCCCCTCCGGGCGAAGCGCGGGCCGCTCAGCCCGCGCGCACGACCAGCGCCGTCGCCACCGCCATGAGTCCCTCGCCCCGGCCGGGGAAACCGAGCCCGTCCGTCGTGGCCCCCGACACCGAGACCGGCGCCCCGGCGGCCTCCGACAGGACCTTCTGGGCCTCCTCCCGGCGCCTGCCGACCTTCGGCCGGTCCCCGACGACCTGCACCGCGACGTTGCCGATCCGGAACCCGGCCTCCCGCACGATCCGCGCGGCCTCGGTCAGCAGCGCCACGCCGGACGCCCCGGACCACTCGGGCCGTCCGGTGCCGAAGTGCTGTCCCAGGTCGCCCAGCCCGGCGGCGGAGAACAGCGCGTTGCAGGCGGCGTGCGCGACGACGTCCGCGTCGGAGTGCCCGGCCAGGCCCGTGCCCTCCCCCTCCCACTTCAGGCCGGCGCACCACAGCTCCCGGCCCTCCTCGAAGGCGTGGATGTCGGTGCCGATGCCGACCTGGGGCAGCGGGTACGCCTCAGAAGCCATCGTTGAGCCTCCTGCGGGCCAGGACCGCCTCCGCGAGGATCAGGTCGAGGGGGCGGGTGACCTTGAAGGCCTCCTCGTGGCCGGGCACGGTGACGACGGGGAGGCCGAGCTGCTCGACCATGCTCGCGTCGTCGGTGACGTTGTCGGTCACCGTCCCGTGCGCGCGCACCAGGGTGGTCCGGTCGAAGCCCTGCGGGGTCTGCACCGCGCGCAGCAGGGACCGGTCCGGGGTGGCGACCACGGGCTCCGGCTCGCCCGGCGCGGCGGCGGGCTCGACCTGCTTGACGGTGTCGGCGAGCGGCAGCGCGGGGACGACGGCGACGGCGCCGTCCCGGACGGCCTCGATGACCGCGTCGACGGTGTCCACGGGGACGAGCGGGCGGGCCGCGTCGTGCACCAGGACGATGTCGTAGCCGGGCGGCAGCGCGTCCAGACCGAGCTTCACGGACTCCTGCCGGCTCTCGCCGCCGGGGACGACGAGGAAGTCGGTGCGGTCGGGCAGGGCGTGCGCGTCGAGCAGCGTCCTGACCTCGGCGGCGCCGTCGGGCGGGGCCACGACGACGACCAGGGAGACGGCGCGGGAGTCGGCCATCGCGCGGATCGCGTGGATGAGCATGGGCGTGCCGCCGAGCGCCCGGAGGGCCTTGGGGGCGCCCGGTCCGAGGCGTACGCCGCGGCCGGCGGCCGGGATCACGGCCGCCGTGCGGGCGGTCGTACGGCCGGGTGCGGGGGCCTGCGAGGACGGGGGGAGCGGATCGTCAGACATCGGTTCCTGTCAGGTTTGTGTGCTCGGCCTACGTGGGTATGGCCTGGGCGTAACCCCTGCTCCCGAAGCGGGGGCAGTGCCGGGCGCGACGCCTTGACCAGCCCCTTCCGTGACTTTGGTCGGGTCGGCCGCCCGGGGCCCGGCACGCCAGGGGCGGGGACGTGAGTGATGACACATTCCCCGGCGCGGCGCAAGCGCAGCGCGGGCACGGTGTCGCGCGGAGTCGGCGAGTCGGTGTCGCACGGAGTCCGGGTGCGAACATGCCGCAGCGCCCGGCGACATCCAGGACGTCATCGGGCACCGCGGCATTTCGATGCGCTGAGCAGTGCTGAGCGAGCGAAGCTCCGCCTCGGTCTCAGGAGGCGAGAACCTCGTCGAGCAGGGCCTCGGCCTTGTCCTCGTTGGTGTTCTCCGCGAGGGCGAGCTCGCTGACCAGAATCTGGCGCGCCTTGGCGAGCATGCGCTTCTCACCGGCGGAGAGTCCGCGCTCGCGCTCGCGACGCCACAGGTCACGCACGACTTCCGCGACCTTGATGACATCGCCCGAGGCGAGCTTCTCCAGGTTTGCCTTGTAACGACGGGACCAGTTCGTGGGCTCCTCGGCGTACGGCGCGCGCAGCACCTCGAAGACCCGGTCCAGCCCGTCCTGACCGACCACATCACGCACGCCGACGAACTCCGCATTGTCCGCTGGCACACGTACCGTCAGGTCACCCTGGGCGACCTTCAGCACCAAGTAGGTCTTGTCCACGCCTTTGATCTGGCGAGTTTCGATAGCCTCGATCAGCGCGGCCCCGTGATGGGGATAGACCACGGTGTCGCCAACCTTGAACGTCATGTGACAGGTACCCCTTCCGTGGCTATCCAGGGTAACACGGATACGGCGTCTTCTGAATGGCGTTTTCGCAGGTCAGGGCCATTCTCGGGGCTTGACAACAGCGACGGGGACGTGCTGCGGACGCTGAGCGGAAGCAGGTATTCGCAGGTGGGAGCGGCTCTCCGGGGCGAGTGAAACGCGCACGTCACACGCATCCGGAGGCGCGCACGAGCGGCCGAACATCCCCATATGTCCGGTTCCAAGCGCTCGAGTTCCGCTACTCCGTTCGGTGCCCGGAGCCGGGTTCCGGCCGAATCCGAAATTGATCACGCGGTGCGGGGATGAGCGGCGCCGTGATCAATTCCCAGGTCGTCCGCGCATTCCTTCACGGAAAATGCGCGGCTCGCGGGGACGGCTATGGCGAAGGCGCCGGCGTGCCACTCCCGGCCCTCTTATGTGAATGGCCGAGGATGCCGGGACGAAAGTGACCCGTGAGTCACTTGTGGCGGGTCGCGCCCCCGGAGGCAGCCGCCTTCCCGGGGAACGGGATGCGCCTCGGGGAGGGTCGGGTGCGGCCGCGCCGGAACGGCTCGGTAACCTAAGGCCGCTGACAGACACTTAAGGCGGCTTTACCGGCCGCCAACGCTCGAGTCAAGGAGTTGCCGCCGCCGTGAGCAGCAGCCTTCGACGCGGCGCCCTCGCCGCCGCCGCCATCGCGTTCTCGATCGCCTCGCTCTCCGCGTGTGGGGCCGGCAACAACGCCCAGACCTTGCAGATCCAGCCGGACAACGCGTCCACCACCGTCGGTGACATCAAGGTCCAGAACGCCGCGATCGTCACCCAGCCCGACCGCGAGTCGACCGGCCCGGCCGTGGTCACCGCCACGCTGTTCAACGAGGGCCGCACCGACCAGACCCTGGAGTCGATCACCCTCCCCGGCACCGGCAAGAGCATCGAGCTCACCCCCGCCGAGGGCGGCAGCCTGACCGTCCCGGCCGGCGGTTCGCTCATCCTCGGCGGCGAGGGCAACGCCTCCGCCGTCCTGCCCAGCAGCCGTGAGGCCGTCCAGGACGGCAACGCGCAGAAGGTCACCTTCACCTTCAGCGAGACCGGTGACGTGAGCCTGCGCGCGCTCGTCTTCCCCGCCGAGCACTTCTTCAGCAGCTGGGGCCCGGCCGAGGCCCCGGCCGCGCCGGGTGCCTCGGCCGAGCCGTCGGCGGAGTCCTCCGACGAGGCCGCCGAGACGCCGGGCGGCACCGAGTCCGACGCGGCCGCCGAGTCCACGGAGTCCGAGGCTCCGGCGGACGGCGCCACGGACGCCCCGTCGGGCACCTCGTCCGACGCGGCCTCCGCGAGCGAGCAGGCCGGCCACTGACCGGTCGTACGACGCACACGCCGAAGGGCGGGACCCCTGCGAGGGGTCCCGCCCTTCGGCGTGCCGGGGACGCGGGCGCTCTCTACGGCTCGAACTCGCAGCCGGGCCCCCGCACCGCCACCGGACGGCGCGGCGCGCCCGGGTCCGGCCCGGGCACCGTCCCCGACGCACCCCTCGCACCGCTGCGCGGGCTTCGGAGCGCTGCGCCGGACTCCGTCCGCCGACTCACCACCAGGCCCGTCTCTACGGCTCGAACTTGTAGCCGAGCCCCCGCACCGTCACCAGGTAGCGCGGCGCGCCCGGGTCCGGCTCGATCTTGGCGCGCAGCCGCTTGACGTGGACGTCGAGGGTCTTGGTGTCCCCGACGTAGTCGGCGCCCCATACGCGGTCGATGAGCTGCATCCGGGTCAGCACCCGCCCGGCGTTGCGCAGCAGCATCTCCAGCAGGTCGAACTCCTTCAGCGGCAGGTCGACCTTGGTGCCGCCGACGGTGACCACGTGCCGGTCGACGTCCATGCGGACCGGACCGGCCTCCAGGGCCGCCGGGGCGACCTCCTCGGGCTCGCCGCGGCGGCGCAGCACCGCGCGGATACGGGCGACCAGCTCGCGCGAGGAGAACGGCTTGGTGACGTAGTCGTCGGCCCCTATCTCCAGGCCGACCACCTTGTCGATCTCGCTGTCCTTGGCGGTCACCATGATGACGGGGACGTTCGAGCGGCCGCGCAGCTGCCGGCACACCTCGGTGCCCGGCAGTCCGGGCAGCATCAGGTCGAGGAGGACGAGGTCGGCGCCGTTGCGCTCGAACTCGTCGAGTCCGTCGGGCCCGGTGGTCGCGACGGCGACCTCGAAGCCCTCCTTGCGGAGCATGTACGACAGGGCGTCGGAGAAGGACTCCTCGTCCTCGACGACGAGCACTCGGGTCACGGAAGGACCTCCGGGGAGGGAAGCGTTTCGTACGCGGATGAATCGGAAGAGTGGGGGGATGAGGGGTGGGACCGCCCGGTCTCGCTGTCGAGGCCGGACTCGTCCCGGTGGGACATCTGATGGGCGCGGTCGCGGGCCGCGCCGGCCTCCGGCAGCCGCAGGGTGAAGGTGGATCCCTGGCCCTCGGCGCTCCACACCGTGACCTCTCCGCCGTGCGAGGCGGCCACGTGCTTCACGATCGCGAGGCCCAGGCCCGTACCGCCGGTGGCACGGGAGCGGGCGGGGTCGACCCGGTAGAAGCGCTCGAAGATGCGCTCCTTGTCCTTGTCGGAGATGCCGATGCCCTGGTCGGTCACCGCTATCTCGATCATGTCACCGCCGGGCTGGGCGACCCTGCGGGCCGCGATGCCGACGCGGGTGCGGGCGGGCGAGTAGTTGACGGCGTTCTCGACGAGGTTGCCGAGCGCGGCGGCGAGCTGGCCGCGGTGACCCCACACGTGCAGGTCCGCCGTGCCGCCGGCGGCCATGGTGATCTCCTTGGTGCCGGCCGCGTGCCGGCACCGGTCGATGGCCTCGGCGACCAGTTCGTCCACGCGGACGGGCTCGGCGTCCTCGAGGGGATCGTCGTTCTGCACCCGGGAGAGGTCGATGAGCTCCTGCACCAGGTTGGTGAGCCGGGTGGCCTCGATCTGCATGCGCCCGGCGAAGCGCTCCACCGCCTCGGGGTCGTCCGAGGCGTCCATGACCGCCTCGGACAGCAGGGAGAGGGCGCCCACCGGGGTCTTGAGCTCATGACTGACGTTGGCGACGAAGTCGCGCCGCACCGCCTCGATGCGACGGGCCTCGGTGAGGTCCTCGACGAGCAGCAGCACGAGCCGGGAGCCGAGCGGCGCCACCCGCGCGGAGACCGCGAGGGCCTCGCCGCGTCCGGTCCCCCGGCGGGCCAGGTCCAGCTCGACCTGGCGTATCTCGCCGTCGCGCCGGGTGTCGCGGGCCATCTGCAGCATGGGCTCCACGGCGAGCTTGCCGCCGCGGACCAGTCCGAGCGCGTACGCGGCGGAGCTGGCCTTGACCACGCCGTCGGCCTCGTCCAGGACGACGGCGGAGGAGCGCAGTACGGACAGGACGGTGTCCACGCCCGGCGGAAGCACCGGGTCGGTGTGCAGGGAGGTGCGGGTGGGACGCCGCTGTTCGCGCTCGCTGAAGCGGACCGCGAGCATGGCGATGACGCCGGTGAGCACCCCGGCGATCGCTGCCACTGCGGCGACCGCCGCGTTCACGTCCATGCATCCAGGTTAGGCATGGCCCGGGCACTGCCCACAGCCGTCGGAGGGCGAGCTCGAACACTCGTCGCCCAGAGTTCACCTTGGAGCCAGGGATGGTTCATTTGGGGTGACGGAACCGGACGCGTAAGGGACGGAACGTGGGAGCGTGGGGTTCGCACCAACGGTCGCGCGGGGTGTGCGACCGCCGGCCGTACGGCGGGGCACCCGGCCCCGGACCCCGCGGGAACCCGGGTCCCTGACCCCCGTAGGAGCAGGAGCCCCGGCCCCTGAGCCCCCGAACAGACGCATGAGAGGAACCCTGATGCGGGACGCGTACCACGAGGAACTGGATTCGATCGGCGACGGTCTGGTGGAGATGGCCCGGCTGGTCGGGTCGGCGATCGGGCGCGCCACGACGGCCATCCTCGACGCCGACCTGAAGCTGGCGGAGAGCGTGATCGAGGCCGACCAGAAGGTCGACGAGCTCCAGCACGACCTGGAGGCCCGGGCCATAGCCCTGCTGGCGCGCCAGCAGCCGGTCGCCACCGACCTGCGCATCGTCGTCACCTCGCTGCGCATGTCGGCCGACCTGGAGCGCTCCGGCGACCTCGCGCAGCACGTGGCGAAGCTCGCCCGGCTGCGCTACCCGGCGCGCGCGGTCCCGCAGGACCTGCACGCCACCATCCTGGAGATGGGCCAGCTCGCGCAGCGCCTGATGGCGAAGGCCGCCGAGGTGATCATCACCAAGGACGTCGACCTGGCGCTCCAGCTGGAGCAGGACGACGACGCGATGGACCTCCTCCACCGCACGCTCTTCCAGCACCTGATCGACGAGCGCTGGAAGCACGGCATCGAGACGGCCGTCGACGTGACCCTGCTGGGCCGCTACTACGAGCGCTTCGCCGACCACGCGGTCTCGGTCGCCAAGCGGGTCGTCTACCTGGTCACCGGCGAGCACGCGGACGAGATCCAGGCGGACCTGCAGACGGAGATCCAGCCGGTGCCGGGGGCCGAGGGGGCCTGACGCGGTGCGCGAGGGGGACCGGCCGGGGCAAGCCGGACCGGGCCGCGGGCGCTCGCGAGCCCCAGTGCGCCGTTGATGCGCCCGGCGGGGCGGGCATCCAATGGGCACAGGCACCAGTCTCGAGGAGGGACCCATGGCCGAATCCCCCGGCACATCGCCCGACCCCACGCAGGAACGCGAGACCGAGCAGCCCGCCCGGATCAGGAACCTGCCCCTGATCGCCGCGTGCGGCTGCGGCTCCGGCTGCGGCTGCGGGTGCCAGTCGGGCAACCCCTGCCAGTGCGGCTGACGCCGTACGCACACGGCGCGGTACGACTGCTCCGTACGGCCCGGAGGCCGGCGCTTCTCAGGAGGCGCCGGCCTCCGGCTTTCCTCCGAGCGCGCCGACCGTCCGGTCCGCGGCCGGCGCCTTCCCGGTCGGGGCTGCTTCGGTCCCGGTCGTCCCGCTCGCCCCGCTCGTCCCGGCCGTTTCGGTCACCTCGACCGTCTCGACCGTCTCGACCGTCTCGGTCGTCTCGGCCGGCAGCCGTCGCATCAGCGCCGCGTAGCCGACTCCGGCCACCGTGCCGACGACGGCGCACAGCCCCCACAGCCACTCGGCCCCGAACCGGTCGATCACGACGCCCGACATCAGCGGGGCGACGAGCGCGGCGACGGCCCAGGACATGGTGTACATCCCCTGGTAGCGCCCGCGCCCGTGCACCGGGGAGAGCCGGACCACGAGACCGGTCTGGGTGGGCGCGTTGACGATCTCGGCGAGGGTCCACACGCAGACGGTGAGGGCGAAGACGCCGACCGACCCGGCGAAGGCGGTGAGGCCGAAGCCGTACCCCGCGAGCAGCGAGGAGATCACCAGCAGCCGCCCGGGATCGCGGTGCTCGATGAACCGGGTGACCGGGATCTGCAGCGCGACGATGAGCACGCCGTTGACCGCGACGGCCATGCCGTAGTCGGCCGGGGTGAACCCCGCCGCGCCCATCGCGACGGGCAGACCGACCGAGCCCTGCTGGAAGATCAGCGCGACGAGGAAGGACAGCCCGACCACGCTCATGAACCGCCCGTCGCGCAGCACGGTCCCCAGCCCCACGGACTCCTCCCGCGCCGCCCCGGCGCTTTGCACGGGCTTCGACTCGGGGAGCTTCACGAAGACGACGACGGCACAGGCCATGGTCATCACGGCCTCGATGAGGAACCCGGCGAGGTAGCTGTGCTCGGCGATGAACCCGGCGGCCATGGAGGAGACGGCGAAACCCAGGTTGATGGCCCAGTAGTTGAGGGAGAAGGCGCGGATGCGGTCCTCGGGCCGCACGATGTCGGCCATCATCGCCTGGACGGCGGGCCGGGAGGCGTTGGAGGCCATGCCGACGAGGAAGGCGACGACGGCGATGGCGACGGGGTCGTGCACGAACCCGAGCAGCGCGACGGACACCGCCGTCGACGCCTGCGCGACCAGCAGCGTGGGCCGCCGCCCGAGCCGGTCGGTCATCACCCCCGCGCCCAGGGACGAGATCACCCCGCCGAGGCCGTGCAGGGCGGCGACGAGACCGGCGTACGTGGCGGAGTAACCGCGGTCGAGGGTCAGGTACAGCGCCATGAAGGTGGCGACGAAGGCGCCGAGCCGGTTGACCAGGGTGCTGGTCCACAGCCACCAGAACGCCGGGGGCAGCCCGGAGACGGTCTCCCGGACCGCGCGTCTTGCACGGGCGACGGATGACATGGAACCAGGACCCCCCGGATGTAAGCGGCTGAAACGGCAAGCACACCTTACGAAGGGATGGTCCCGGCGGACCACTCGATTAACAGATCCCGTCAACCGTCCGACCGATGGGCGCACCGCGCGACGGGTACGGGCCTTCGATTACGCTCGGGCGCATGGCCGACGCACCGTACAAGCTGATCCTCCTCCGCCACGGCGAGAGCGAGTGGAACGAGAAGAACCTGTTCACCGGCTGGGTGGACGTCAACCTCACCCCGAAGGGCGAGAAGGAGGCGACGCGCGGCGGCGAGCTGCTCAAGGAAGCCGGCCTGCTGCCCGACGTGCTCCACACGTCCCTCCAGAAGCGCGCGATCCGCACCGCGCAGCTCGCGCTGGAGGCCGCCGACCGCCTGTGGATCCCGGTGAACCGCAGCTGGCGCCTGAACGAGCGTCACTACGGCGCCCTCCAGGGCAAGGACAAGGCGCAGACCCTCGCGGAGTTCGGCGAGGAGCAGTTCATGCTGTGGCGCCGCTCCTACGACACCCCGCCGCCCCCGCTCGACAACGACGCCGAGTACTCCCAGTTCTCCGACCCGCGCTACGCGACCCTCCCGCCGGAGCTGCGCCCGCAGACGGAGTGCCTGAAGGACGTCGTCGTCCGGATGCTGCCCTACTGGTTCGACAGCATCGTCCCCGACCTCCTGACCGGCCGCGTCGTCCTGGTCGCCGCCCACGGCAACAGCCTGCGCGCCCTGGTCAAGCACCTGGACGGCATCTCGGACGCGGACATCGCGGGCCTGAACATCCCGACGGGCATCCCGCTGGTCTACGAGCTCGACACCGACTTCAAGCCGGTCACCCCGGGCGGCAAGTACCTCGACCCGGAGGCGGCCGCGGCCGCGATCGAGGCGGTCAAGAACCAGGGCAAGAAGAAGTAAGCACCCACGGACAAGCCCCCTACCTGCGGTTTCTCCGCCGGGAGGGGGCTATTCGCTGCCTCCGGGCCGTCTCCGGGCCGTCAGGGTGATGGGGCCGTGCGCTCTCCGGGCTCCGGCTCCTGCCGCCACTCCGCTCTGGCGCCGGCGCTCTGGAGCACGGCGACAGCGGACTGGGCCCCGTACGCGGACAGACCCCCAAGGAGGGTGACGGGCGCTTGGCGCGTTAGGACCCGGCTGTGCCACAAGCTCAGCCCGGTCACCTTCCGCACCGCTCGGATCACATCCGTCTCGCGAGGCCCGCAGTCGATGAGCACCACCTCGTGGGACGGGTCGTCGCAGAGCAGCGTGCAGTACTCGGTGGACTCCTCGTCGGGCATCTCGCCCTCCTGCCTCAGCGAACGGGAGCGTATGCGCCCCCGAAGAGGGCAGCCACGGCTTTTCGGGTGCGCCGGCGGCTGCTCGGCATGGGGTGGGCGTACACCCGCAGAGTCAGGCCGGGGTCGGAATGGCCCAGGTACTCCGCGAGGGCCTTGATGTTCTCCCCCGCGTCCAGGAGCGGTGAAGATGAGCCGCTTGGTCACCGGAAGTCCGTCGGCCACCTTCCACGGCAAGGCGATCTCGACCGGCGAAAACCGCTTCATGTGCGCCCGGAGTGTGTCGGCGACGGGGCCGGGCAGCGGCGCGTCCCGCAGCTTGCCGCCCTTCGGCGGCGCGAACACGGCCTTGCTGCGGCTCAGCCTCAGTTGCTGGACCACGTGGAGCGTGTCCGAGTCGAAGTCGATCGCGTCGACGGCTACGCCCAGGATCTCGCCCTGACGGAGCCCGCAGCCGCCGCCCGGGTCGACCATGGCTTGGCAGCGCTCGGGCATGGCGGTCCGAACGGCGAAGACCCGCTCAGGCGTCCAGGGCACGATGCGCTTGTCGGGGCCGTCGCTGGTGCGGTGGTCACACGGCGCCGTCGACGGCAGCGCTGACGGCAACGATGGTGGACGACAGCGACACTCAACGGCCCGGCACGGTGCCGGCGTAGGCCGATCAGGTCGTCCCGTCAAGGCTCGCCCGCATCTTCTAAGTGCCTGGTTCTGAACTCCTCACCAGCAGGTCAAAGGGTGTCAGTGGTGAGCTGACGCACCCGAGCCGCTACCGGACGAGGTAGCTCTCGATGTGGTCGATCACCGCTGACACGGCCTGCCGGTAGGCGGTGCTCGACCGGCGGACCTGGGACAGCAGCATGCCGCCCTGGATGGCGGCCAGCAGGGCGGTGGCGAGCGCGGCGGTATCGGCGCGCTCGCTCAGCTCGCCGCGTGCCTGCATGCGTGCGAGTCCTGACCTGATGGGGCCTTCCCACCGGTCGAAGGCAGAAGCGAGGCTGGTCCGCGCCGACTGATCGCTGTCGGCGAGTTCGCTGGCGAGCGAGCCGATCTCGCAGCCGCCTTCGCATCCTCTTGCGTCCTGCCGGTTCCCTGCCCTGTCGCACCACTCGCGCAGGGCCTCGATGCTGTCCAGGCTGTCCAGCAGCGGACGCTGCCGGGCGAGCTGGGTGTCCGTCTGATGGTCGATGACCGCCAGGACCAAGCCCTGCTTGTCGCCGAAGTAGTGGTAGATCTGCGACGCGCTGACCCCGGCGGCCGCCTGGATGTCCGGGATGCTCGTGCCTCTCACGCCGTGGTGGAACATCAGTTCCGCAGCGGTCTCGATGATGCGTTCGCGGGTCTTGCGGCCGCCCTTGGTGAGCCGCTGCCCCTTCGACTCTTCGGCCTTCGCTGGTGCGCTCATATGCCTACGCTACCCAAGTTGGAATTGACATTCCAATTATGCTCCACCGATGATCCTGGAAAGGTCATTCCATACCGGATGGCCGCCTCTTCAGACAGGTGAGCGCATGTCCCTCGACACCCAGATCGAGACCCTGCTCAAGAAAGTGGCCGCACAAGGCGGACCAGCCCCCGAGACCCTGACGGTGGCGGAGAACCGCGCGTTCGGGCGCGCCTTCGGCGCCCTGGCCGGCGCTCCCGTACCGGTCGCCGACGTCCGGGACACCACGGCCGCTGCCGAAGGCCGCGACATACCCGTCCGTATCTACCGGCCCCTCACCGAGCCGGATGCCGGGCCGCTGCCCGTGACGCTCTTCTTCCACGGCGGCGGGTGGGTTTTCGGCGACCTGGACACCCAGGACAACATGGCCCGCATCGTGACCAGCCGCTCCGGCACGGTCGTGGTCTCCGTCGACTACCGGCTGGCACCCGAGCACCGCTTCCCGGCCGCGGTCGACGACGCCTACGCCGCGCTGACCTGGGTCGCGGACAACGCCCCGGGCTTCGGGGGCGACGGAGAGCGCATCGCCGTGTTCGGCGAGAGCGCCGGCGGCAACCTTGCTGCGGTTCTCGCACAGGAATCCCTGCGCCGCGGGGGACCTCGCATCACGCTCCAGGTGCTCGCCTACCCGGCGGTCGACCGGTTCGACGACAGCCCCTCGATGTACGAGAACATGACGGGCCCGGTCCTCTCCCGTTCCTACCTCGAGTGGTTCTGGGGCGCCTACCTCAGCACCCCGGACCAGGGCGCCGACCCGCGGGTCTCGCCGGCGCGCTCCGACGACCTGGCCGGACTTGCCCCCGCCGTCATCGTCACCGCCGAGAACGACCCCCTGCGCGACCAGGGCGACCGCTATGCCCGCAAGCTGGCCGACTCCGGCGTGCCGGTCCAGCACCTCCCGGTCGAGGGAGCCATTCACGGCTTCCTCTCGTTCACCGGCTCGGTGCAGCTCTCGCGGGACGTACTGAACCAGCTCTCGGACGCCGTGGCCGCAGTCTTCAACTGACTTGGCCTTGCACGGCCTCGCCAGTCGCCGATCCTCTTGCGCACGCAAGCAGGACAGCGACCACCACTGTGCCGACCCTCGCTATGGAGCGGCCGGTCCGGGGCTGCTCGGACCGGCTGCTTCGTCTGCGACAGCTCGTGGCCATCCCGACCGATGAGCCGTTCGGCAACCGGCCACGGCAACTGTTCACCGAGCGGCAGTCCCTCACGCCCGGAGAGCCGAAACGGACCCCGACCAGCCAGAAGGAGGTTCAGGAACAACACTGAGCACCGGGCTCCACGATGCCGCAATTTGAGGACGAGCACCTGCTGGATGCGTCGCCGCCGCAAGAGAACGTGCAGGACTCGTTCGGCTCGCTGAGCGCGCTTCTCGTCGGACAAGAGGACGGCAAGCACGGCGATGAACGTCACCAGGAGAGAGCGGACGAGGATCCCCACCACGGGACCGACCCAGAGCCAGGTAGACATGGACAGCTCCTCAGCGAGAAGTTGTCCCGCTAGCTACGGCGCACCTGTCCGAATCCGGTTTCGTAGCGCTACGGGATGACCTGTACCG
>NZ_JAPSKQ010000047.1:15607-20165 GCF_031181555.1 Streptomyces sp. | reverse complement strand
CGAGGTGTTCCGGGAGCTGGGAAGGGGCGTCGATCATCACTTCCTGATCACCGATGACCTCCACGCCCGGCCGGCTCGCTGCGCACACCGTCCCCTCCGGCGGGTACACGCCGTCCCCGAGGTTCGAGCCCTCGCACCGCTCGATCTCCCGGCCCGGGTAGAGCCGCCGCATCATGGTGACCGTCCGGTCGAGGTCCGCCGCCCCCACGCGCCGTAGCTATTGCGGATGGGGGGCGTTTTCACGGCCTGGGACCACTCGGGGGCCCTCAGCCCTGCGGATCCCCTGGTCAGTGGCAGGGCGGGGTGACTTCCTCCGGGCCGGATGCCGGCTGGGCCGATGCTCATCCGGCAGTTGCTCGACGTAGTACCCGTTCGGCTCGGGGCCGCGATCGGTTCCTGGATTCGGAGGCGGTGTTCCCTTCCGTCCGCGGGATGACGCCCCCCGGCTTCAGTGGTTCTCCTCCAGGAGTTCGCTGATCCGGTCGTGGAGCCGGACGGGTACCCGGAGGGTCCAGCGGGTGGCGGCCTCCGTGGTCAGGTCGCGGCTCCAGTGCCAGCTGTTCCGCGCCGCCTGGCGTACCTCCGGTTCCCGGGCGGCGGCGGTGGTGGCGGTGTAGCGGTCGCGGTCGGCGGCGGGCAGGTCCTGCTCCAGTGCCCGGCTGGGGGTCAGCCAGTGGGCGGTGCTGCCGCGCAGGAGGCGACAGAGCTGGAGCTGCTGGGGCGCGATGACGGTGTGCAGCAGGGCGTGGGCGCGGGCGGTCTCGCCGCGGGCCAGGACGTGGGCGAGCATGAGGGTCCAGTTGGCCAGTTCGTCGGTGAGCCGCTGTGCGGTGGTGGTGGGCTCGGGCGGCCGGAACTCGGCCAGCCGCCGGGCGGCCCGGGTCAGGCGGCCGGTGCGGTCCAGCAGGACGGCGGCCTCGGGACGGGGCAGGTGGACCATCCCTTCCCAGGTGGGGACCTCGTCGATGCCGGGGCCGGCGGCGGTGACGTGGAACTCGCCGCGCATCAGGTCGTCGAAGACGACCGCCAGGATGCCGTACATGTTGGTGTACGCCAGCCTGAGCGGAGCGAGCTGCTCCAGGAACGAGGGCCCGTCGAACGTGTCGACGTGCTCGTCCCGGACGTAGAGGTACGCCTCGATGTCGGAGTGGGCGTCGGCCTCGCCGAGGGTCCAGGACCCGTAGAGCAGGACGCCCTCGAGACGGGGTTCGGACCGGGCGAGTTCCCGCAACCGGGCGATGCGGTCGTCCAGTGCGGGGCAGGCGGAGCGAATGGACACGGTGGCTGACTCCTGAGTGGATGTGCGGGCACGCTTGCGGACGCCCGGAGTCCTCCGGGCGGCCGGCTGGGGACCGTGTGATGCCGGTCTGCTCAGGAAACGCCCACGGGCCGCATCCTACGGGGCGCGTCTCCTTGCGGTCAGAAGGTGACCGCAAGGCTTCCTACGGTCGTGTCATGACCCACACGCAGACCCACGCGCAGGCACCGTCGCAGTCCCCCGCGCAGAAGATCCTCGTCACCGGTGCCACCGGCACCGTCGGCCGCCAGGTCGTCGCCGAGCTGCTCGCCCGCGGCCACGCGGTCCGCGCCCTCACCCGGAACGCGGCCGCGGCCGGCTTCCCGGCGGACGTCGAGGTCGTCCAGGGCGATCTGACCGACCCCGACAGCCTGGTCCCGGCCCTGGAGGGCGTCACCGGCCTCCACCTGATCACCTTCGGCGGGCCCTACTTCACCCCGCTGGAGACCGGCCCCCGCATCCTGGAGTCGGCCCGCGCGGCCGGCGTGCGCCGGGTCACCGTGCTGAACGGCGGCGGGCCGACCTTGCTGGAGGACGCCGTGCGTGCCGACGACGGGGTGGACTGGACCGTGCTCATGCCGGTCGAGTTCATGGCCAACGCCCTGGAGTGGGCGGACGGGATCGTCACCTCGGACGAGGTCCGCGAACCGTTCGTCTCCCGGCTGAGCGCCATGGTCCACGAGGGCGACATCGGCGCCGTCGCCGCGGTCGCGCTCACCGAGGAGGGCCACGGCGGTCAGGAGTACGTGATCACCGGTCCCGAGGTGCTGACCGTCGGCGACAAGGTGGCGGCCATCGCCGCGGCCCGTGGCCGGGACATCGCCCTGGTGGAGCTGACCGAGGAGCAGGCCGTCGCGCAGTGGCGGGCGGCGGGCCGGCCCGAGGACGTGATCGGCTTCCTGCTCGATGTGTACGGCAACACCCCCGAGGTGGGCCGCACGGTCGTCGACACCGTCGAGAAGGTCACCGGCCGCCCGGCCCGCACCTTCGCCCAGTGGGCCGCGGAGCACGCGGACGCCTTCACGGCATAGCCCCCGCCTGCCCCGCACGCCTCCGCCCGATCGGCCGCCGGTCACGGCACAGTGGGTGGATGGAGGCAGACGACAGGAACCTTTTGGCCCGGGGACGCGTGGCGACCAGGCTGCCGGCCCAGGACCTGGAGCGGGCGCGGCGCTTCTACTCCGAGAAGCTCGGTCTGGAGCCCGTCGACGAACGGCCGGGTGGGCTGCTCTACCGGTGCGGGGACACGGAGTTCGCCGTGTTCCGGTCGACGGGAGCCTCGCCCGGCACCTTCACGCAGATGGGATGGCAGGTCGACGACCTCGAAGCGGTCGTGTCGGAGCTGAAGCGGCGCGGCGTGGTGTTCGAGGAGGTCGACGCGCCGGGGTTCCGGACGCGGGACGGGATCGCCGAGGTCGAGGGGAACTACCCGAGCAAGGGCGCCAGGGGCGAACGCGCCGCCTGGTTCCGTGACAGCGAGGGGAACCTGCTGGGCATCGGCGAGCCCGTCGTGTGAACGTGACCGCAGTGGCCGCCCCGGGCCGGGTTCGCGCCCAGTCCGGCCGGGGCGTCCGGATGCCGTGGCGCCGTGGTGCCGTGGTGCCGTAATGCCGCGGGTCCGGTGATCCGCCGGACCCACCGGGCCCACCGGTCAGTGCGGGAAGGGCCCGCCGAGCGTCTTGTACGGCAGGTTGAGCGACTTCACCGTGAACGACTTCGAGCCCGTGCCCGTGATGCCGGAACTCGTGCCCTTCAGCAGGTGGACCAGGCCCCAGCGGGTGTCGTCCAGCTGGTCGTTCGTGTCGACGATCAGGTCGGCGCGGCCGTCGCGGGTGTGGTCGGTGAGCTTGAGGCCCAGGCCGAAGTGGTCGTCGTTCTCGACGGCTCCCCCGACACCCGACGTGTTCTGGTGGTACGCCTTCGCTCCGGTGCCGGACAGTCCGCCCTCGCGGCCGAGCAGGACCGTGACCATGCCGCCCTGGCGTTTGCCCTCCAGGTCCTCGCCGGGCGCGGCGACGGCGAGGTCCGCGTAGCCGTCGCCGTTGACGTCGCCGGCGGCGACGGCCGTGCCGAAGCCGTCGTCCTCCTCCGAGGAGCCGGGCACGCCCGCCGTGTCCTGGGTGAACCTCACCGGCTTGCGGGTCGTGTCCGGACCGCTGGGTCCGCCGTACTGGACCGTGACGTAGCCCCGGTTCCGGTCCGGCTGCTCGCTGCCGCGGCCGAGGGCGAGGTCGCCGTAGCCGTCCTTGTCGAAGTCGCCGACGGCGGTGACGGGGCCGGCGCCGCCCACCTGGTGGCCGCCGTCGTCCGGCACGCGTATCTCGTTCGCGCGCCGGGCGAAGGAGCTGCCGCCGCGGTGGAAGTAGGCGCGCAGGTCGAGGTCGCCGTCCTCGCTCTGGAGATCGCGGCCGAGGATGTACAGGTCGGTGGCGGCACCCGCGGCGACCCGGCCCGCCGCCAGCTGGGAGGCGTTCAGGTAGCCGTAGTCGCCGCCGAGGGACTGCCAGCCGCTCTTCCCGCCGGTGCGGGTGAAGGGGCCCTTGAGCAGGACCGCGCCGGCCCGGCCGACGCTGATCGCGGTGAGGTCCTGGTCGCCGTCGCCGTCGAAGTCGCCGGCCACGACGTCCAGCCCGAACTGGTCGCCCGAGACCGGGTTCTCCGGCGTGACGGGCGAGTGGAAGACGGTGCCGGAGCCGAGCCCCTGGGCGCCGCCCCAGACGACGGTCAGTCCTCCGCGCCTCCAGACGTCGCCGACGGTCTCGCCCGGGGAGGCGACGACCAGGTCGGCGTAGCCGTCGCGGTCGAGGTCGGCGCTGGTCGCGGCGAATCCCCAGTCGTCGCCCTCCTCCACCGAGCCGGGTATGCCCGGCGAGTCCTGGTGGATGGTCTGGACGCGCGTCCCGGGCCCGGTCGACGTGCCGTAGACGACGGTGACCCGGCCGTCCTTGCCGTGGGACCCGCCGAGCATGACGAAGTCGCGGTGGCCGTCGCCGTTGAAGTCGTCGGCGAGCTTGGCGGGGGCCGCGGCCGCCGTGGGGGCGGTGAGGAGCGGCGTGCAGACCGCTGCCGCGAGTGCCGTCGCGACGATGACGGTGCGTGTGACGCGCATGGTTCTCCGTGGTCCGGGGAGGGCGCTGCGAGCGCTTGAACTCCGATGAACTCCGATCCTGAACTGCGATCCTGGACACCTGTGCGTGCTCAAAGGTTGTACGTCGGCCCGGTCCTTCCCCACGGGTCAGTGGGGCCCGGCGGCCGGCACCT
>NZ_JAPSKQ010000047.1:0-15507 GCF_031181555.1 Streptomyces sp. | reverse complement strand
AGGCCTCCTACATGCTGCGAGCCGCTGCCGAAGACGCCGGTCGTGCGTACAAGCGGCAGATGCTCGACCTGTTGGACATTCAGGCGGGCCACGCCGCCCTGGACGTGGGGTGCGGCCCCGGGACCGATCTGCCGGCGCTGGCGGAACGCGTCGGTGACGGCGGTGCCGTGATCGGCGTGGACCGTGACCGGGCCATGCTCGCCCACGCCCGTGCGCGCACGGAGGGCCTGCGCCAGGTGGAGATCCGCGAAGGGGACGCCCACGCGCTCCCCGTCGCGTCGGGAACGATCGACCGGGCCAAGATCGACCGCGTCCTCATGCACGTCGCCGAACCCGCGGGCGTTCTCGCGGAGTTGCGTCGCGCGACCCGGCCGGGCGCCCGGATCGGCCTCGCCGAGCCCGACTGGGACACCCTGATCGTCGATGCCGAGGACCTGGAGACGAGTCGCGCCTTCACCCGCTACACCACCGCGGAAGTGGTCCGCCACGCGACCATCGGACGCGGTCTCGCGCGCCTCGCCGAACAGGCGGGGTTCCGCGTCGAGACCGTGCTCGCCACGACCCCGGTCTTCCGGGACGTCCAGGAGGCGGACCACACCCTGGGCCTGGGCCGCAATCTGCAGAAGGCCATCGACGCGGGCCACATCGACCGGGCTCGCGGTCACCGCTGGTTCGCCGAGCTCTCCCAGGGGCCGTTCTACGCGTCGTTCACGCTCGTCGGCGTGACCTGCTCCCGCTGAGCCGGCCGACCCGGCGGTTCTTCGGTCCGGGGCCGGATGCCTCACCGGTGAGGCGGGCGCGCTTCGCCGCCGACGGGGCCGTCGGCGATTCCGTCGAGGAACCCCCGGACCAGTCGGCGCAGGGCCGCCGGCCGTTCCAGGTGCAGGTCGTGTCCCGTTCCGGGGACGGAGACGGCCGTCGTCTCCGGGCGGCGGTCGAGCATGGCGCCGATGTCCTCCGGCGGGACGATGCCGGACTGCGCCAGCACGACCAGGGTCGGGCACGTGATGCCCGCCCACTCGTCCCAGAAGGAACGCCGGGCGTTCTCCGCCAGGGAGGCGACCATCACGTCGCGGTCGAAGCGGGGCCACCAGCCGTCGGGGCGTTCCTCCAGTCCCGCGGCCCAGCCCTCGCCGACCGGCCCGCCGCCGTGGAAGGCGACGGCGGCCTCGCGCGAGGGGAACGGCGTGGGCCAGGAGTCGAGCCATCCGCCGATCTCCGCCTGGACGCCGGGGCTGGGACCGCCGGGACCGGCCTCGACGAGGACGAGCGCGCGGACGAGGCCGGGGTGGGCGGCGGCGGTGAGCAGGGCGGTGTGGCCGCCCAGCGACTGGCCGCCCAGCACGGGGCGGCGCAGGCCCAGCTGCCGGCAGACCGCGACGACGTCGGCGACGTACGCCGCGCGGGACACGTCACGCGGACGGCGTTCGGCGGCGCCGTGGCCGCGCTGGTCGACGGCGACCACCCGGTACGACGGGCTCAGGTCACGGGCGAGGGCGTCCCATTCGCCCGCGTGGCCGGCCAGTCCGTGCAGCAGGACGACGGGCGGGCCCGACCCGCCCCAGTCGCGGCAGGACAGGCGCACGCCGTCGCGCGTCACGATGTGCTCGGTCCAGGTCATGCCAACCTCAGATATTCCTGCAGGCCGTACGGGTACGTCCACGGGCTGTGGTCGCCGGCGTCGAGACGGTCGATCGCGATCAGTGTGTCCGACGCGGTCTTGCACCGCGGGTGCCGGGCGGCGAAGCCGGCGACGCGGGGGCGCAGGGCGGGCAGCCAGGCGGCGAGGACCCGGGGATCGCCGTCGTACCACCACGAGAACCGGAAGTCCTCCCAGAGGAGATCGGTCGCCCAGGAGAAGGCGAGGCGGACCAGGCCGGCGTCCGCCGCGGGACCGGGGAGGGCGGCGAGGTGGTCCAGCCAGGGCCGCAGGCCGCCCGTCGCGTGGGCGATGCCCTCCACCAGGTCCGTGACGTCCCCCGCGGGACGCCCGTCGACCAGGGCGACGGCCAGCAGCGCGCGGAACGCCCGCTCGACCGCGGCGCGTTCGGGCGCGGGCCAGCCGGTCAGTCCGGCCCCGTGGGCACCGAGGTGACCGAGTTCCAGGGACGGTTCGGTGCCGTGGCCGTCCGGGCCCCAGGAGCGCAGGGCGCGCGGCATGAGGCGGCGCCACAGGACGGGGTACTGGTCCTCGTCCCAGTGATGGGCGGTTTCGCGCGTGAAGTACCCGAGGACGTCGTCCGGCACGGCGGCGGGGTCACCGCCGAGCAGGAGCAGGTCCGACTCGGGGGTGCAGTGCGTGCAGCCGCCCACCGGCCGGCCGAGCGCGGGGGGCGACGCGAAGACCCGGTCGGCCTCGGCGAGCGCGTCCCGCCACAGCGCGTACGGTTCGACGGGGACGGGGGAAACGGCGTCGAAGGGATCGGACACGGTGCGACCTGCCACGGGGACTCCGCACAGGGAACCTGGCGAAGAGCGTGACGCTACCACTGTGTGGGGCCGTCGGCGTCACTACGCTCACCGGTCATGAACTGGGTGGAGCGCGCAGCCGGGTTGCGGCAGTGGAGCAAGGGGGCGGCACGGGCGCCGCACAAGCCGTTGCTGTTGCTGTACGCCCTCGGCCGGTTCCAGCGGGAGGGCGACGGCGAACTGCGGTACAGCGCCGTGGAGGAGGACCTGAAGCGGCTGCTGGCCGAGTACGGGCCGCCCCACCGGACCTCGCCCGCCTACCCGTTCCACCACCTGGTCGGCGACGGGGTGTGGGAGGTGCGCACCGACCGCGGGACCGGCAGCCCGGGTACCGGGGTGCGGGAGCTGCGGGCGGCCGGCGCCACCGGGCGGCTCGTGCCGGAGCTGCGGGTGGCGTTGCGGCGGGATCCGTCGCTGCTCGGCCGGATGGCACGGGTGCTGCTCGACGCGAACTTCCCGCCCTCGCTGCACGACGAGTTGTGCGAGGCCGTCGGCCTGGACGTGGAGACGGGACCGGACGTCCCCGGCCGGCTCTCCGCCGCCCGCAGGCAGCGGGACCGCCGGATGCGGGAGCTGGTGCTCACCGCCTACGAGTACCGGTGCGCCTTCTGCGGTTACGACGGCCGGATCGGGACGGTGCCCGTCGGGCTGGAGGCCGCGCACGTGCGCTGGTGGGCGTTCGACGGTCCGGACGACGTCGACAACGGGCTGTGTCTGTGCGCGCTGCACCACAAGCTCTTCGACAAGGGCGTCCTCGGGATCGGCGCCGATCACCGCATCCTGGTCTCGCGGCGTTTCGTCGGGCACGGCCCCGCCGCCCGCGCCCAGGTCACCGAGCTCTCCGGGCGGGCCCTCACCGGCCCGCGGCCGGGGGTCGCCCCCGTGGCGGCGCCCCACCGCGCCTGGCACACCGCGCAGGTGTTCCACGGGGACCCGCGCCCGGCCCGCGCCACCCCGTCACCGGCGTGAGAGCAGGCCCAGCCACTCCCGCATCACGGCGAAGTCCGCCTCCGTCAGCCCCCTGGCCGGGTCCACCCGGAGCAGCAGGGCCGGGGCCGGGTGGGCCGCCTCGGTCCACAGGCGGTCCGGCTCGCCGATCTCGTCGTCCAGCCAGATGTACGGGCGGCGGCCGGCCCACTCCGACAGGCGGCGGGTCTTCCAGTGGAGGCCGCGCGGCCCGGGCGGGTCCTCCTCCGGCCCGTCCACCACCGGCAGCCTCGGCAGGCCGAGGCGCGGGGCGACCGTGTCGTTCGCCTCGTCCAGCCAGGTCGTCGCCCACACCAGGTCGCAGGGCAGGGCGAGCAGGCGGGCGCCCACCGTGGGGTCGAGGCGGCCGAGCAGGGGGTTTGCCTCCTGCGTGAGCGGTCCCCGTGCGGCGGCCCCGAAGGGGATCAGCGGGCCGTCCACGTCCAGGAAGAGGATCGGGCGGGGCGCGGTCATGCGGCCACCGTCTCACGGGTGCATCCGCGCGCCCTTCAGGACCTTGTCCACCGCGTTCCTCGGGCCGTACACCGCCAGGCCGACCAGGTCCAGGTCCGCCGTGCCCACGGCGCGGACCGCCGCGCGGTTGGCCTCGTCGTGGCCCGTGGCGAACAGGTCGCCGGTGAAGACCGCCCGCGGCAGGGCGCGGGACAGCGCCCGGGTGTGCGCCGCCTTCAGGGTCTCCTTCGTGCCCTCGAAGACCAGCACCGGCTGGCGGAACATCGGCAGGTAGGGCACCTGGTCCGCGTCCTCGTACGGCTCCCCGATCACCTCGGGGAGCCGGGTGCCCAGGCCGCTGACCAGGAACGCGGTGACGTTGAGGCGCTGCCAGGACTCCAGGTCCTCGCGCAGCAGTACGGCGATCTTCGTGTCGAAGCGTGTGCTCATGCCCCGAGACTGCCGACCGGGGCGCAGGCCCGTCTTGTACGTTGTTTGCATGGCTGCCGAGCGTCCCGAGCGGACCGTCTCCGCCTGGCGCCCCCGTGTCCCGGGCGTCGTCGAGGCCTTCCACGCCCGCTTCACCGAGTACGCCTACCCGATGCACGTCCACGACGCCTGGACGCTGCTCATCGTCGACGACGGCGCCGTGCGGTACGACCTCGACCGGCACGAGCACGGCACCCCGCACGACACCGTGACCCTGCTGCCGCCGCACGTCCCGCACAACGGCTCCCCCGCCACCTCCGACGGCTTCCGCAAGCGGGTGCTGTACCTCGACGGCACCCACCTCGGGGGTGATCCCGCCGGAGACGGTCCCGCCGGGGACGGTCTCATCGGGGCCGCCGTCGACCGGCCCGACCTGCGTGACCCCCTGCTGCGGCGGCGGGTCGGGCAGGTGCACGCCGCGCTCGTGCGGCCCGGTGACGAACTGGAGGCCGAGAGCCGGCTGACGCTCGTCGGGGAGCGGCTGCGCGCGCATCTGCGGTCCCGGGACGCCGCCGCGGGGACGCCCCGGCGGGATCCCGTCCTCGCGCGGCGGCTGCGCGAACTGCTCGACGAGCGGGTCGTGGAGGGGATCGGCCTGCGGGAGGCCGCCGGGGTGCTGTCCGCCCATCCCGCGCACCTCGTACGGGCGTTCAGCGGCGCCTACGGCATCGCGCCGCACCAGTACCTGATGTCCCGCCGGGTGGGGCGGGCCCGTCGGCTGCTCCTGGAGGGTGCGGCGCCGAGCGCGGTCGCGGCGGCCACCGGGTTCTACGACCAGGCCCATCTCACCCGGCACTTCCGGAAGCTGGTCGGGGTCACGCCGGGCCGTTACCGCGCGGGGGTCCGGTAGCCCCCGCGCCGGCGGGCCACCGGTCCCGGACGGCGGCCGTGCCGCCGCGTCATACCGCTCCGGGTGACCTCACGTCACTTCACGTCGACGTAGTCGCCCTTCGCCGTCGCCCCGCCCGTCGTGGACGTCTCGCCGAACGTCCAGCGCCAGTAGCCGTCGGTGGTGGCCGTCACCGTGGTCTTCAGGGCGCCCGTGGAGTTCGCCCGCACGGTCTTGACCGTCGTGTAGGTGCTGGTGCCCGCCTTGCGGAACTGGAGCTTGGCCAGCTTGCCGCCGTAGCCGACGTACGCCTCCTTCCCCCAGTCGGCGCG
Organism: Streptomyces sp.; assembly: GCF_031181555.1. Taxonomy (GTDB): domain Bacteria; phylum Actinomycetota; class Actinomycetes; order Streptomycetales; family Streptomycetaceae; genus Streptomyces; species Streptomyces fimbriatus. The sequence goes on along the minus strand of NZ_JAPSKQ010000047.1, from coordinate 9,969 downwards.
CGTCAGCTTGCCCGTCACGGTGAGCGTCCTGTTCTTGACGACCGGCTCCGGCGAGGCGTTGACCGTGGCCCGCGCCGCGCGCTTGACCTGGACCGTGCCGAGGCCGGTCAGGTTCTCCTCGGCCTTGAGCTTGGTCTCGGTGGCCCAGAGGCGGACGTTGACGGCGACCTTCCAGGTGGTGGCGTCGTTGGTGGAGTCCAGGGTCCAGCGGGGGTCGATGTAGAGCTCGCCCTCGACGTCCGCCGAGCCGGGGGTGTCGTCGTAGTAGGTGACGAAGCCCGTGTAGATGCCGCCGCTCTCCAGGCCCCTGGCGGCCGTGGTGTCGTGGTACAGGTACGGGAACGCGGTGATGTCGCCGGACGAGTAGCCCGCGGGCCAGGTCATGCGGAAGCTGACGGCGGGGCTCTTCTCCTCGGAGATGCCCACGACGATGGGCTTGCCCCCGTTCACGACCATGTCCGTCACGGTGACGCCGGTGTCCGCCGCCCGTGCGGGCGGCGCGGTGAACAGCCCGAGGGCGAGCGCTCCCGTGAGCGCGGCCATGAGGGTGGATCTGCCAGTGCGCATGCACGTCCTCTTCATGCACGGGACCCCTGGGACCGGGATCCGGGTCGCGGCAGACTAACAGCACGCACCCGCACGTGCGTTCGGAACCCTGCCCCCGCTGTGACCTGCGCGGTCGTCACTCGCCCGAGGGACGCTCCAGCAGGTGCGCGAACGCGTCCAGGTTGCGGGTCGGCTCCCCGCGCGACACCCGCCAGGCGTACTCCTTGCGGATCGCGGAGGCGAAGCCGAGCTCGAGCAGCGTGTTGAAGCTGCCGTCGGCGGCCTCCAGCACCTGGCCGAGGAGCCGGTCGAGTCCGTCCGGGGTGACGGCGGGCAGCGGGAGGCGGCCGGTGACGTAGACGTCGCCGAGCGGGTCGACGGCGTAACTCACGCCGAAGAGCTTGAGGTTGCGCTCCAGGAGCCAGCGGTGGACGGCGGCCTCGTTCTCGTCGGGGTGGCGGATGACGAAGGCGTTGAGGGAGAGCGTGTGCCGGCCGACGATCAGGGAGACCGTCGTGGACAGCTTGCGGGTGCCGGGGAGCTTCACGACGTAGGTGCCGGACGCGGGGCTCTCCCACTCGAGTCCGGTGTCCTTCAGTACGCCCTCGACGACCTGTGCCGCCCGCCGCTGTTCTGCTTCCGCTGCCGTGTCAGCCATGGTGGGAGCGTACGTGACGGCGGTGCGCCTGCGTCGCGGCCGTGTAGACGTCGGCCGTGGCGGCGGCCGCGGTGTCCCAGCCGAAGGACTGGGCGTGCCGGGCGGCGGCCTCGCCCATCCGGTCGGTGAGGTGCGGGTGGTCGGCGAAGTCGCGCAGCACGCGCGCGTAGGCGGCGGGGTCGTGCCCCTGGACCAGGAAGCCGGTGTGCCCGTCCCGTACGGCCACCGGGAGACCGCCGACCGCGGCGGCGAGCACCGGGGTGCCGGCCGCCTGCGCCTCTATGGCGACCAGGCCGAACGACTCGCTGTAGGACGGCATGACGAGGACGGACGCCGCGCGGAACCAGTCCGCGAGCTGCTCCTGCCCGACCGGCGGGCGGAACCGTACGACGTCCGCGATGCCGAGGCGCGCGGCGAGCTTCTGCAGCCCCTCCGGTTTGGCGAGGCCGCTGCCGCTGGGGCCGCCGACCACGGGGACGCAGATCCGCGCGCGCAGTTCGGGACGCTCGTCGAGCAGGACGGCGACCGCGCGGAGCAGCACGTCGGGTGCCTTGAGCGGCTGGATGCGGCCGGCGAAGAGCGGGATCAGCGCGTCCTGGGGCAGGCCGAGGCGGGCCCGCGCGGCGGCGCGGCCGTCGGCGGGGCGGAAGCGGGCCAGGTTCACGCCGGGGTGCACGACGGCGACCTTGCCGGGGTCGGCGGCGTAGTGCCGGACGAGTTCGTCCGCCTCCTCGGCGGTGTTGGCGATCAGCCGGTCGGCGGCGTTGACGATCTGGGTCTCGCCGATGACGCGGGCGGCGGGCTCGGGCGTGTCGCCGTCGGCCAGGTTGGCGTTCTTGACCTTGGCCATGGTGTGCATGGCGTGCACCAGGGGGACGCCCCAGCGCTGGGCGGCGAGCCAGCCGACGTGGCCGGAGAGCCAGTAGTGGGAGTGGACCAGGTCGTAGTGGCCGGGGCGGTGGCCGGCCCACGCCTGCATCACGCCGTGGGTGAAGGCGCACAGCTGGGCGGGCAGCTCCTCCTTGGCGAGGCCCTCGTAGGGGCCGGCGTCGACGTGCCGGACGAGGACGCCGGGGGCGAGTTCGACGCTGGGCGGGAGGGCGGCGGCGGTCGCGCGCGTGAAGATCTCGACCTCGATGTTGATCGCGGCGAGGCGCTGCGCGAGCTCGACGATGTAGACGTTCATGCCGCCGGCGTCGCCGGTGCCCGGCTGGTGGAGCGGGGAGGTGTGCACGGAGAGCATCGCCACGCGGCGGGGGTGCCTGCGGTGCAGTCGCAGCCGCGGGGGCGCCGCCGGGGAGCGCCGCCCGAGCCTCGCGATGTACTGGCTCACGTGGCGTTCCTCCTCGCTGCGGGCACGGCTGTCGGAGGGCGGACGAACCCTCCGCGACGTCAACACCGGAAGGGTGAGTTCCATTTCCGGACGCCCGCTTCGGACCGGGTCTTTGCCGAATCATTACCGACCGTCGCTCAACCGTTCGAAAACAGGGTGCGTGGTGTCCGTGGCACCCCCTCGGCGGGGACGTCCCCGGTGGGGCGCCCGATCCGTCCCGGGCGTCCGCATACCCTCGTACGCATGACAGTCCGCGCCGCTCCCCTCCCCCGCCCCCGGCGTGGCCCGGGCGGGGGGACCCCCGTCGTGGGCACGGTGACGCGCGGGACGACCAACCCCAACCGGCTGCGCCGCATGGACCGCTGGATCGCGGCCACGCACGGCGCGGAACTGCGCCGCGCGCAGGACCCCGTCACCGTCGACCTCGGCTACGGCGCGGCCCCCTGGACGGCGGTCGAGCTGCTGCACCGCCTGCGCTCCGTGGCGCCGCGCGCGCGCGTGGTGGGCGTCGAGATCGAGCCGGCCCGGGTCGCGGCCGCGCGGCCGTACGAGCGCGACGGGCTGGTCTTCCGGCACGGCGGCTTCGAGGTCCCGGTCCCCGGACGGCCGCTGCTGGTCCGCGCGGCGAACGTGCTGCGCCAGTACGACGAGGCGGAGGTCGCCGCCGTGTGGCAGCGGCTGTGCGCGCGGCTCGCACCGGCCGACCCGGCGACGGGCTCGCGCGGCGGGCTGCTGGTCGAGGGGACCTGCGACGAGATAGGACGCCGGCACGTGTGGGTCGCCCTCGGGCCGGAAGGGCCGCGCACGGTCACCTTCGCGACCCGGCTGGGCTCGCTGGAGCGCCCCTCGGACCTGGCGGAACGCCTGCCGAAGGCGCTCATCCACCGCAACGTCCCCGGTGAGCCGGTGCACGCCTTCCTGCGCGACTTCGACCACGCCTGGGCGGCCGCCGCGCCCTACGCCGCGTACGGCGCCCGGCAGCGCTGGATCCGGGCGGTGCGGGACCTCGCGGCCCACTGGCCGGTGACGGACGGGCCGGCGCGCTGGCGGCAGGGCGAGGTCACGGTGCGGTGGGAGGCGTTGGCGCCGCGGAACTGACCCGGTGGCGGCGGTGGCGGCACACGCCCCGGGGGACGGCGGGAACGATCTCCGTGAGTCGTACGTCACACCGGCGGGGTGGTCGCCGTGCCGGGAGGAGACGACGGAAAGCAGTGGGTCTGTCGTTTCGCGCGCCGACATGGCAGCATCCTCGGACGACCGGATGTTACTGGCGGTTAACCAGTTGGGGGGCGGAGCCATGCGGACGGGCAGGCGCGGGCTGATCACGGCGGCCGTGGCCGTGGTCTGTGCGGTCACGGTGCTGGCGGCACCGGGTACGGCGTTCGCGGATCCCGCTCCCCCGCCCTCCCCGTCCCCGAGCGCGAGCGTCCCGGCCGCCACCGACAAGGACCTCGAAGCCGTGCGGGAGAAGCTCGACGAGCTCTACCGCGCGGCGGCCGTCGCCACCGACGAGTACAACGACGCGGAGGAGAGGGCGAAGCAGCAGTCCGCCGAGATCGTCCGGCTGGCCAAGAAGATCGTCAAGGGCCGGGAGAGGCTGGACGACCTGAAGGACCGCGCGGGCGCCGCGGCCGCCGCCCAGTACCGCGGCGGCGGACTGCCGCCCGAAGCGCACCTGATGCTGAGCGACGACCCGCAGGAGTTCCTGGACGGCGCGGGCCGGGTGCGCCAGGGCGAGCACGCGACCAGGGGACTGCTCGGGGAACTGACCCGCGCGCAGCAGGACCTGGAGCAGTACGCCGAGGACGCCGACGCGCAGTGGCGCAAGCTGGAGGCGGGCCGCAAGGCCAAGGCCAAGGCGCAGAAGAAGATCGAGAAGCAGATCGCGGCGGCCGAGAAGCTCGAGTCCGAGCTGGAGAAGGAGGAGCGGGAGCGCCTGGCCCGGCTGGAGGAGCGGGCCGCCCGGCAGGCGCAGGCCACCTGGCTGAGCTCCGGCATCCTCGACGAGATCCGGGGCGAGGCGACCGCGCAGGGCAGGAAGGCCGTCGCGTACGCCACCGCGCAGATCGGCAAGCCGTACCAGTGGGGCGCCGAGGGCCCCGAGGCGTACGACTGCTCCGGGCTGACCTCGCAGGCCTGGGCGTCGGCGGGGCTGGGCGTCCCGCGCACCTCGCAGGCGCAGTGGGAGCAGTTGGAGAAGGTCGACATCGAGGACATGCGGCCCGGCGACCTCATCATCTACTTCGCCGACGCCAGCCACGTCGGGATGTACATCGGGGACGGCTCCATCGTGCACGCCCCGCGCCCGGGGCGGACGGTGACGATCGCGGGGGCCGGGACGATGCCGATCCTCGGCGTGGTGCGCCCGGACGCGGACTGAGCGGCGGGACCGGCACCCCGCCCCGCCCGACGGCCCGGTGACCGGGGCCACGGTGACCGGCGCCCCGGTGACCGGGGCCACGTGACCCAGTCCACGCGGATCTCGCGCCGACCCCCCTGCGGGCGTGACGTTCGTCATCCCCGTGGCCCCATCGGCCTGTCCAACTGCGGTAGTAAACGCGGCATATGACGGTGGCCGACGGCCGACCGACGTGCGTCGCACCATTCCGCTGCGGCGCCGTCACCCGCTATCGTCCCGGGTCGAAGGGGCATCCCCCGCTCGCGCAGAGGTGCGAGCCCAGGGAAGGGCCGAGATCCCTCGCCCCCACCGTGCCCTCGGGGGGAGGGAAGGAATCCGGAACCATGCCCGCACCCGTACCGCGGCAGAGAGCGATCCCGGCCGCGGAGAGCGGTCAGGCGCCGGCCGCGCCGCCGAACGGCGGCTCCGCCCAGGACTCCGCGGAGGCCCTGGCGGCGGCCCCGCGCACGACGGCCCCGCCCGGGAACACCGCGGACCCGGCCGGGTCCGCGCCGGACAGGGCCGAGACGACCGCCCCCACCAACCTCACACTCCTGCTGATCGAGGACGATCCCGTCGGCTCGCCGATCGTGCCGGACCTGCTCGACCAGGCCGGCAAGCCGATCCGCGTCCGCACCGCCCGCAACCTCACCGAGGCCGAGCGGCTGCTCACCGACGACGTCCACTGCATCCTGCTCGACCTCGCGCTGCCCGCGCCCGGCCGGGCGGGCGGCGGTGACGACGAGCTCGCCGTGCTCAAGCACGTGCTGGAGCTGGCGCCCCGGCACGCCGTCCTCGCGCTGACCGCGTCCAACGACGCCGAGCGCGGCGCGGAGGCGGTACGGGTGGGCGCGCAGGACTACCTCGTCCGCGACGAACTGGACGGCCGGCTGCTGAGCCGGGCGATCCGCTACGCGGTGGAGCGCAAACGGTCCGAGTCGGCCGAGCGGCGGCTCGCCGAGGGGCGCCTGCGCGCCCAGGAGAACCGTCGCCTGGAGCGCGGCCTGCTGCCGACCCCGCTGCTGGAGGGCTCCTCGCTCCGCTTCGCCGCCCGCTACCGCCCCGGCCGCTCACGCGCCCTGCTCGGCGGTGACTTCTACGACGTCGTCCGCACCCCGGACGGCACCGTGCACGCCATGATCGGCGACGTCTGCGGCCACGGCCCGGACGAGGCCGCCCTCGGCGTGGAGCTGCGCATCGCCTGGCGCGCGCTGACCCTGGCGGGGCTGTGCGGCGACCAGCTGCTGGGCACGCTCCAGCAGGTACTGGAGCACGAACGCGCGGACGACGAGATCTTCGCGACCCTGTGCACGGTCGACATCGCCCCGGACGGCCGCCGGGCCGGCCTGTGCCTGGCCGGTCACCCGTCGCCGCTGCTCGTCCGCCCGGACCTGCCCGCGCGGCTGCTGCCGTACGACAACAACGGACCGGCGCTCGGCCTGCTGCCCGGCGCCCGCTGGCCGCGGATGCAGGTGGAGCTGGGCGCCGAGTGGAGCCTGATGCTCTACACCGACGGCCTGATCGAGGGCCGGATCGGCGACAGCGGGGAGCGGCTCGGCCAGGACGGCATGGTGGACATGGTCCGCCGGCAGCTCACCGCGGGCCTGCGCGGCGAGGAACTGCTGCGGGCGGCGGTCAACGAGGTCCGCGACCTCAACGGCGGCGAGCTGACGGACGACGTGGCGGTCCTGCTGCTGGACCGCGCGCCGTAGCCCTGCCGGGCGGTGCCGCGACGGGCGCGCCCCGGCCCGCACGGCCGACGGGCCGCCCGGCCGGTGACCGGCGCATGCGGTCTCCCGTGCGCCCGGCGAGCTCCGCGTGCGCCGTCGCCCCCACCGGGCAGCGGGGCGGGGCCGGGACGGGGCGGCCGTGTCCTGCCGGCGCCGTGTCGTCCTACCGGCCGCCGTTCCACGGGCCGTACGGGCCGTCGCTGCTGGAGCCCCTGTGGCTGCGTCCGCCGCCGGGGAGGCCGCGCAGGGCGGGACGGACGTCGACCATGTACACGATGGTCGCGATCAGCCCGATGATCGGCAGGAACGACAGGATGTTGAAGATCAGGTTCACCACGAACGCGATGGCGAGGATGATCAGCCAGAACGGCTTGCTCTGCTTGTCGGCCGCGCGGTAGGCGTCCTCACGGCGCGTGGCGGCGTCGATCAGCGCGAAACCGCTGAAAAGGATCAGGGCCATGCTCAGCAGCCACATGAAATTCGCGAAGCCCTGCATCAGCACTACGTCCACCACCCGACTCGGCTCGTCCCTACGCGGTCACCGTACCCGCAACCGCCGGTCGGCTACCCGGACAACGGGCCGGACACCGCGAGAGTGCCCGGCCCGTTCCGCCGGCCGACCGGACCCGCCGCTTACTCGGCGGGCGGGGTCGTCTTCTTGGCCGTGGTCTTGCGCGCCGGGGTCTTCTTGGCACCGGCGGGCTTCTTCGCCTCGGCGGACTCGGCACCGTTCGCGGCGGGCCTGTCGTCCTTGGCCTCGGCCGGCTCGGGCCGGGACACGGGCTTCGGTCCGCCGGCGGCCGGCTCGACGGCCACGGCGATGTCCTCGATGCTCTCGGCGGCCTCGCCGCGCCAGGTCCTCACGGCCTGCTCGCCGTGCTCGGCGACCTTCTCGTACGTCTCCCGGGCCTTGACCGCGTACTCGGCGGCGACGCCGACCCCGCGCAGCGCGAGGTCCTGGGCGGTCTCACCGAGCTTCTTCAGGTCGGTGTCGAGCGAGCCGAAGAACTCGCCGACCTTGGCCTGCAGGGTCTCCTGCGTCTCCCGGACCCGGAGGGTCGCCTTCTCCTGGACGGCCTTGGGGTCGGTGTTGCGGACGGCCTCGATGCGGGCCGGCGCCTCGGTGCGCAGCTGGTCCACCAGGACCGGCACCTTCTTGGCCTGCTGCAGGGCGAGGTCGGCGGTGCCGGCGGCGAAGTAGAGCGGGGTCGGGTTGCTGAAGGTCTTGCGCAGGTCGTCGGTGATGGCCATGGTGATGGTCCTCCCGGATTCGTTCTCGGCTGGGGGTTCGTGTGGTCCGCGGCGGGCGGCCGGTGCCCTGGTCCGGCTCAGCCGGCCGTCTGCTGCGGATCGGTGTCGCTGCCGCCGGTCGTGCGGGGACGGCGCCCGGCGGACGTACCGCCCTTGCTGGTGGAGCCACGGCGCCCGGCGGACGCGCCGCCGGCCGTACGGCTCCGGCGTATCGCGGCACCGCTGTCCGGGGCGTTCCCCGCGGGGTCGCTCCCGTCGACGCCGTCGGGGACCCCGGCGGTCCCGGCTGCCTCGTCCGTCTCGGTCGCCTCGGCCGTCGTCCCACCGTCCTCGGTGCCCCCGAACCCGTTCTCCTTGCGGAAGGACTCGTAGATCTGGAGCAGCACCTGCTTCTGACGTTCGGTCAGCGTGGGGTCGGCGAGGAGGACGGCCCGCGTCCCGGCCTCGTCCCGGTCCCGCTCGGCGTCGAGGATGCCGGCCCGGACGTACAGCGTCTCGGCGGAGATCCGCAGTGCCTTGGCGACCTGCTGCAGCACCTCCGCGCTCGGCTTGCGCAGCCCGCGCTCGATCTGGCTGAGATACGGATTGGACACCCCCGCGGCATCGGCGAGCTGCCGCAGCGACAACTGCGCGCTGCGGCGCTGTTCGCGCAGGTACTCGCCGAGATTGCCGACGTTGAGCGATGCCATGCCTCCACCTTGCCCCACCTTGCTAACTATTGCAAGCACCCGCTTGCAGGAGTGCGCCACCGGACGCCCCGGCGCCCGCGGTCGTCGTCGTACCGGCCCGTCCCAGCGAAGTCGAGGCGGTCCCGGTCTCCGTGGAGCGTCCGGTCGCGCGCCTCGCTCGGTCCCGGCACCCGGCGAGACGTCTCGGTCGATCCGAGGCGCCGGCCTCGTCCGCCCCTGCGGTCGTGCCAGCCGGTCAGCGCCAAGTGGGGGGCGGCCGGTGGAAGCGGAGGGATTCCGGCTGGAGTACGCCGACGTCCGAGGAGAGGCGCGCGGTGGGCCGCCCGAGGCGGTGTGGCCGGTCCGGTCCGAGGCGGCCGCGGGTTCCCCGTACCGCGGGCGGCGGGCGGCGGGCGGCGGAACTTCTCGGGCCGGTACGGGGCTGCGACCTGCGCCGAGCCGGCCACGCCTCGCTTCTGCCGCTGGACGAGCGGCCGGCCCGGGCCGCCGCGAAACCGGTGATCGCTCCGGAGACGGTGGCCGGCGACCGCGGCGAGGCGTACGTCCCGGACGCCTTCCGCAACGCCTGCCGCCCCCGGGACTCCGTTCCGGGGGCGGCAGGGGGAGGTCCACCATGCCCTGCGCCGTCTCCTGCGTCCGGGCACGCGACCATCGCGGTCAGGGGGTGGAGCACCACGGCCCGACGCCACCTGCGCACTTCTCCGGTCCCGGTGGGCGGGCCGGTCCTCGACCGAGCCCACCGGGTGCCGGCCGCACGAGGAGGAGGCCGCGGACCGTCACGGTGGCCGTGGGTCATCGCGGGGCGACGCTCGAAGAGCCCCTCGGCCGGCCGTGGCGCTCCCGCACCCTCCGGAGGCCGGGCCGACCCGCTTTCTGCGACCGGGCGCTCCGGCTGCCCGACCGGCCGGCCGGCGCGCCCGGGGGAAGTGCCGGCCGGCGCGGTCGCCGGAGGCGGGGCCCCCGGCGTTCGGTCAGCGGGAGGCGAGGAGTTCGAGCGTGTCGATCACGCGGTTCGAGAAGCCCCACTCGTTGTCGTACCAGGCGACCACCTTGACGTGGCGGCCCTCGACGCGGGTGAGGGCCGAGTCGAAGATCGACGAGGCGGGATTGCCCGTGATGTCGGACGACACGAGCGGGTCTTCCGAGTACTCGAGGACACCGGCGAGCGGCCCCTCCGCCGCGGCGCGGTACGCCGCCAGCACGTCGTCGCGCGTCACGTCGCGGGCGACGGTCGTGTTGAGTTCGACGATCGAGCCCACCGGCACCGGTACGCGGATCGAGTCGCCCGACAGCTTGCCGTCGAGGTTCGGCAGCACCAGGCCGATCGCCTTGGCGGCGCCGGTCGTGGTCGGCACGATGTTGAC